>NZ_JBFTOF010000014.1:0-153686 GCF_056397845.1 Rhizobium sp. 05L419
CCCCACTGTCGCCCAACGGTATCTGATGCCATCCTCGTCGATCATGCCATCGACATACGTCTATCTGATCCGCACGGGAATCCCCCGCCCATGAGTCAATCAGACGCACCCTCGACAAATGACGATTCAGTTATTGTTCGGAGCAACCTTAGGTGCCATGCAATTCCTTCTTTAGTATCCGCTGAAGTAATCCACACATGACCGATCGACCACGTTCGAAGCCACTGCTCGCAGACGACAAGCCGTTGCAAGGGCGTGTCCGGCGAAAACGCGATCCTGCGCAGCCGAACCTTCCGCTGGATCCGATGCCGGATCGTGTCGAACCTTGGCGTTGTCGAAAATGAAGGCTCCGGTTGGCGAGCAGTGGCTCTACGAGATCAAGTTCGACGGCTACAGACTTGCGATCCACGTTGAACCTCGGCGTATCCGTATCCTGACGCGGGGCGGGCATGACTGGACTCACAGATTTCCCGGCATCGCGGCGGCTGCGCGCGAGCTTGGAGTCGCAACGGCTACCCAAGGATTTCTCTTTCCTAATGAGGGAAACGTTTAGTTTCGAGCAGGCGTATCTGGATTGGGGATGTCAGCAAAGTTCTCGGGCGGTTCGATGAGTGGGAAGCAGAAGCGAACCTCCACTGCGAGTGGCAGTACTCTCAGCGTCTCGTACATCGACAAATGCTTCGCGGTATCGATGGACAATCCTCAGACTCCCGCAGACTTTTTCGGCAACGACTTCACGTTCGAAGACCTGAACGATCAAATTAGCCAGACTATAGCTGCTCTTTGAGCCTTACGACCGGAGGAGGGAGCGCATTCGATCTGCTTGTAGCTTTCCACTAATACCAACCCTAGGAGAGAACGCTGCAGGGTCCCACCTCAACAGTGCCTCGATCAACAGAGGCGAACTAGCGCTAGATTGCTTGAGGAGGCCGGCGATCGCGATTGCGGAAGTGGATCTGACAGCCGATTGGTATCCGCAGGCAAGCGCGATGTGAGCAAAGCTCACCGTCCGACCCATGGAAAGTTGGCCGCCAGTCGATGCGTACCGACCATTGTTGAGCACAACATGCGTGAACCTTTTCGGGGCATATCCGCCAATGGTTGCGAGATTTCCGAGGCGCATGAGTGCAGCACCGTCTCCATCCAAAACAACCACATGTCGAGCCGAATATCGGGCGAGGCCAAACCCAACAGCGCTTGCACATCCCATGCCGCCCGCAAGATAAAGGTTTTCCGGACGGTCGCCGGACGCGGCCAGTGAGCGAGAGGCGTACCCAGCAGTTGAAACAAATATCGTGTCACTTGGGACCGTTGCCCTAAGTGCCGCAATCAACTCTAGCTGGCTTGATTGGGACGTCTCTTCGTCACCGTGCAACAGTTTTCCCTGCCCTTCTCTAGCCGTCGTCGGCTCGATTTGGAATGGTGCGTCGCCGCAAGGCTCAAGTGTGTCCTTCGGCACGACCAAGACTCCAGGGCGCCTTTGGTGAGCAATCTCAGCGTAGAGTTCGTCGATCGCAAAGGCGAGATGGGAGGAAGTTTTGGGCACGACGCGAATTGGAAGGCCAAGCGCGTCAACTAAACTCAGAAATGCACGACCGATAACCTCATGCTGCTCCTCATCCTGCTTGCCGGGCTCCCCTCGGGCCGAAACCAAGAATATGATTGGAGCTGCCATCACTGTCATCAACGATCCGATGGTCTCGATAGAGTCGCAGAAGCCTGAATTCTGCATGACTACAATGGGCGACTTTCCGGCGAGCCACGAACCGACCGCGATGCCGCAAGCCTCCGCCTCGCTGGACGCGCCAATGTAGTCGATCCGGTCATCACTCGACAGTTTAGTGAACACCTGCTTGAGGAATGAGCAAGGAACGCCAATCGCGACCGTGGTTCCGCGTTCACAAAGCGAGTTGATCAAATCCTCGGAGGCAATCATGCGCGTTCGGCGAGAAGCATTCGCCATTGTGGGTCTGTATGCTCAATGACAGTCTCCACACTGGCCATACCGAACTTCACAGAGCGATCCGAGCGTTCGGCGAACAGCAAGCGAGCCGCATCAGTCATCGCGGAGAGAGACGCTCTGAGCAATTGGTTTGCCCATATAACCCCAGATATTCCGAGTTGCTCGTAGACGTTCGGTGATGTCTGCCCAAACGTGGTGGGAATGATCAATACAGGGCATCGACCAGACCACGCTTGCATAAACGCCTCTATCTCGCAAATCGTCGACGCCTTAGAGTGCACAATCACTCCATCAGCCCCTGCTTCAGCATAAGCCTCGCATCTATCAATTGCTTCAGCTACGGGGTGCCCAACCGTAAGGCTCTCCGTCCGGCACAGGATAGCCATTGGAAGTGCTCCAACGGCGCGTCGGCACGCTTCGATTGTGGCAACATAACCCGATATCGCGCTCAACTCGTTGCAACCTACAAGCGAATTCTGTTTCGGGAAACGCTTATCTTCAAAGCTAATTCCGGCAATACCGCGTCGCGCCGCTTTAAAGGCAAATTGTGCAGCAATTTCTGTGCTACCGTGTCCCTCGTCGCCATCTAGGAGAATAGGACGGTCGGTAGCGTCGGCAATATTTGACGAAGCGCTCAGCACTTCGCTCCAGGAAAGTTGATTGCGGTCTTGGCGACCGTGTGTGGCTGATAATCCTAGGCTAGATGCCCAAACTCCGTCAAATCCAGCAGAAAGCCCGACACGGGCCGAGAGCACATCGTGCGCCCCGATTATGTGAGCAGTGCGCCCCAGTCTTGAGAAGAGCCGCATAATCTATCCAGCGTTGAACTGTGTCAAATTTTTACCTAGACGGGTACGTCAGTAAATGCTACTATAATTTCCACTAAAAAGTGGAGATTTGCTATGGGGAACGACACTAAGCAGGAGTTGATTGACCTTTATAAAAGCAGCGGAGCCGTAAATGTCAATAGGTCCTCTGGCTATGTAGTGAGGGGCATGAGAATAAGCCCATTTTATATTGACGGAATGCGGATTTCCACTTCTTCGAATGGCCTTAAACTTGCATGTTCTCTATTCCTTGAGCAAGCCCACGGCCTGAGTATTGATGCTGTCGCGGCGCCTAGTATCAGCGGAGTACCCTATGCAAGCGTACTGAGCCATGCGCTCGGTGTGAGGCTCATTATCGATAGGGGAACAGCGTCAAAGCACGGCATGAAGAAGCGAGTCGAGGGCGTGGTTCAGAAGGGTGATCGGGTGCTTGTTGTTGATGACATCGCCAAACGGGGCCAAACCCTTCTCGAAATCGGCGCAGAACTGGACGCGCTTGGCGCAAGCATTGTAAAGGCTTTAGTCGTCGTTGATGCGACAACTGCGCTCGAGCAAAAGCGGATTGCTGACGCCAACATAGTCTTCGAAGGCCTCATCCGGATTGAGGACATTGGCGTCCACCCAGAAATGACGCTCGATTTGTCGACTCAGCCTTAGGCCAGAAGCCTTCAGTCAGCGCACTTCATCCAGATCTGGACTCAAAGAGATCTTCAATAACGGAACATCAATCGTTTACCTGGGGGGCAGTCTATGACGCAGTGGGTATTCGAAGCACCTGGTTATGCTACCGATTTCCGAGACCCCGCCAATTGGCATACTGCCATGGCGAAGGAGGCACAGGACATCGTCATCCTACTACTCGCGACCGTCCTAAAGAAGGACCCGGCCGATATCACGACCGCCGATGTCCAGGCTCACGCTGCGGAGTTGGCTTATGTTAACCCCGTATGGGAGGAGTTGGATCCGGCCGCTGAAACCGTCGCCATTCGTGCTTGGGGCGCATTTCCACGTGCAGTAATACGCCGCGGACCTTGGAATGAATTCGTACCGACCGCCGTCGACCCCACCGGGATCTACCGCGCCGCTGAGCACCTCGGTGACGAGGATTTTGCGGCTGGCACGTTTGTAGATGGGCAGGACCGCGTCTTGCATCTACCTGTTCGCGACCGCCAGGACGAATATGTTGAATGGTATGCCCACCGGAATGCCAATGGCCAAATCATAAAGCTTGCCTTTGTAGCCGAGGGTTACGACTACTTTGCTACACTGTTCGAACACGACGAGCAGCGCGTGGTCGACATTTACAAGGAGTTCATCGGCGATAATAGCATCAAGACAGATCAATTGCGGGCTACTCACGGTATCTATCGGCGCGGTTCTAACGGCCGTCTAAGTGAAATTGTTGCGCCGGGAGGTTTCAATCCACGCAATAGTCTCAATATAGGCAGCGGGATCGTACATCTTAGTCATCGCGCTAACTCACTTGGCGCAGAGGTAAATCTGGCTGGAGTATCAGGTATTGCCCGCACAATTGCTTCCGGTGAGATGCTGGACGGTAGTGATGCCGAAAAACTGCTGTGCTGCAATGCGGGTGGAAATCCCAATCGCAACAGCGACCCTCTGATTTCGCAACAGGCGTATGCTCAGGTCCTCGGATCGTATCGGTATACCTTAGCCAATCCAGTTGGCCTTTACATCGCCGGAGTTGACGAGCAGGGCCTGCTGTTGCCCGACAATCAGACACCAGTTCCACGCGATTGGTGGTCGGTCCTTCGGGGTGCTGATCTTTGGGATGTGACCAAGAGTCGGGTACTTCGGCTCGAATTGACAATCCCTGACACTGAGAAGATTACCATTAGCGATCTCACAATAGGCGGGGCAAAGGTCGAGCATCCCGGCCAGATCGCCGAACTGCTGTCGGTCCACCTTTTCGTGACACGTTTCAAGCGAAATGGCACCGCGACAGGTCCGTCGGTTAAATGCGAGGCGACCTGCTGTATGAAGGACGGGTCCAGCGAGCTCAGTTTTGCCGATGAGATAGGGGGATGCGCGCCCGGCTGGTCGCCTCGATTCCCTGATCTACTTGCATCTGCCCACGCGCCCGAGGCCCTTGTCAGTGCAGTTGTCGCGGCCGGAGGGCCTCCGCCACACGCTATCTCGCAAAATCGCGCTCGGCGATGATGCTTGCAGTTGACGATATTCAGGGCATGATCCTGGGCGGCTTTAATACCGACTACCAAACGCTTCTGGCTTTAACGCTAATTGATGTCGCCCAAGCGCAAAGCGCCCTGGCTTGGCTGGCTCAGTTAGAAGCGGAGATCACTACTACCGCCATGGTTAGACAGACGCGGGTCGATATGAAGGCTGGGACTGCTATCCCTCCCTATTGGCTTGGCGTTGCGGTAGGCACACAGATCGTCGACCTGTTGCAAGACCTTTACCTGTTGGACTCGGCTTTCAATGGAGGGATGGTGAAGCGCAGTGCTTCGATCCTAGGAGACTTTACAGACCCTGATAACTGGGCATTGGGTGGCCCTGCCGATCCGATTGACGTTCTCCTCATCATTGGATCCAATAATCAGCTTTCTGTAGAAGGCGCCGCTGATGAACTCATCTCTCGCGCCGAGGTAGCCGGATTCAGATCAACCTATCGGGAGACTGGCGCGCGGCTCGTTGATGATCGGGAGCACTTTGGATTTCGCGATGGAATTTCGCAGCCCAAGGTCATTGGTTTTGACGATGGCGGCACGCTTGGGGCCGGCAACTTCGTATTTGGCTATGTCTCCGATCCAGGCGGTCCCATCATCCTCCCTGCGCGAGACGCGCGAGGGCTTGCGCCGAACGGCTCACTGTTGGTCCTCCGCCGGTTGAAACAAGATGTAGCAAGCTTCAGGAACTTCTGTGAGCAAGAAGCGCAACGAATCCAACACCAGTGGCCAGGCCTCACTGCCGACCGTCTGGCGGCTCTGATCGTAGGCCGCTGGCCTTCAGGCACCCCGGTTCGCAACGTCACTACACAGGATCCAGGCGATAATCCACCGGGAAACGATTTCGATTTTCGCGATGACCCCGACGGAAACCACTGCCCGTTCGCTGCTCACATTCGTAAGGTCAATCCACGCGAGGGTGCCCGCGATGAAGTAAATATTCCCAGAATCATCCGACGTGGCATCCCATTTGGACGCCCCGATGAGGAAGATCGCGGCCTTATTTTCATAGCCTTCCAGACTGCCATCCCAAATCAATTTGAGAAACTCACCCGCAAATGGATGAACGGTGCGATCAGTCCCAATCCAGGCAATGATTTGCTGGTCGGGCGCTCGCGCTCTGAACGCACAATGGAGATCATGAGCCCAAACGGTCCCGTCAAGATAAGTGATGGGGGACGGCAGTGGATCACGCCCACCGGAGGCGCTTACCTGTTTGCTCCAAGTCGCAGCGCGCTTGCTAAGTTTGGCGACCCCCCTTCTGCTTCACTGCTCTGGCATGTCCAAACGTTGTTCAAGAAAAATTTCGATCGGGTAACCCGCATAATGAGCAGTACAGTTGGCTTAAATTAAAAGCCTTGATTATGCGTCTTCGCCTGTCCGGATTCTGTCATCTGAATCTGTCTGTTGCGTCGTCGGTACTGATAAGTCACAAAGCGATGAGAGCCAGGAGCGGATCGTGTCCCGGGAGGTGGTGTAGGTCGCGGCTGATGGCCGTGCTTTCCGACATAGAGCCGGAGGATATCAGCGTGCCACGGCGGGCAAACTGATTTGCGGATCATCGCTCATTTGGGCCATGGTCTCAAGCGTCATATACCTGGCGCGTTGGACGGCCCACTCGTCGTTCTGTTCGAGCAGCAGCGCGCCAACGAGACGGACGATGGCTTCGTCATTCGGAAAGATGCCAACGACCTCGGTGCGGCGCTTGATTTCGCCGTTGAGACGCTCGATCGGATTCGTCGAATGCAGCTTTGCCCGGTGCTCTTTCGGRAAGGTCATRTAGGCGAGCACATCGTCTTCAGCGTYGTCCATGATGGTGGCGAGCTTCGGCACTTTCGGTCTGATCTGGTCGGCGACGCTGCGCCATTGAGCGCTTGCTGCCTCCGGCGTCTCCTGGGCGAAGGCTGTGGCGATGAAGGCGGATACAACCCGCCTCCCGCTCTTTCCGGCATGCGCCAGCACATTCCTCATGAAGTGAACGCGGCACCGCTGCCATGTCGCATTGAGGACCTTGGAAACGGCAGCTTTGAGGCCCTCATGCGCATCGGAGACAACCAACTTCACCCCGCGTAGACCTCGGCGTGTCAGCCTGCGAAGGAACTCCGTCCAGATCGGCTCAGCTTCCGACGTGCCGACCTCCATGCCCAGGACTTCGCGCCGACCGTCGTTATTGACGCCGACGGCGATAATGACGGCGACCGAGACGATGCGGCCGCCACGCCGGACCTTGAGATAGGTCGCGTCCACCCAGACGTATGGCCACTCGCCCTCGATGGGACGATCGAGGAACGCCTTCACCTTGACGTCGATCTCTTCGCACAGGCGCGACACCTGGCTCTTGGAGATGCCGCTCATCCCCATGGCTTTGACCAGGTCATCGACAGAACGCGTCGATATTCCTTGTATGTACGCCTCCTGGATAACCGCCGTCAGAGCTTTCTCTGCCATGCGGCGCGGTTCAAGGAAGCTCGGAAAGTAGCTGCCTTTGCGCAGCTTCGGGATGCGAAGCTCGACCGTTCCAGCTCGCGTTTCCCAATCCCGATCACGGTAGCCATTGCGTTGTGCGAGCCGCATCGGGTTCTTCTCGCCGAAGTCAGCACCGGTGGCTCCGCCAACCTCCAGCTCCATCAGCCGCTCGGCAGCAAAGCCGATCATCTCACGCAACAAATCTGCATCGGCACTCTTCTCAACAAGCGAACGCACGTTCATCATGTCATTGGTCATCGGTGATCTTTCCGTCAGGTTGGTCTTGAACAACCCGACCCTAGCGGAAAACACTGATGGCCGCCCGCAAAGCCGATCACCCGCTACAGCGCAATGAAACGCGCGGGCGCTCGGCTTTACTCCMTACCGTCACCTACACCACGTACTGGGACACGATCGAAAACCGCGCGATCAGATCCGGTACTTGATACTTCTGTTTTGCTTGGACGGGCACTATTTGCTGGTCCAGCTTGTGGATCATCGCGCATTTACCGAGCCAGTTGGCCACCACCATGAACTCGTCTTCTACGGGAAGACCAATGTTCAGTCGGCGCACGACCTTTGCCAGCTCCTGCGCGTCACCTTTCCAGGCGAGCTTCTCCAAGGCTTCGTGGAACAGGCGAGCAAGATCGTCGGGGGTTGTTTGCAAGATGAAGGCTCCTTCGGGAGTGTTCTGATAAGAGACCTGCAACTAATAGTCTATCATTCCTTAGCGCGCCGCTTCTTCGGTTTCCGACTTGCGCCACCTTTTCGTGAGTGATTTTCGGGGCGCAGGTGCGACGTAGTCCGGTATGAAATGGCCCTTCTTCCAAGCGGGCACGAAATCCCCAGCCCAGTATCTTGAGAGTGTGCGGTTGAAAAGACTGAAATATAAATGATTTCAAGGAGTTCAGTGGCGCACCCGACAGGATTCGAACCTGTGACCTTTGGAATCGGAATCCAACACTCTATCCAGCTGAGCTACGGGTGCATGCCTGAGGCGGTTCGAGTCGCCTGTCCGATGGGTGGTTCTTAGCCTAGCTTTCTCTCAGCATCAATGTCCAAAATTGAAAAGTCCGCCGTTCTTGCAAACGGCGGACCTATTGGTTTCGTTCGGCGCGTTCAAACCTGCATAGCGCCGGGGCCGGGGATGGCTTTGGGCGGGACCTTGCCGAGGATGATCATGCCGAGAACCTCGTCCTTGGTTACGTCTTCGGTGCGGGCGTGGCCGACAACCTGGCCGTTCTTCATGACCGAGACGCGGTCGGCAAGGTCGAAGACGTCATGGATGTCGTGGCTGATGAGGAAGATGCCGATGCCTTCCTTCTTCAACTGCTTGATGAGCTCGCCGACCTGCGCCGTTTCCTGCGGACCAAGGGCGGCCGTCGGCTCGTCCATGATCAGGATGCGGGCGTTGAAGAGGATCGCGCGGGCGATCGCCACGGATTGCCGCTGGCCGCCGGACAGCGCCTTCACTGGCTCCTTGAAGCGGCGGAAGTTCGGGTTCAGCCGTCCCATCACTTCGCGGGCGGAGGCCTCCATGGCGACGTCGTCGAGGGTGCCCCACTTCGTCTTCAGCTCGCGGCCGAGATAGAGGTTGGCTGCGGCGTCGACATTGTCGGCGACGGCGAGCGTCTGGTAGATCGTCTCGATGCCATACTTCTTTGCATCGCGCGGATTGCGGATGTCAGCCGGTTCCCCTTCGATCAGGATTTCGCCGCTGTCGCGCTTGTAAGCGCCGGAGAGGATCTTGATCAGCGTCGACTTGCCCGCGCCGTTATGGCCGAGGAGGGCGACGACTTCGCCGGGGTAGAGGTCGACGGAGGCGTTGTCGACGGCATGGATGCCACCGAAGGAGATCGAAATGTTCTTCAGCTCGACAAGAGGCGCGTTCTTGCTTTGGGGAGTGCGTTGATCAGTCATGTTTCGGACTCCTCTTACTTGGCACGCGAGCGATAGACGGTGTCGAGCCAGACGGCAACGACGAGGACCGCGCCGACAACGACGCTTTGTAGCGGCGTGTCGACATGGGCCAGCACCATGCCCGACTGGAGTGACTGCATCACGAGCGCGCCGAGCATGGCGCCGGCAATCGTGCCGGTGCCGCCCGCAAGCGACGTGCCGCCGATGACGGCTGCAGCGATCGTATAAAGTTCGTCAAGCGTACCCTGGGAATTGGTGGCGGCGTTGAGACGCGCCGTCGAGATGGCCGCGGCGATCGCCGCCAAGATGCCCATCAGAGCGAAGATGCGCACGGTCACCCAGCGGGTCTTGATGCCGGCGAGCTCGGCAGCCTCCGGATTGCCGCCGATTGCGAAGACATAGCGGCCGAAGCGCAGGCGGGTGGCAATGAACGTCATGATGATGCCGGTGATGATCGCGATCAGGACCGGAACGGCTATACCGTAGGGGATATCCAGGCCGGTTTCAGGCCAGGGGATGTTGTTCGCTTCCGCATACTTCTTGGCTATGTTGATCGGCCAGTAGTAGCTGTTGGCGATCCAGACCGCCCCGAGGATCAGCACGCAGGAAAGTGCCGAGAGGAAATACTCCGCCCAGAGCGGACGGCGCGGGAAGCCGAAGCGCTTGCGCTGCCGGCGGGAGTTGGCGATGCTGCCGATGACGAACAGGCAGGCGATGATACCGACGATCCAGCTCCAGGTCGCGCCGATGGAACCCTCGGCGCCGCCGCCCATGATGCGGAAGGTCTGGTCCATCGGAGCGACGGTCTGGCCGCTGGTGACCAGCCAGGTGGCGCCGCGCCAGACGAGCAGGCCGCCGAGCGTGACGATAAATGAGGGAACGTTGAGGAAAGCGATGATGAGGCCCTGAAAGCCGCCGATCAACGCGCCGGCCAGGATGCCGACCAGCAAGGTGATGATCCAGGTGAACTGGCTGTCGAAGCCGACAAGTCCCGGCAGGATCTTGGCTTGCGTCACGCCCATGATCATGCCGCAGAGGCCAAGCACGGAGCCGACCGACAGGTCGATGTTGCGGGTCACGATGATGAGCACCATGCCGGTCGTCATGATCGCGATATCGGTCGTCTGAACCGACAGGTTCCAGAGGTTGCGCGGCGTGAGGAACAGCCCCCCGGTGATGAAGTGAAAACCGATCCAGATAAGGACGAGCGCGCCAATCATGCCAAGAAGGCGCGTATCGATTTCGGTGGCGCGGAAGAAGCGGCTGATAGCACTGCCCTCGGCCACGCTCGGTCCGCTTGAAGTTGTGGATTTTACCATTTCGGCCATGGGTTTGCCGTTCCCCCACTGTTTGGACTTGCTGCCGGGCACCGTCGAACCGTTGCCCGCTTAGCGTCCTGTTCTTGTACTGACCATCGCCGTGCTTCCGGCATTTCGGTCGCTTGGGTCCCGCGACACGATACCGGCAGGGAATCAAAGTACGCGATGGTGCGATGAGGCGGAGAAACCATCAGCTGATGGTTCAAATCCGCGTCCGGCGCCGCAACGGTGTTGACCGTTGCGGCGCCGGTAATCTTTGCCTTGCGGCTATCTGTTAGTCGCAAGCCTTGGTGCTGCCGGCCTTGACGCCCTGGCAGGCTTCAGCCTTGGAGATCCAGCCCGCGTCGATGACGACATTCAGGTTGTCCTTGGTGATCGGAAGCGGCTTGAGGAAGACCGATTCCATGGCCACGCCCTTGGCGCCGCCCTTGAAGGTCTGGACGCCTTCGACTTCGGTCATCTTCTTGCCGCCGGCCAGATCGAGAGCGATTTCTGCAGCGCGCTTGCCGAGTTCGCGGCTATCCTTCCAGACGGAAACCGTCTGCGTGCCGAGCGCGACGCGGTTCAGTGCGGCCTTGTCGGCATCCTGACCGGAAACCGGTACGGATCCGGCGAGGCCCTGTGCGTCGAGAGCTGCGATCGCGCCACCGGCAGTACCGTCGTTTGCGGCAACAACGGCATCAACCTTGTTGTTGTTCGCGGTCAGGAACTGTTCCATGTTGCGCTGCGCGTTTTCAGGCAGCCAGCCGTCGGTGTAGGCTTCGCCGACATTCTTGATCTTGCCGGCGTCGATGGCGGGCTTGAGAACTTCCATCGCGCCTGCGAAGAGGAAGTCAGCGTTCGGGTCGGACGACGAACCCTTGATGAAGACGTAGTTGCCTTCCGGCTTGACGTTGAAAACGCCCTTCGCCTGCATGCGGCCGACTTCCTTGTTGTCGAAGGTCAGGTAGAATGCAGCCGGGTTTTCGATCAGGCGGTCGTAGCCGACGACCGGGATACCTTCAGCAGCGGCCTTTTCGATGGCCGGGCCGATTGCATCGGAGTCCTGAGCGAGAATGATGAGAGCGTTTGCGCCCTGYGAAATCAGCGATTCAACGTCCGTCAGCTGCTTTGCGGCAGACGACTGCGCGTCTGCGGAGATGTATTTCGCGCCCTTGGCTTCCAGTGCCTTCTTGATGGCAGCTTCGTCGGTCTTCCAGCGTTCTTCCTGGAAGTTGGACCAGGAAACGCCGACGACGAGGTCGGCAGCCATGGCGGCCGTATGCACCGTCACGAGGATGGCAGCGCCGGCCATCAGCTTCAAAATAGACTTCATATTATCCTCCCGAATGGATTGCGGCCAGCCCCAGCCAGTGGTTCCTCCGACCGCCGCGGTTTGCTGTCGAGAAGGGTCTTAATTATTTTCTCGACAGTCGAGAAATTAAGTGTCAGAGATTTTTTCAACTGTCAACACTGCACTACCGGCTTAATTTCCATCGCGGAAAGGTTGTTGGAGATGCGGTGTGAAGGAGGGCGGATTGCGAGGGGGAGAGGCAGGCATACATGCTGACCAAGTCGAGCACGGAGTTGGTCCGGCAGCGTAACAGTGTGCTGGTACTCGCCGCGCTTCGAAGGCACGGCGCACTGGCGCATACGGAGATTTCGGATTTCACAAAACTCTCGTCTGCCACCATTTCGGCCATTACCGCCGATCTGGAGAAGGCGCAGATCATCGAGAAATCCGAGCATCAGGCGGCGGGCGGCAGGGGGCGGCCGCGTGTGCTTTTTCGGCAGCGGCGCGATTGCGGCTACCTGATCGTGGTGATCATTTCTTCGGACGGCGTGCAATACTCGCTGGTCGACTATGCGGGGAAGCTGATCGACCGATTCAGCGAGGACCGATCGCATGATCCGGCCGGTGCCGATCGATTCGTGGCTTCGGTCCGGGAGGGGCTGGCGCGGCTCCTTGCCCGTTCACGGATAGTGCAGGAAAAGGTCCTGCTCATATCGATCAGCAGCAAGGGGCTGGTGAATTCGACCGAACCCGTGCTCGTCTGGTCGCCGATCTTCGGCAGCAATCAGATCGATTTCGAATCGGCACTGCGACCGGATTGGCGGGCAAAGATCATCCTGGATAACGAGACCTTGCTCGTTGCTGCCGCACTTGGTGTCCATGAAGACAATCTGAAAGGCGCAGACTTTCGTTCGCTCGCGGCCTTGTCTCTCGGCCACAGTATCGGGCTTGGCATCGTCAAGCGGACAGCGCCGGGCGAGCGCGAGATCTCGGCGCCCAATTTCGGGCACATGCTGCACATGGCAAACGGCGGCCTTTGTCGCTGCGGCAGCAAGGGATGCATCGAGGCATATGCGGGTTTTTACGCCATTTTGCGGATGGCCTTCGAGGTCCCGCTCGATACGATCCCGGCCAAGTTCGTGCCGATCGCCGAACTGGACAAGATTGCCGTCAAGGCGCGTCAGGGGCATCGTATGTCGGCGTTTGCCTTCCGGCAGGCTGGCGTCGCGCTTGGCAACGGGCTCTCGCGCTTGCTCAGCCTAACGGAACGCATGCCGATCGCGATCACCGGGCCCGGCACGCGCTACTACGATTTGCTGCGCCAGGGGATCGAGGACGGCCTCGGCCAGTCGCATGTCGTGCGGATGGAGGGAATGCCGGAGATCCGGGTCGTCGCGGACGAGCAGATTCTCGTCTTCGAGGGGCATTTGAACAGGGCGTTGTCCGTGATCGACCAGGATATCGTGTTCTCCGGCATACAGGGATCCGACTGACCGCGGGATGCGGTCGCGCAACCTCATGGGATGAACGGGAGATGGCCGGGCAGAGGCCCGGCCATCTCATGTGCGGCCTTCGGTCGGGAGAGGAGCCGTCAGCCGATCTTGATGAGCTTGCCTTCCTTGACGGATTGGAGGGCCGCATCCGCCAGTGCCAGCGCTGCAAGACCGTCGGCACCCGAAGGCGAAATCGCCGCGCCCTTCTCGATGGACGCGATGAAGCTCGCGATCTCGTTGGCGTAGGCTTCGGTATAGCGCGTCATGAAGAAGTCGTGCAGCGGCGGCCTGGTGTAGCCTTCGCCGTTGGCGACCTCGATGGAGACCGGGCGCTGGTTCTCGGCGGCGACCATGCCCTTGGAACCATGCACTTCGATGCGCTGGTCGTAGCCGTAGGTGGCACGACGCGAGTTGGAGATGACCGCCTGTTTGCCCGATTTGGTTTGCAGGATCACCGAGACGCTATCGTAGTCGCCGGCTTCGCCGATTGCCTTGTCGACGAGGACTGCTGCCGTGGCGGTTACGGAAACCGGTTCTTCGCCCAGCAGGAAGCGGGCCATGTCGAAATCGTGGATCGTCATGTCACGGAAGATGCCGCCGGAGCGCTTGATGTAGTCGACCGGCGGGGCGCCCGGATCGCGCGAGGTGATCGTCACCATTTCGACGTCGCCGATTCGGCCGTCGTCGATGGTCTTGCGCACCGCCATGAAATGCGGGTCGAAGCGGCGGTTGAAGCCGACCATCAGCTTGCCCTTGGTTTCGGCGACAACCTTGATGCAGGCCTTGACGCGGGCAACGTCGAGGTCGATCGGCTTTTCGCAGAAGATCGCTTTGCCGGCGCGGGCGAAGCGCTCGATCAGGTCGGCGTGCGTATCGGTTGGCGTGCAGATGACGACAGCGTCGATGTCCTTGGCGGCTTCGATTGCCTCAATGGTGCGGATCTCGCACCCGTATGCCGCCGCGATCGCATCGGCTGCCTGCGGGAAGGCGTCGGCGACGGCCACCAGCTTGGCGTTGGCGTCGCTGCTGACCGCCTTGGCGTGGACCTTGCCGATGCGACCGGCGCCGAGAAGACCAAATCTGACTGTCATGAGAACCTCCCTTGAATTCGGAATGAAATAACCGAACTGCTATAATTGTGGAATTTTCATTCCATTTTATGTGTTCGACGTCAAGCCCGCCACCCTTTCACATTTATGAAATCCATCCTAAAGACATGTGACAGGTTTACACGCGGGAATGACATGCAACTGATTGATCCAAACCATCCGGTCTACCGCCCGCTATGGGTGCGCATTCTGATCGTCGTCGTCTGCTTCGGCTGGGCATTGATGGAAACCACCAGGGGCGATCCATTCTGGGCGGTTCTGGCAGCCGGCGCGGGTGCCTATTCCATCTATATGCTGTTCTGGAGCTACAAGCCGTCGGCGCCGGTGCAGGCGCAGCCCGAGGCGACGAGCGAGCCGGAAGAGGAAGACGTCAGAAAAGACGCGGAATAATCATCGACCGAGCCGTTTGATCGCCTCGTCTATCATCAGGTTGGCGATCGTCATGCGCTTTGCGGCATTCTCGCGGAATCGCGCATCCACCCCATCCGGATGGTTCTTTTTTGCGAAGGCGCGGCGTTTTTCGCCAAGGCTTTGAACCGTATCGCGCGCTGAGATGGAGAGTTCGGTGGCGACCTCCTGCGGGGAGATCCGCGAGAGGTGCTCTGGCATGACAGGCTCGGGTGGGGGCTCCGGCTCCGGTACGGATTGAGCCGGGGGTATTTCTTCTTCAGTCGGCACATCGAATTCCAGGATGTCGAGATAGGCCTGGCCGGGCTTTGCCGACGCTGTCGACACCCCCTCCATGACGTCGAAGGCAAGGCCGGTCGTAAAGCCGTGAATGCGGCTGGAAGGCTGGACGTCATGCTCATCGCGATCGTCGTCGTCCGCTTTCAAGCGGTCGAGCACGGACTGGAATACCGATTGGCCAAACAGCATAGGCGCGCTTCCTCTCAACGGCGCGCATTAGACGCGCGCAACATGGCGCCGAGCTTGTCAGGCTGGGCCGCCCCTCTTGCTTTCGGCGAGAACGAGATCGTAGAGCAGCCGGGCGCTTGGAGGCAAAGCGCGTTCCCTTGCCGTGATCAGGCTGTAGGGCCTGACATTGATCTCGAAATCAATCGGCAGGACCCGCACGTCGGCGGCCTTCGATTGCTGCGTGGCCAGAAACTGGGCGACGTCGATGGCGATCGGCGCAATGGCGTTCGTTTGGCAGATGATCGCACAGGTCAGCAGCAGAGACGACGTGTTGACGATGTTTTCAGGCAGCGGAACACTGTGCGTGAGGAACAGATCMTCGATCGTTCTGCGCAGAAGCGTCCCGGGCGGCTGGAACACCCAATCATAAAGCGGCAGGTCGGCAAGGCTTGCTGTGGCGTTTTTCAGAAGCGGGTGACCGCTGCGAACAATCAGGCAGGCCCTCTCGACGCCGATTTCCTGAACCTCGAACAATCGCGGGTTCAGGTCATCGGGAATGCGGCTGATGATGAAGTCGTGCCGCGCGGCGAGCAGTTCTCGCGCGAGCACATTGCTGGTCTCGACCTGGATGTTCACCTCTATGCCGGGAAAAGCCGTCCGCACTTCCTTGATGGCCGGTACGACAAGGCTCATGGCGGGTGCGGTCACCGCGCCAATGAACACGGAGCCGCCCTTGCCGGACTTCAGCTCACCTATTTCGCGGCTAACCTCCCGCAGTTCCAGCATGATCTTGCGCGCACGTCTGGCGAGAGCCTCGCCGAAGGTCGTCAGCACAACGCCACGCGCGACGCGCTCGTAAAGAGGTGTCTTCAGAATCGATTCCATTTCCGCCAGCATGCGCGATGCAGCCGGCTGGGAAATATTCAGCGCTTCTGCCGCGGCCGAAATCTGCCCGCTATCTTCGATTGCGACAATCATGCGCAGGTGATTCAGCTTGAGTCCCGCCCTCAGAAGGCCGTCATCCCCCAGAGTGTCGGTTCGTATATCGACGTGATCGAGCGCCTGAGGTTCTAAATTAATCGCCATGGTTGCGGCCTCCCAACCGCGTTCCATTAAAAGTAATACTTTTTAACGATATACCAAAATTGTTATGCACTTTGCCAGTTATTCTATTTGACAGTTATAGGAATCCATACCAGTTTGCCGCCGTGTGCTGGTTGGCACTCAACACGTGTGAGAGCGTGGAGGAGACCTACTTCGTTTCTCACAATCTGAAGTAATTTTCCAAGACGGAACCTGCCACAGTTTCGGGGCGGGCGATTTTTCGTCCCGCCGATTTGTTAACAAGGGAGAGAGAGATGAAATCCATTATCTCATTGATGGCTGCGGCTGCTTTCGGCGTCGCGTCGTTCGTAATGCCAGCGGTTGCCGCCGACAAGGGGACTGTCGGTATCGCAATGCCTACGAAGTCGTCCGCACGCTGGATCGACGACGGCAACAACATCGTCAAGCAGCTTCAGGAAGCCGGTTACACGACTGACCTGCAGTACGCTGACGACGACATTCCGAACCAGCTGTCTCAGATCGAGAACATGGTCACGAAGGGCGCGAAGGTTCTCGTTATTGCCGCCATCGACGGCACGACGCTTTCCGACGTTCTGCAGAAGGCCCACGACGCAGGCATCAAGGTCATCGCTTATGACCGTCTGATCCGCGATTCGGGCAACGTCGACTATTACGCGACGTTCGACAACTTCAAGGTTGGCGTTCTGCAGGCCGGTTCCATCGTTGACGCCCTCGGCCTCAAGGATGGCAAGGGCCCGTTCAACATCGAGCTCTTCGGCGGTTCGCCGGACGACAACAACGCGTTCTTCTTCTACGACGGCGCAATGTCGGTTCTGCAGCCTTACATCGACAGCGGCAAGCTCGTCGTGAAGTCTGGCCAGACCGGCATGGACAAGGTCGGTACGCTGCGTTGGGACCCGGCAACGGCCCAGGCTCGTATGGACAATCTGCTCTCGGCTAACTACACCGACGCGAAGGTCAATGCAGTTCTGTCGCCTTACGACGGTCTGTCCATCGGCATCATTTCGTCGCTGAAGGGCGTCGGCTATGGCACCCCGGACCAGCCGCTTCCGGTCGTTTCCGGCCAGGATGCTGAAGTTCCGTCGGTCAAGTCGATCATCGCCGGCGATCAGCACTCCACGATCTTCAAGGACACCCGTGACCTCGCAAAGGTTACTGTCGGCATGGTCAACGCGCTGATGGAAGGCAAGGAGCCTGAAGTCAACGACACCAAGACCTACGACAACGGTGTAAAGGTCATCCCGTCCTACCTGCTGACGCCGGTAGCGGTCGACAAGACCAACTACGAGAAGATCCTCGTCGAAGGCGGTTACTACAAGGCTGACCAGCTGAAGTAATTGTTCCAAGTTGGCCGGAACCCGCAGCTTGCGGGTTCCGGTCTTCACTTTTATGATCGCCGCGCCGTGTTTCCGGCTGCTGGCGTTGGATATTGACTATGGACAATACAATCCTCGAAATGCGGAACATCACCAAGACGTTCCCGGGCGTAAAAGCGCTTGAGAATGTGAACCTCAAGGTTCGGCAGGGTGAAATCCATGCATTGGTGGGCGAAAACGGGGCCGGTAAGTCGACCCTGATGAAAGTTCTCTCCGGCGTCTACCCCGCCGGCACCTATGACGGCGATATCGTCTATGAAGGTGACGTCCGCAACTTCAAGGTCCTGAAGGACTCTGAAGAGATCGGCATCGTCATCATCCACCAGGAGCTGGCGCTTGTACCGCTTCTGTCGATCGCCGAAAATATCTTCCTCGGCAACGAAGTCGCGCATAACGGCATCATCAAGTGGCAGGAAGCCTTCAACCGCACGAAGCAGCTGCTCGGCAAGGTCGGTCTGAAGGAATCCCCCGAGACGCTCGTGACCGACATCGGCGTCGGCAAACAGCAGCTGGTCGAGATCGCCAAGGCGCTGTCTAAGAGCGTGAAGCTCCTCATCCTCGATGAGCCAACGGCTTCGCTCAACGAAAAAGATTCCGACGCACTGCTCGACCTTCTGATCGAGTTCCGCAACCAGGGTCTGACCTCGATCATCATCACGCACAAGCTCAACGAAGTGCGCAAGGTCGCCGACCAGATCACGGTTCTGCGCGACGGTATGACGGTCAAGACGCTCGACTGTCGTACCGAAGAGATCAGCGAAGACATCATCATCAAGAACATGGTGGGTCGCGAACTCGCCGATCGTTATCCGCCGCGCTCCGTGCCGATCGGCGAGACGATCCTCGAGGTGAAGAACTGGAACGCCTTCCACCAGCATCACCGGGATCGCCAGGTTCTGCACGACATCAACATCAACGTCCGCAAGGGCGAGGTGGTCGGCATCGCCGGCTTGATGGGTGCCGGCCGCACCGAATTCGCCATGAGCGTGTTCGGAAAATCCTACGGTCACAAGATCACCGGCGACGTCTTCATGCACGGCAAGAAGGTCGATGTGGGCACCGTCCGCAAGGCGATCGACGCCGGCCTGGCCTATGTCACCGAAGACCGCAAGCACCTCGGGCTCGTCCTTGGCGAGAACATCGTCCACAATACGACGCTTGCCAATCTTGCCGGCGTTTCGAGCGGAACGGTGATCGACAGCATCAAGGAATCCAAGATCGCATCGGACTATCGCACGAAACTGCGTATCCGCAGCTCCAGCATCTTCCAGGAAACGGTCAATCTTTCGGGCGGAAACCAGCAAAAAGTGGTGTTGTCCAAGTGGCTGTTTTCCAATCCGGACGTTTTGATCCTCGACGAACCCACGCGCGGTATCGATGTCGGTGCAAAATACGAAATCTATACTATCATCAACCAGCTCGCCGCCGATGGTAAGGGCGTTCTGATGATCTCATCGGAAATGCCGGAACTGCTTGGCACGTGCGACCGCATCTACGTCATGAATGAAGGACGTATCGTTGCGGAACTGCCAAAGGGAGAGGCGAGCCAAGAAACCATCATGCGCGCTATCATGCGCTCAGGGGAGAAGAAACAATGACTCCGGTCAACCCTTCAGCTGCCACCGAGGAAAGCAACGTCGTTTCCGTTACGGACTACATCCGCAGCAACATCCGTGAATACGGCATGCTCATCGCGCTGGTCGCGATCATGGTGTTCTTCCAGTTCTACACGGGCGGCATTCTGTTCAAGCCGGTCAACCTGACGAACCTCGTTTTGCAGAATTCGTTCATCGTCATCATGGCGCTCGGCATGCTGCTCGTCATCGTGGCCGGTCATATCGACCTTTCGGTCGGTTCGATCGTCGCTTTCGTCGGTGCGGTGGCGGCCATCATGACCGTCAATTGGCAGATGAACTTCGTCCTGGCGGGTATTCTCTGCCTGATCATTGGTGGTGCCATCGGCGCTGCACAGGGATACTGGATCGCGTATCACCGCATTCCGGCCTTCATCGTCACGCTCGCCGGTATGCTCGTCTTCCGCGGCCTGACGCTGTTCGTGCTTGGCGGCAAGAACATCGGACCGTTCCCGAAGGACTTCCAGGTGATCTCGACGGGTTTCCTGCCCGGCGACATGATCGATTTCGGCGGTATTCCGCTGCATTCGACTTCGCTGATCCTGACCCTGATCATCCCGGCGGTGCTCTTTTATCTCGCCTGGCGTCGCCGCAAGGTGAACGAAAGCCATGGCATCGACGTCGAGCCGACGAGCTTCTTCATCGCTCAGAACGTCATTCTTTCGCTGGCGATCCTGTTTCTCGGCTATCAGCTGTCGAGCTACAAGGGCCTCCCGAACGTTCTCGTCGTCATGCTCGTGCTGATCGCGGCCTACGCGTTCGTCACGCGCCGCACCACGATCGGGCGCCGTATCTACGCCATGGGTGGCAATGAAAAGGCCACCAAGCTTTCCGGTATCAATACCGAGCGCCTCAGCTTCTTCACCTTCGTCAACATGGGCGTTCTAGCCGGTCTCGCGGGCATGATCATCGCGGCCCGCCTGAATTCGGCAACGCCGAAGGCCGGCGTCGGCTTCGAGCTCGACGTTATCGCGGCTTGCTTCATCGGCGGGGCTTCGGCATCCGGCGGCGTTGGCAAAATCACTGGTGCCGTCATCGGCGCTTTCATCATGGGCGTCATGAACAACGGCATGTCGATCGTCGGCCTCGGCATCGATTTCCAGCAGATGGTCAAGGGACTGGTGCTTCTCGCGGCCGTCTTCTTCGACGTTTACAACAAGAACAAGGGCTAGGCGCCAAGCGCCAGCCACGCATTCGCCGTCGTATGAACTTACCGATCCGGCTCCTTCGGGAGCCGGAGAGGCGGAGCATTTTCCGCGCTATCTAAAAAGGATGAAGACCGTGCTTATTTCGCAGATCAAGGGTTCGAACGGAGAGATCATCGTCGCCGTGCGCGAGCCGGGCGGTACCGCGAAAGCCGTGAAGAACGCGGGCAGCGTCTACGCGCTGGCCATGGAAGCCGCAAACGGCGGCAAGCCGCTGGTTTCGGTGATCGAAGCGCATGGCCTTGGCGACGCCGTCGATCTCGACAAGGCCTATGCCGAAGGCCGCTTTCTGCCGCCGATGACGCATCCCGATGCAGCGCACCTGCATCTGACGGGCACTGGTCTGACGCATCTGGGCTCCGCGGCAACGCGCGATTCCATGCACAAGAAGACCTCCGAGGCGGCCGAGGAAACACTCACCGACTCGATGAAGATGTTCAAGATGGGCCTTGAGAACGGCAAGCCGAAGGCAGGCGAGAAGGGCGTGCAGCCCGAGTGGTTCTACAAGGGCAACGGCTACGGCTCAGCTGCTCCGGGCGCGCCGCTTGTCTCTCCATCCTTCGCGCTCGACGGTGGCGAAGAGCCCGAGATGGCCGGTATCTACGTGATATCAGAAGACGGCACGCCGTTCCGCATCGGGTTTGCGCTGTCGAACGAGTTTTCCGACCACGTCACCGAGCGGATCAACTACCTCTACCTCGCGCATTCCAAGCTGCGCCCGGCAAGCTTCGGCCCGGAAATCCGCATCGGCGCCGCGCCTGAGGACATCCGTGGCACCTCGCGCATCAAGCGCGGCGACGCTGTGATCTTCGAGAAGCCGTTCCTTTCGGGCGAGGCGAACATGTCGCATACCTTCGCGAACCTCGAATACCACCACTTCAAATATGGCCTGTTCCGCGTGCCCGGCGACGTTCACGTCCACATGTTCGGCACGGCGACGCTGTCTTTCGCAGAAGGCATCAAGGCGCAAGAGGGAGACGTCTTCGAAATCGAAGTGGCCGAATTCGGCCTGCCGTTGCGCAATCCGCTGAAGATCGACGCTGAAGAAGAAATCACCGTCAAGCAGCTCTAAATTTCTCATGGCTTGGCCGCCTGCGCGACCGGGCCATTCTTTCGTAAACGGTAAAGGAGGCTCGTCCAGCCCATGACCATTTATCAGAATCTGATCGCCGGCGAATGGATCGGCACCAACGCGACGAAGAACATCAATCCGTCCGATACCAACGAAGTCGTCGGTCTCTACGCTGACGGTTCGGCCGAAGACACGAGGAACGCGATTGCCGCCGCAAAGGCCGCTTTTCCGGCATGGTCGCGCTCCGGCATCTGGGAACGCCACGTCATCCTGAAGAAGGCCGGCGACGAGATCATGGCCCGCAAGGACGAGCTCGGCGCGCTTTTGGCGCGCGAAGAGGGCAAGACCCTGCCGGAAGCGATTGGCGAAACCATCCGCGCCGCGCAGATCTTCGAATTCTTCGCAGGCGAAGCGCTACGCCTTGCGGGCGAAGTCATCCCGTCGGTCCGTCCGAACGTCGGCGTCGAGATCACCCGCGACCCGCTCGGCGTCATCGGCATCATCACGCCATGGAACTTCCCGATCGCCATCCCCGCCTGGAAGATCGCGCCGGCGCTGTGCTACGGCAACACCATCGTCTTCAAGCCGGCGGAACTCGTTCCGGCCTGCTCCTGGGCGATCGTCGATATCCTGCATCGCGCCGGTCTGCCGAAGGGCGTGCTCAACCTCGTCATGGGCAAGGGCTCGGTCGTCGGCCAGGCCATGCTCGACAGCGCTGACATCGCCGGCATCACCTTCACAGGCTCCACCGGCACCGGCAAACGCGTTGCAGTTTCCTCGCTCGAGCATAACCGCAAGTTCCAGCTCGAAATGGGCGGCAAGAACCCGATGGTGGTTCTCGATGATGCCGACCTCAACGTCGCCGTTGAAGCGGCCGCCAACTCCGGCTTCTTCTCGACCGGCCAGCGCTGCACGGCGTCGTCGCGCCTGATCGTCACCGAGGGCATCCACGACAAGTTCGTCGCGGCGCTGACGGAGAAGCTCAAGACCATCGTCGTCGACCACGCTATGAAGCCCGGAACGCATGTCGGCCCCGTGGTCGACGAGCGCCAGCTGAAGACCGACACCGACTACATCGAAATCGGCAAAAAGGAAGGCGCCAAGCTCGCCTTCGGCGGCGAGCTCATTACGCGCGACACGCCCGGCTTCTATCTGCAGCCGACGCTGTTTACCGAGGCGACCAACCAGATGCGGATCTCGCGCGAGGAGATCTTCGGACCTGTCGTCTCCGTCATCCGGGTCAAGGACTACGAAGAGGCATTGGCGACCGCCAACGACACGCCGTTCGGCCTGTCCTCCGGCATCGCGACGACCAGCCTGAAGCACGCCACGCACTTCAAGCGCAATGCCGAAGCCGGAATGGTCATGGTCAACCTGCCGACCGCAGGCGTCGACTTCCATGTTCCTTTCGGCGGCCGCAAGGGCTCGTCCTACGGTCCGCGCGAGCAGGGCAAGTACGCTGCCGAGTTCTACACGACCGTCAAGACCGCCTATACGCTGGCGTAACGACCGTCTGACGATCCGAGCCGTCACGAGGGCGGCTCGGGGTCACTCAAAAGGCAAAGAACAATGAAAAAGAAAGCTGAATGGCCACGCAGGCTGCGTTCGTACGATTGGTTCGGCGGCACCGGCAAAAATGCGATCATGCATCGCTCCTGGATGAAGAACCAGGGCCTTCCGGCCGATACGTTCGACGGTCGTCCGATCATCGGCATCTGTAATACCTGGTCGGAGCTGACGCCGTGCAACGCGCATCTGCGAGACCTCGCCGAGCGCGTCAAGCGCGGCGTCTACGAGGCCGGCGGCTTCCCTGTCGAGTTCCCAGTCTTTTCGGTCGGTGAAAGCACGCTGCGCCCGACCGCGATGATGTTCCGCAACCTGGCGGCCATGGACGTCGAAGAGGCGATCCGCGGCAATCCGGTCGATGGCGTCGTGCTGCTCGGCGGCTGCGACAAGACCACGCCGAGCCTTTTGATGGGCGCGGCGTCCGTCGATATCCCTGTCATACTCGTGTCCGGCGGCCCCATGCTAAACGGGAAGTGGCGCGGCAAGGACGTCGGTTCGGGCACGGCCATCTGGCAGTTTTCGGAAATGGTCAAGTCAGGCGAAATGTCGCTCGACGAGTTCATGGATGCGGAGCAGGGCATGGCCCGCTCGGCCGGCAGCTGTATGACCATGGGCACGGCCTCGACCATGGCGTCGATGGCCGAAGCGCTGGGCATGACGCTTCCCGGCAACGCTGCCATTCCGGCTGTCGACGCACGCCGTCGCGTGATTTCGCAGCTCTCCGGCCGCCGCATCGTCGACATGGTCAAGGAAGACCTCAAGCCTTCCGATATCCTGACCAAGGAAGCCTTCGAGAATGCCATCCGCGTCAATGGCGCGGTCGGCGGTTCGACGAATGCAGTCCTGCATCTCCTGGCGCTTGCCGGCCGCATCGGCGTGGACCTGTCGCTCGACGATTGGGATCGCCTCGGCCGCGACGTGCCGACGATCGTCAACCTGCAGCCATCGGGCAAGCACCTGATGGAAGAGTTCTACTATGCGGGCGGTCTTCCGGTCGTCATCAAGGCGGTCGGCGAAATGGGCCTGCTGCACAGGGACGCTATCACCGTCACCGGCGACAGCATCTGGAACGGCGTCAAGGATGTCGTCAACTACAATGACGACGTCATCGTTCCGCGCGAGAAGGCGCTGACGCAATCGGGTGGCATTGCGGTTCTGCGCGGCAACCTCGCTCCGAAGGGTGCGGTTCTCAAGCCTTCCGCAGCCTCTCCGCATCTGATGCAGCACACCGGCCGCGCCGTCGTCTTCGAAAGCATCGAAGACTACCATGCGCGCATCAACAAGGACGATCTCGACATCGACGAGACCTGCATCATGGTGCTGAAGTATTGCGGCCCGAAGGGATACCCCGGCATGGCCGAAGTCGGCAACATGGGTCTTCCGCCCAAGGTGCTGAAGAAAGGCGTCAAGGACATGATCCGCATCTCGGATGCGCGCATGTCCGGCACCGCCTACGGTACCGTCATCCTGCACACCGCACCGGAGGCCGCCGAAGGCGGGCCGCTGGCGCTCGTGCAGAACGGCGACATGATCTCGGTCGATGTTCCCGCGCGTACGATCCAGCTCCAGGTCTCCGACGAGGAACTGGCGAAGCGGCGCGCAGCATGGGTCAAGCCACACATGCCGATCTCCGGCGGCTACGGCAAGCTCTACATCAACACCGTGATGCAGGCCGATGCCGGCGCCGATCTCGACTTCCTGGTCGGCCCGCGCGGCTCGGACATTCCGTTGAACCGCGACAGCCACTGAGGCGCCGCACAAGCGTTCAGGAAGTTCGGGCGTCTATGAAAGGCGGGGCGAGAGCTCCGCCTTTTTGCTGCTGGCAGAGGCCACTTTCGGTTTTTTGCGCAGATCTCCGAGATTGGACCGGCAAATTCCAGGATAGACAGCTTCTCGGCCGAGGGCTGTCGTTCGCCGCTTCCGGTGCGCCAACACCGGACATTGAAGTCCAGTCAAAATTTAGTGTAATTTTCGGAGTTTCGACAGGAGAAACCGCGCTGCCAATCGTCATATCCGAAAGAGTAGATCAAATTCTACCGGCCGGGGTTTGGCTTGGGCCAGATCATTGCGACTGGGCTTCGAGATGGAGTACCTGCGAGGCTCTATGTTCGAGACGAACTCGTCCATCGTTGGGAAGGTCGTCCCAGTTTGTTAGCTTTCGCAGATACAGCCTCTGTCCATTACTCAACCGCTCCCGGTGTTCGTCGCGACCACAGTGAATTGTCACCGCAAGAAAAGGGCAGCGCCGCCTAACGGAAAATCAACCAATGGTTCCCAGTTCTCGTTTCCCCAAGTGGTATTTTTGATGCAGTTCGTCAACAGCAGCGGGATGTGCGCTGGAATCGCAGCAGCATATTCATACGCTACATTTCGGATAGATCGGACCATCTCGTAAAATGCAGGAGAACGAAATTCACAGAGACTAAAGGCGGGATTGTAGACTGCGTGATTATCGAGCAAATGGCCGCCGAGTAGCGGATGTAAGTTCCTCGCGATTGTCAGCTTGCCGACACCCGGCAAGCCGTTCAGATGGATGAGCATGAAGTCCCCGAACGATGGTGGAAATAAACTGAGTCTGGATGACTTCAAGCTATCTGAAACAACGCAAGGCGTTCCAAACGCCGACGCTGGATTTGCACCCGACCTCCGCTTTCAAGCCATTGTGCCGGGGAACCGCTTGGGGCCGATACGCGCCATGATGCAGAAGCGCCAGGACTTGGCCGCTACTCAGGGTAAGTGCCAGAGGTCCTTGTCCTCCATAATAGCCGTCACGGCTGATCTTGCGCGTTCTCGGGTGACGGACTCGAATAACACCTACGAAGGTCGCGACCGTAAGTCGGGAGAACTCAAGTGGACAGCAACGCGTGTCGACCTCGTGTTCGGATCGAACGCTCAGCTTAGAGCCCTTTTGGAGGTCTACGGTCAGTCCGACGCGCAAGAGAAATTCGTCAACGATTTTGTCGTCGCCTGGACAAAGGTAATGAACGAATTCCGTTTCGACCTCGTCTAACTGCCGCCTCATGACGCGGCGTGATTGGAGCCGCGCCATGGACGGGAAGCCCGGTCGTTTACGGCCGGGAGCGGTCACGACGCCGGATCACGGAGGGGCGGGCCATTCGCCCTCCACTGCGTGAGCGTCCGCGATCCCTGCGCCCGGCAGTCAAGTGCGCATCGCGGCGAAAAACCTCTCGTCGGCGAACGAATGCGCTTCCGCCGACAGTTGCATTTTAGGATTGCCTGACGAAACGCTTGCGCAAGCCACCGGAGTTGTGGTTGGCTGGTGTGCCGATTTGGGGACAAGCACGATGAATGGCCTCGACGCGCGATTACGGCTTGCAGGCGAGCGGCGGCAGGTTACCGCCCTGTTCTACGATATCGTCGGTTCCACGGAGATTCTGGTTCGGAGCGGCCCGGAGCAGTTCTCCCGGTCCGTCGCTGCCCTGCATCAAACCGCCGAGGCGATCGTGGGCAAGCGTGGGGGGTTCCTTCACAAACGGCTGGGCGATGGGGGGTGCTGTTTCTTCGGGTATCCCGAGCAGTCTGAGGATGCGGCCGAGAGTGCCGTCGATGCTGCGCTTGAACTGATCCGGTTGGCCACGCCGCGGACACGCAAGACAGGAGAGGCGTTCAGGCTTCGCATCGGGATAGCAACGGGTCTAGTCGTGCTTGCGTCGGAGAGTGACGAAATCGTGGGTACGGCACCGATACTGGCTTCTCGGCTACAGGCTGAGGCGGAACCGAACTCGGTGCTGGTCGCGGATGCGACCTACGAGCTCACCCAAGGCAAATTCGACTACAGCCGCATCGCCGAAGCCGAACTCAAGGGTTTCGCTACGCCGGTCACGCTTTGGCGGCCGGAAGCAAAGAAGCCCGCGGCCGGCCCGGTTCCTCCACCGCGCAATGTCGGCCGGGCGATGATGGGTCGGGACGCCGAACTGGCGGTCCTGGTAGAGGCATGGAATTCCGCGCGGGATGGAAAGGGGAGTTCGTTCGCCATCATCGGCGAGGCGGGCATCGGAAAATCCCGGCTCATCTCGGAACTTCGCCGGAGTATCGACGGCGGAGGATTGGCGTTCCAGTGCAACAGACGGTTTGAAGGTCACCCATTTCATCCGTTCATCGGCTTTCTGGAAGCCGTAATCGACGCCCGCGTTTTGAAAGGCGGCGACGGTACCGCGCTTCGGGAAGCGCTCCAGGCCGCCGGGATCGAAGTCGACGCGTATGCAGCGGAGATCATCGCCGCCTTCACCACCGAGCCATCCGGCGCGACTGCGGGAAACATTCGAGTAACCGATCTGACAGGGCGGGCTTTCCGCGCCAAGGTGATCAATGCGGCCGCCCGCCTGCTTTGCTCCGGAGCGGCTTCGGGTCCGATCCTGATCGTCTTCGAGGATGTCCACTGGGCCGACGAGATGACTGTGGAACTGCTGGACAGCCTATGCGCGCTTGCCGCCAGACTGCCGATGCTCGTCATTCAGACATCTCGCGTCGATCGCGCGGAAGCGGTCGCGTCACGTCTGGCGCTCGCTGGCCTTCCGTCGATGGCGATCCGCGAACTGGTTACCTCGATGTGGGAAGGATCGCCTCCCGCCGGTCTGTCTGATTTCATACTGGAGCAATCCGACGGCTTGCCCCTCTATGCCGAAGAACTCGCCCATTTCTTCCGAGCCAGGCACAGGTCCGGTCAACCTGCATCGGAATGGCAGGGGCTCCTCCTCGAAGGGGGAGTGTCGTCGTTGAACGACCTGCTGGCATCGAGGCTGGCGGCGGCCGGGGCGGCGCGCCGTGTGGCGCAGTTTGCGAGCGTCGTCGGAAGGCAATTCACCGTCGGGATGCTCGGCAATCTCCTGGAGAAGGCGGATCGCGACGAACTCGGCAGCCATTTGGAGCTGCTGGCCACCCACGGCATCATCGAACCTTCTTCCAATCAGGCAGACACGTACCAGTTCCGTCACGTGCTCCTCCAGGAGGCGGCCTACAGCAGCTTGTTGAAAAGCGATCGGCGAAGAATTCACATGCGCATCGCCAAACTATTGGTCGAGCAAAGCGTGCCTCCCTTGCCCGCCGAGATCGCTGCCTGGCAATGTGCGGAGGCCGGCAGGCACGGCGATGCCGCGAAGTTTGCGTTGATGGCGGCTGAAGCATGCGTGCTGCGATCCGCAATGAAGGAAGCCGCGCTCTCGCTCGACCTCTGCTCCACGGAAATCGCCTCCTTGTCACGTCGGCACCCGGGGCGCGGCGACCTCATCCTGAGCATGTTCCAACTCCAGGGAGTGGTGGCGACGGCATTGGAGGGCGAAGGTTCTGAGAGGGCGCGCAGGATATATTCGCGGGCAATGCAGCTCGTGAGGCGGCGCGGGACGGAGACGAGACAGTTTCATTTCCCCACCTATTGGGGATGGTGGTTTACAGCGCCTGATGTCAGGTCCCAACAATCACGCGCCCGCATCCTGGTCGACGACATGAGGACGGTCAGCGATCCGGAGACGAGACTGCAATCATACCACTGCGCTTGGGCTACCAGCTTCCACGCCGGCGAGCACGGCTTTTGCCTCGACTGCGTCGCCAGGGGCCTGGAATTGTACGATGCCGACAGGGCGGTCACGCATCGAGCGTTCTTCGGCGGCCATGACGCGAAGGTGTGCGGGCTCGGCGAGAGTGCGCTGTCCTATCTCATCGTCGATCGGGCCGACTCGAGCGAAACAGCGATCGGCCAGTCCCTGGAACATGCCGTGGCGACTGATCACGCGGGCAGCCTCGTACACGCGCTCTACTACGCCATCGTCCTCAGACGTTGCCAGGGCAAGTACGAGGACGTGCGCGCCCTCGGTGAGCAAATGCTCTCGCTGGCGGAGGAGCATGGACTGGTCGCAAGCCAGGCCCGCGCCAACATGTACTGCGGCTGGGCCGAGTTGATGGTCTCCTCGACAGAAAGCGGAGCAAACCGTTTTCAAGAAGCGCTAACCCTTCAGCAGCGATCGGGGACCGACGACAACCTGTCCATACACGCCGACATGCATTCCGAGGTTCTGCAACGGACGGAAAGGCCCCTTGAGGCCCTTTCCGTCATCGAGAACGCGATCCTCCTCGGCCGCAAGAGCGGCCAGTGGTTCTGGCTGGCGGAATTGTACCGCCGAAGGGCAAACGTGAGACAGGGACTTGGAGACAAGTCCGCCCGTGTCAAAAGCGATCTCGGGCGGGCGATCCGGATCGCCGACTCCCAGGGAGCGGCATGGCTTTCGAAAAGAGCCAAACGCGACTTGAAAATCCTGGCTTGAGGAAATGCACGGAGGGCGGGCGTGCTGCACGGAGCTATACTCGAGAGCATCTTGGCGGCACCCGTTGCGCCCTCTCGCGATCCGCTGGAGACCGTCCGCCGGATTCTTGCGAGGAGGAGGGAATTCGGCATCACCCGGCTGGGTTCGATTACCGAACTTGACCGCATCGGCATACCGGTAGCCCAGGCTGTGAGACCGTTGTCGCGATCGGTGAGCGTCAATCAGGGCAAGGGCCTCACCTTCGGACAAGCCGCGATTTCGGCGCTCATGGAATCGCTGGAGGGATGGGCGTCCGAGCGAATTTCCGGGGAACGGGTGGAGCGGGCGGGTCTTCGGGCCATGAACCGCGAAGGTTACTGGTCCCACCTGTCCGCCAAAGGTGACCCCGACGACACGCTGGACTGGATCGAAGGCTGGAACCTTTTCTCGTCGAGTCCGGTCCATGTCCCGCTTGCCATGGTGGACACCGCCTATATCGTACCCTCCCCGCATCCCCGCTGGCTGCCGCGCAACACCGCCGGTCTCGCGGCCGGCACCAGTTGGCGGGGCGCGATCGAGCATGCCTGCTTCGAATTGCTGGAAAGGCACGCGCGTTGTGCGGCGTTGCGGATACCCCATTTCTTCGACCGTTATCGGCTTGACATCCGATCCGTTCGCGGGGGAGCCGCTGGCGAGATCGCCGGGCGGCTGGTTTCGGCGGGCTGCTCCGTCGGGATATGGTCGATCCCGACCGAACACGGCCTCCCCGTCTACTGGTGTCAGGTCATGGAGAGCGCCGGGGAGGCTCCTCTGGCTCCATGGCCGGCCGAAGGCTTCGGCTGCGACCGGACCCACGACCGTGCGCTCGCCAAGGCACTGCTGGAAGCGTGTCAGTCCCGGCTCGGGGTCATTTCGGCCGCACGCGAGGACGTTGCAGGCCACATCTACCGTTATCAGGACGCAGGCGAGCTGGCGGCGTGGCGGCGGGAGCTCGCAGTCGCCGGATTTGCATACCCCGCGCCGGATATCGCAAATGCCGACCTGCCGCTCGCTCCGTTGCATGCACTGCGGCGCGCCGGAGCGATGGCCGCGATCGTCGTGCTGCTCTTTTCCGACGAAGCCATCCCGCTCCATGTGGTGAGGGTCGTGACGCCGCCGCTCGAAACCGATCCGGAGTTCCAGAATGGGAGCTGATATCGTCGTCTTCCTGGGGCCTACCCTGAGCGTCGCGGAGGCCCGGCGGCACCTCGACGCTTTGTATCTCACTCCGGCGGGCAACGGAGATATCGTCCGGGCGGTGTCCGAGCATGCGCCGTCGGCGATCGTCCTCATCGACGGCGTCTTCGCCCAGTCGCCAGCGGTACGGCACAAGGAAATCCTCTGGGCCATGTCGCGCGGCGTGCACGTTTTCGGAGCCTCCAGCATGGGAGCGCTCAGGGCTGCGGAACTGGGGGATTACGGGATGGCCGGCTACGGCATGGTCTTCAGGTGGTACCGCCGAACCGCTCTCGCCGACGACGCAGACGTCGCGGTTGCGATGGCCCCCGCGGAATTCGGGTCCTTTTCCATGGGGGACGCCATGATCGACATCAGGCTCACACTGAAAAAGGCAGAACGCGCAGGCGTTGTCGGACGGCAACTTCGAGTGAAGCTCGAGGAACTGGCACGCTCCATGCACTACACGGAAAGGAGTTTTCGAAAGCTCCTTTCCGTGGCAGCCGAACAGGGTATCGCCGGACAGGAACTCGCAAGTCTTGATCGCTGGCTCGCCGACGGGATGCGCCGGCAGAAAAGAACCGATGCTATCGGTCTTCTAGCGTTCCTGTCGTCGAGAAGATTTGGTCAAGAGAAAATTCCGCGACCGACGAACTTTGAACTAACCGAGGCTTTCGCCTACGACATGGAATACTACAATTTTATGGATAAAATCTTGAGTAATGGCCCTCATTGATAGTATAGTGTTGCCTGGCCCGGTTAGGGGGATTACGGGCGATTGGGGGCAGCCTTGGATGCCATCGCAAATCCGGGAGATAGGGTGAATGCGGTGGTCTCCGGACCGCCCGTCGGGACCCGCTTTCTCGTTTTCCCCCAGCCCCCTTTCATTCGCGGATACGAAAAGCCGGAGGTTGTGTGGATCGGCAACTCTGCGGGCCCTATCGTGGCAGGACCCTCCGACAGTCGCATGTACGTTGCCTATCCGGTCGAACCCAAGCGGCCCTATCGCCTTCCGTATCTTCCGCCCTACCGGGGGTTACTGCGCCCTCCCGTCGAACCGGGACCCGATGGGCACTTCGACCACATCCTCCCCGGCTCGCCCGCCTTCCTTTCGGCTCACAGTTACGCCTGCACGCGCCGCGTCCTGGATATCTGCGAGGGATATATTGGCCGGCGCATCACGTGGTTCTTCGAGCCGACTTACCAGCGTCTGGAGATCGTGCCGCGCATATCCGACTGGGAGAACGCGCAGTCGGGTTTCGGCTTTCTGGAACTAGGCGAAAGCGACCAGCCGACGCCTACTTCGAGTTTCGCGCTGAACTTCGATGCCGTCGCGCATGAGGTGGGCCATCTCGTTCTGTTGAGCGAACTCGGCATTCCATATGGCGACGGGCGGGGGACGGACTTCTTCGCCTATCACGAGGCGGTCGCAGATTTCATATCGCTCCTCGGCCTTCTCCATTTCGATACGGCCGTCGACCGGCTCCTGCGCCGCACGGGCGGCAACCTCTTGATCCACAACGAACTCGATCGCTTCGCCGAACTCAGCGACGAAAAGCAGCTCAGGTCGTTTAACAATTCGCTCAAAGTCGCGGACGTCGGTGACGACGTGCACGACAGGTCRAAGCCCTTCGCGGCGGCGATGTTCGACGGCCTCGTCGAAATCTACCAGACCATCCTCTTCGACAGGGGAGTTACCGATCTCGACCCGCGCCGCTTCGGCAGCTTGCGCCAACAGTTGGCTCCCGAGTTGATCGAAGACGGCCTGCGCGGTCCGAAGCCGGACTACGAGCTTCGTCATTTCGCAAGCAAGGCCGCGCTTGAGGAAGCAAGGGATATCGTCGGAGAAGCTGTGGTCAGGTCGTGGCGACGTCTCGATCCCGACAGCCTGACATTCCAGGCGGCAGCGGAAGCGTTTCTGGACGCGGGCTACGAAGGGCGCGCGCGCCCGTACGTCCGGCAGATCGAAGACTGCATCAGGTGGAGGCAGATACTCTGGTAAAGGAGGCTGAAAATGGTCGATGTAAGCGTACCAGCACCCGATAGGGTCGGGACATACTTTTCGGACACGGTAATCCTATACGGCGTCAAGCTGAATACCGGCACGGACTACGGCGAGTTCGACGCAGGCGAGAACGGAAACGCCGCGCTGCAGATGCAGCTCTACAGATCGGGCGTGGCACAAACCGAGGCCCGGTATTCGATCGTACTGGGCTATGGCTACGCTTTCGAGGGCCATTGCTACCGCATGGACACCAAGAGGGTTTTCATTGTCAAAGGCTCCAGCGCCGAGCCGGCCGTCGGGTGCGGCTTCGACGATCTTCCAGTAGGCGTGGCGGTGCCGTATCAAATGTGGCGCGTCCGTTCATCGGAGGAGTTGCTCGAGATCGTCCTGAATTACGGCGACGTCAAGACGGTGATCCTCGATGCGAACCTGCCGGGCAAGAGATCGCCGTCGTCCTATGCGATCACGGCATCTCTGGCGCACCGTGACGGTCGTCTCGGCCGCGATTAGCGTTTCGTCAGCGGAGGAAAAACGTCATGTCTATCACAGTGACTATTCATTTCACGGAAGCCTTGACCAATGTGGTGATCACAGACGTGCAGTCCGGTGTTCGGTTTCCGCTTGGCAACGTCCCCTCAGGGAACAACCACGATGTAGAGCCTAGCGACCAAAACGGATGGGCAACGATCCATGTGGCCGGGAAGAACGTCAAGGCCGAACCGGTCCAGGGAAGGAAGCGCCTGAACGACGGGGATATATTCGAATTCCCGCCTGCAAAGTCGATCCTCGACGAACTCGCGCAGTTCAAGGACCTGGCCGCGCTTGTGAACCATCTGAAGCCGGGGTTAGCCCCCGCCAAACAGACACAGCCGGCCAAACCGTCTGCCGTCAAATCACCTGCCGTCAAATCACCTCCGGTCAAGTCGCCTACCACAAAGCCCCCGTCGTAGCCGTCTCGGTGGACGGGATAGTGGCCCGGGCTGCGTGCACCTGACGTGGCGAAGGAGCGGGATGTGAAGCGCAGGGAAATTCTTCAACAGGGGCCCATCCCCGGAAGACCGCTGACAGGAGCGCTCCATACGATCAGCTTGCAGTCCCTCAGTGCGCAAGGCGTTGTCTGCTGGGCGGCTAACAGGCGTCGCCGATGGCCGCCTCTCGTTCAGCGACGATGCAGAAGAGCATATTCGCCATGCAGACGAGGGCTCTGCTAGACTTCGACGCCAGATCGACGAATACACCGCGCGCAAAGGGATCGATGCCCCCGGGGCTGAGCCGGACCCAGCGGAGGTGATCGACGCGGTTCTGCCGAATCCACCAGTCCTATCAATTGATCTCGCCGCGCGGGGGATCACGACGGTGATCTGGTGCACCGGGTTCAGAGGGGATTTCGGGTGGATGCCCGTTCCCAATGTACTCGATGCACACGGTCAACCAGTGCACGAGAACGGGTTCGCGAGCGTCCCGGGGGCGCATTTTGCCGGTCTGCCTTTCGCGATCTCGCGACGGTCGGGCACAATATTGGTAACAGCGGAGGAAGCAGACCTGTCGGTCGAAGATATCCAGCGTCGTTTAGACACCTCCCGCTGACGTCCCGATTGAGTGATGCCGGCTCCAAGCGAATATGATCCGGTAGGTGGCTGACATCAAGAGAGTTTGCTTTCCACAGGACGAATGCGCCTTAGAACTCGACCGAGAGCTTTTTGCAGCGCCGCGGTCCCGCCGAAACTGCGGAAGTCCTCGAGTACCTGTTCGTTCAACCCGCCCTTGGTCGAATGCTCGCCGACGAGTTCGTCGAAGCTCGTGACGGGTCTTGAACGGGCAGCATGGTCAAGGCCAGAAAACAACTGACGGAGGTAGGCGTCGCCAGCGGCACTCGGAAGACCCTGGCTCTCCAGCCAGGTCGAGGCCGCGCCTAGGATGCCGAAATAGGTGCCCATCATGGAGCTCGCCGCCGCGAGGAGATCGAACTCACGTTCGCTTTCAACTTGGACCGCCGTTCCGAGCGCCGAGAAGACGGCATTTGAAACCTCGTCGGGCGGGTGGATCGCGGTCGCGCCCTGGAGATCGGCGACGAACGGAAGCGGAATTGCCTGGCTCAACCGAACAGGTTGATCGATCCACGCCCGTAGTTGATCGAGTGGCGTGGCTGCGACAAAGCTGATGACGTGATGGCTCGGCCGAAATCGGAGCGTGCGGACGACCTCCTCGGCAATCTGCGGCCTCACAGCCACGAATACGAGATCGGATCGGTCGAGGACATCCTGGTTGCCCGAAGCGATCGACACGTTCTGGTTGGCCGCTGCGAGGCGGGCGGCGACGGTTTGGCTACGAGGCGACAGCACGATCGGGGTGTCGCGAAACCCCGTCTTGCCCAGCCCGGTGACGACGGCCTCGGTAATCGTTCCCGTCCCGACGAACCCGATTGTCATCCGCGTCGGATCGATCTCCATTGGCACCCCCTATGCGACTGCTTGCGCCCCCGTGATCTTTACGAGGGAACCACATGTGAGTTCCGCCTCGCTCGATGTCAGGAAGGCAACGCGGCTGGTACTTCTTCCGGCTTCCAATACACCCGAAGGGCATCAGCTTGTCCAGATCGGTCCGACCGGACCACGCCCCAGCTTCCGCCACAAGGGCGAACATGAGGGAGGGGATTGTGCCCTCAGGGGTAAGCTAGGACAGCCAAACGCTTTTGCAAACGTCACTTTAGCGTCGTCAGCGGCACCGAAGCAGGGCGAGAGCTGCGCCTTTTCTCTGCCCGCAGGGCAGTTCTTCCGGAACGAATCCGGGCGCGCAGCCGTTATGGCGGCAGGAGGGTGCCGCCATGCCTGGAATTAGAAAACTGATTGTGCTCAGCGCCTTCAATCGCGACGACAATGGCAGGCTGGTACCGGCGTTCGAGCCGCGGCGGATGAAGGGGGAGGACACGGCCGTCTATGTCGCCCAGACGCTGGTCAACGATTATGCGGGCGTGGTCGTGTGGTGCCGCGAGGCAAATGTCGCCATCGGGGAGCAGGGACCTTCGGTCATCCTGTTTCAGTCGGGGCAAGTGCCGGAATTCGACTAGAGTTTCCGCTTTTCCGCGAATCGCGAAAAGGCTCTATCTTTCTGTTTCTACGCAGTTCCGGGCGCAGAACTGCTGCGCACTTTTGCTGCAATTGCTCTAGACTGGCGGTGACGGCTATTTTCAGACCACGACGGACGAGGGCACCATGACCGTTTATTCCGTCAGGCATATCACTCACTATTCGTACAAACGACCGGTGGCCTTCGGCCAGCATCGCGTGTTGTTTCGGCCGCGCGACAGTTTCGATCAACGCCTTCTCGATGCGACGATGACGATCGAGCCGGAACCTCATCAGGTGCGCTGGATCCACGACGTCTTCGGCAATTGCATTGCCCTGGTGGATATGGATGGGCCTTCAGATCGATTGCGGTTCGAAACCAATATCCGTCTCGATCATACGCCGCAGGTTCCGATCGATTTCGAAATGGACAGCGAGGCACTGACCTACCCTTTCTCATACGACGAGGAGGAGAAGCCCGACCTCACCTGCACCATCGCCCGCTACTATGACGATCCCAATGGCGAGGTTGCGCAGTGGGCGCACCAATTCATCGGTGCCGGCGCCACTGGCCGGACCGGTCACGTCCTGATGACGCTCTGCTTCGCGATCCGCCAGAGTTTCGTCTATGCCCGCCGCGTCGAGCGGGGGACGCAGACGCCGATCCAGACCCTGCAGCGACGGCAGGGCACATGCCGCGACTTCGCTCTGCTGATGATGGAGGCCGCCCGTTCACTCGGCTTTGCCGCCCGTTTCGTCACCGGCTATATCTACGTGCCGGATCGCGATGGTACAACGACACTTGGCGGCGGCTCCACGCATGCGTGGTGCCAGATCTATCTCCCGGGTGCCGGCTGGGTCGAATTCGATCCGACGAACGGGATCGTCGGCAATCGCGACCTGATCCGCGTTGGCGTTGCGCGCGACCCGCGCCAGGCAATTCCCCTCTGGGGCAGCTATGACGGAAATGCCGATGATTTCGACGACATGGTAGTCCAGGTCAACGTGACCACCGAGCCATGAGTTGTTTGCCAAGCGCTCATCGGCGTGGAACTCATCGGCTCTCCTGACGTTCCCTGATAGCATGCCGATTGGCCGGCGTAACTCTGCAAAGGAAACACCATGAAGATCCACGCTGGTTTCACGATAGGCTATCAATGCGTGCAGCCAACGCCGATGCTCCTGGTCCTGAACATTCATCCTTCGCGGCGAGGCGATCTGCTGACCGAGCAGGTGATTTCGTTCAATCAGCCGATCGATGCGTGGGGCTACACGGACAATTTCGGCAATTCMTGCGTCCGCATCGTGGCGCCGGCGGGATTGACGACGATTTCGACGGAGTTCGATATCTATGATACCGGCCAGCCTGACGTGGTGCCGGTGAATGCCGCGCAGCACGAGATCAAGGACCTGCCCGACGATGTGCTCGTGTTTTTGCTCGGTAGTCGCTATTGCGACACCGACCGGCTGGCTGATTTCGCCTGGGCCAACTTCTCGAATACGCAGCAGGGTTGGCCTCGCGTTCAGGCGATAGCCGATTTCGTCCACGGCCATATCAGGTTCGACTACATGAACGCCGATCTCCTGCGAACCGCATATGGCGGCTATACGGACAGGACGGGCGTCTGCCGCGACTTCGCGCATCTGGCGATCACGCTTTGCCGCTGCATGAACATACCGGCGCGCTATTGCACCGGCTATCTCGGCGATATCGGGGTGCCCAAGGATCCGGCGCCGATGGATTTCAGCGCCTGGTTCGAGGTCTATCTCGGCGGCCATTGGCATACGGTGGATGCGCGGCACAATGCACCTCGCATCGGGCGCATCCTGATGGCGACCGGCCGCGATGCCACCGACGTTGCTCTTTCGACGGCTTTCGGCCCGGCGACGCTAGCGCAGTTCGATGTCGTCACCGATGAGATCGCCGTCAACGACGCCACGCCCACGCAGGCGCAGTTCAGCTCTGAGTCTGGCTCTGCATTTGCCCCTGGTCTTCGACCTTGACGACCACGGAGAGCTTTTCGCCCGGAGTGCCTATTCGCATGCCGGACACCGGGGCGGCGTCCTTGTAGCAGAGCCCCGTGGCGATGCGCACGTAGCGCTCGTCCGGGCAGATCTTGTTGGCAGGATCGAAGCCGACCCAGCCGAGCCCGGGAATATGCGCTTCAGCCCATGCATGGGTGGCTGCCTGCTCGATCTTTTCGTCCATCATCAGATAACCGGAGATGTAGCGGGCCGGTATCTGCAATGCTCTCGCGGCCGCGACGAAGACATGCGCGTGGTCCTGGCAGACGCCGCTCTTCTTCTCCAGCGCCTGCTCTGCCGTCGTGTCGGCGTCGCTGGTGCCCGGGCGATAGTCCACCGTCTCGTGGATGGCAGCCATCAGCGCGTGCATCCTCGCAAGGTCGTTGTCGCCGTTGACGCCCTTGATCAATTCCCTGGTAAGCTTGCCGGGCTTCGTTCTCGGCGTATCGCGCAAGAAGAGCCACAGGGGACAAAAGCCGGTGTGCGGGCCGATGACCCCGTTGCGATCTTCCGTCTCGACTTCGCCCTCCGCAACGATCCGCGTCACCTTCTGTTCGCCCTGCAGCGAGACGAGGTTGACGTGGTTGCCGAACTGATCGTCGTACTCGACCTCGGGTTTGGCGCCCTCGACATGCAGCGACCAGTCGAGGGTCGACTGGCCGGCCACGGTCGGTGGTGTCAGCCGCAGCCGTTGCAGCGAAAATGCAGCCGGCTCGTCGTAGCGGTATTCTGTGACGTGGCTAATCTTCAGTCTCATTCGTGACCCGCCTATACGTAGAACCGGTAACCGTCGGAAATTTCCATGCCGAGCTGGTTGTTGCGTGTGACGAAATCCTCGAGGAATTCGTGCAAGCCCTGATCCATGATGTCCTTGATGGCGCTGGTCTGCAGCGTCTTGCGGATGGTGTCGGCCGTGTCGTGGGCCGGCAGCCGCTGGCCGTAATCCTTGGCGAGATAGCCGAGTTCGCCGACGATCTTTTCGTAGCAGTAGGCGAGCGAACGCGGCATCTGGCCATTGAGGATCAGGAAGTGGGCGATGTTCATGGCGCGGTATTCGCCGTCGTAGGCCCAGCTGTACGAGCGGTGGGCGGAAACGGAGCGCAGGATCGATTCCCACTGGACATTGTCGATCGACGTCCCGACGGCAGAGACGGCCGGCAGCAGGACATAGTACTTCACGTCGAGAATGCGGCTGGTGTTGTCCGCCCGTTCGATGAATGTACCGATGCGGGCGAAATTGTAGAGCTCGTTGCGCAGCATGGAACCGTGCAGCGCGCCGCGGATCAGCCCCGCACGGTGCTTGATGGCGTCGATGGCTTCCGGCATCTCGGCGGGTTTCAGCCGCCTGGACAGCAGAGCCTTGAGTTCGATCCAGAACTCGTTTGTCGCTTCCCAGGTTTCTCGCGTCAGCGCCGTGCGCACCATGCGGGCATTGTTGCGCCCGTAGTCGACGCAGGACATGACGCTTGAAGGGTTCGAGCGATCGCGCAGCAGATAGTCGATCGCGTCGGCGCTGGTCAGCTTGCCGTGACCTTCGTCATAGGCTTCGCGAACGCCGGCGCTTTGCAGCACGCCGTCCCAGTTGTCGTCGCCTGATCCGCTTCTGGTCAGCGACATGCGCAGTCCGGCATCGATGAGGCGCGCGATGTTTTCGGCGCGCTCGATGTAACGGAACATCCAATAGAGCCCGTTTGCAGTTCTTCCGAGCATCAGTCCTCCAATACCCAGGTATCTTTTGTGCCGCCGCCCTGGCTGGAATTGACCACGAGCGAGCCTTGCTTCAGTGCCACTCGCGTCAGGCCGCCCGGAATGATCTGAACCTTGTCGGAGACCAGAACATAGGGGCGAAGGTCCACGTGGCGTGGCGCGATGCCCTTGTTCACAAGGATCGGAACGGTGGAGAGGGAGAGCGTCGGCTGGGCGATATAGTTGTTGGGTCGTGCCTTGAGCTTTTCGGCGAACTCGGCGCGTTCCCGCCTGGAGGCTGTCGGGCCGACCAGCATGCCGTAGCCGCCGGAGCCGTGGACTTCCTTGACGACCAACTCCTCGAGGTGTTCCAGCACGTATTTCAGGCTGGAATCCTCCGAACAGCGCCAGGTCGGCACGTTTTCCAAAATCGCCTTGCGCCCGGTATAGAACTCGACGATCTCGGGCATGTAGGAGTAGATCGCCTTGTCGTCGCAGATGCCGGTGCCCGGCGCGTTGGCAATGGTGATGTTTCCGGAACGGTAGACGTCCATGATGCCGGGGATGCCGAGGGCCGAATCCGGACGGAAGGTCAGGGGATCGAGGAAATCGTCGTCGACACGGCGGTAGAGGACGTCGATCGCCTCGTAGCCGCGTGTCGTGCGCATCTTCACCTTGCCGTCGATCACGCGCAGATCCGAGCCCTCGACGAGCTCGACGCCCATCGTATCGGCAAGGAACGAATGCTCGTAATAGGCCGAGTTGTAGATGCCTGGTGTAAGGACCGCGACGCGCGGCTTGCCCGTGCAGCCCGGAGGTGCCAGCGATGCCAGGCTCTGGCGCAGCAGATAGGGGTAGTCCTCGACTGGCCGAACCTTGTTCTCATGGAACAGTTCGGGGAACATGTGCATCATCGTTTCCCGGTTTTCCAGCATGTAGCTGACACCGGATGGCGTTCGGGCGTTGTCCTCAAGCACGTAGAACTGATCTTCGCCGGTGCGCACGATGTCGGTGCCGACGATATGGGTGTAGACGCCGCCCGGCGGGCGGAAGCCGATCATTTCAGGCAGGAACGTATCATTGCGCTCGATCAGTTCGCGCGGAATGCGGCCGGCGCGGATGATTTCCTGCTTGTGGTAGATATCGTCGAGGAAGGCGTTGAGGGCGATGACCCGCTGTTCGATACCCTGTGCAAGCTTGCGCCATTCGCGGCCTGAGATGATGCGGGGGATGATGTCGAAGGGAATGAGCTTTTCGGAGGAATCGGCGTGGCCGTACACAGCAAAGGTAATGCCGGTTTTCCGGAAGATGTTTTCCGCGTCGCGGGACTTGGCAATCAGATGCGCTCGATCTTGGTTATTGTACCACTCAAAGTATTTCTCGTATGGCTCTCGCGAACTTTCGTCCCCGGTGATCATTTCATCAAATGCCAAAGGTGTGGCTCCCCTTTTTTCTTCATTTGAATACAACGCAAATAGCAATGCAAGAACCATGCTCAGTTGGAGGAGAAGATTCGTAAAATCGCCTCGCTCCATCAAAATAGCCGAAAAACTGGGCACTTACCGAGATCTGGCGTATCTGCCTCCATCGTCAATTGTTTTTGCGAGCTTAAAACGTAAGCATCTGACTATTTTCCGCCCGCGGCGCGATTCAATTTCGGGCGACGGCCGCTCATGTCCTTCCCGGGGATCAATGAAATTTGACGTAAGCATCAACTGTTCGCCTTTGACGGGAGACGCCCGTCTCGGCTATCTGCGCCGCAGCGTATGCCTCAAGAGTTGCCCCTATTGCCGAGAGTTGCCCGCCCATGTCGCTCGATCGTCTTGCCCCGGCCATCTTCGTTCTGCTGTGGTCCACGGGCTGGGTGGTCGCGAAATATGCGGCCATGCATTCGGAGCCCTTCACGTTCCTCGCCATCCGCTATGGTCTCTCCGCGCTGGCATTCCTTGCACTGTGCATCGCCATGCGGGTCAACTGGCCGGAAAGGGCGGTCGTGCTGCGGGCGATCTACTCCGGGTTCTTTCTCCACGGATTTTATCTTGCGGGGCTATGGTGGGCAATCGCCAACGGCGTGCCGGCCGGTGTGTCCGGCATCATCGCAGCGCTCCAGCCTCTCCTGACGGCCATGGCCGCTCCGCTGCTGGTGGGCGAGCGGCTGGAGGGGACGCAGAAGCTGGGGCTCGTTCTCGGCTTTTTCGGCATCGCGATCGCGATATCGCCGAAACTTTTTGATCCAGCCAATGCAAACCTGATCCATGCCATGGTGCCGCTTGCGGTCAATCTGGTGGCCATGGGCTCGGTCACCTATGGAACGCTCTATCAGAAGAAGCATCTGCAGAGCGGAAATCTTCCGGCGATCGCAACCCTGCAATATGTCGGAGCGCTGATCGTGACGGTGCCGCTGATGCTGTCTTTCGAGCAGATGCATTTCGACGGATCGGCGCGCGCCATAGCGGCGCTCGTCTGGTCCGTCTTCGGGCTCTCCATGGGCGGCGTCGGGCTGCTGCTCTACCTGATCCGTCGCGGCCAGGTGTCGCGCGCGGCGTCGCTGATCTATCTGATGCCGCCGGCCGTGGCGATCGAGTCGTTCATTGCTTTCGGGGAGCCGCTGACGATGCCTCTGGTGATCGGAACCATCGTCGTGGTCGCCGGCGTTTACCTGACGAACCGCAAGATGGCTCCTGCGCTGCAGGAACAGCCGCAATAAAAAACGGCGGGATTTCTCCCGCCGTCCGTTGTTTCCAATCCCAAAGGACTACGCGCGTTCGCGACGCTGGCCGCCGTTGCCGCCGCGCGAAGGGCCGCCGCGGCGGTTGCCGCCGTTGCCTTCGCGACGTTCGCCGCGCTCGCCGCCGGCATTGGCCTGCGCACCGCGGTCTTCACCGGGTTTGCGGGCCGGACGGCCGTGCGCGTTGCGTGCGCCGGCGCCGGGATGATGACGGTTTGCGTCGCCGGAATTGGCGTTGTTGCCATGCGGCTGCGGGCGCTGCGGCTTGCGGGCCGGGCGGAAATCCGACGTCGTGGCCAGATCGTTGTCCGGGCCGGCAGCAGGTGCTGCCTCGCCACGGCGCTGGCCGCGGAAGTCCTCGTTGCGTGCAGACTGGCGCTCGGGACGCGGACGACGCTCGCCGCGTTCCTCGTTGCCGGCGCGGTGTTCGCCGCCTTCGCCTTCGCGACGCGGGCGACGTTCCTGGCGGTTGCCGGAGCGGTTCTGTTCGCCTCGGCCTTCGCCGCCACGACCCTGACCACCACCGTTACGGTTGCCGTTGGCGCGGCGCGGAGAGGCGTTCATGTTGGCCGGCGCTTCGCCGCTTGCGACGGTGATGTCGATGTTCATCAGACGCTCGATATCACGCAGCAGGCGGGCTTCGTCGGGTGCGCAGAAAGCGATCGCGATCCCATCGCGGCCGGCGCGGGCCGTACGGCCGATGCGGTGAACGTAGGCGTCGGGAACCTCGGGCAGGTCGTAGTTGTAGACGTGGCTGACGGCCGGGACGTCGATGCCGCGGGCGGCAACATCGGTGGCGATCAGCGTCTTGATGTCGCCGTCACGGAAGGCCTTGAGAGCACGTTCGCGCTGGCCCTGGCTCTTGTTGCCGTGGATCGACGCAACCGAGTAGCCGATATGCTCGAGGTGCTTCATCAGCTTCTCGGCACCATGCTTGGTGCGTAGGAAGACCATGGCGCGGCCATCGGGGTTTTCGGTGAGCGACTTCTTCAGGAGGTCCGTCTTGTCGTTCTTGCCGTTGACGAAGTGCACGTACTGCTCGACCTTGTCGGCAGCCTTGCCCGGAGGCGTCACTTCGACCTTGATCGGATCGACGAGGTATTCGCCGGCGAGATCAGCGATCGACTTCGGCATGGTTGCGGAGAAAAGCATCGTTTGACGCTTCTTCGGAACCATCTTGGCGATCTTGCGCAGGTCGTGCACGAAGCCGAGATCGAGCATCTGGTCGGCTTCGTCGAGAACGAGGTAGCGCACGGCGGTCAGGCCGATGGCGCGGCGGTTGACGAGGTCAAGCAGGCGTCCGGGCGTGGCGACGAGGATGTCGGTGCCCTTTTCAAGCTGCAGCTGCTGCTTGTTGATCGACACGCCGCCGACGACCACGTTGATACGAAGATGCGACTTGCGGAGGAAGTTCTTCAGGCTGACGGCGATCTGGTTCACCAGTTCGCGGGTAGGGGCGAGGATCAGCGTCCGAGTGGTGCGGTTGTCAGGACGCTTTTCGTCCTTCAGGAGCTTTTCGATGATGGGCAGGCCGAAGGCGGCGGTCTTGCCGGTGCCTGTCTGGGCGAGGCCGATAAGGTCGCGGCCTTCGAGAAGAAGCGGGATCGCCTTTTCCTGGATGGGGGTCGGCGTTTCGATGCCGAGCTGGAAAAGTGTGGCGACGATCGGCTTGGAAACACCAAGCGATTCAAAATTGGTCAAGTCATAACCTTTTTAGGGCGCGCCAAAACAAAATCGCCGGAACGCGGAGTGCGGCCCGGTGTTATTCTGGCGTCAAGAACCCCGCGTGAAGTGGGAACTTGTCTTGTTGGAAAAAGCTTTCCAGCGCTTCTGCCGCGTCTTGGGATGCGGCCTGTACGAAATGCGCTTTTGTCCTTCTTCCTGCATCCTATTTGCTGGCAGGGGCCGCTCACGCGGCGGCCGGAAGGTGAAAGCTGGCCTGCATTTGGTCTAGTTCGCCTGGAAAGTCAAGGGCACCGCCAGAGAAAGCCTTCCTTTGCGCCGCTCTTTCGGCCGCGCCCGGCTGCCGAGCCTGATCCCTCAATAGGGGCAGACACTCACTCTGTAGGCCGTTCCCCAGCCGTTGCGTCGCCATTCGACATGGCAGCGACGGTAGGGCTGATAGTAATAGGGGCGGTATTGGGATCTGTAGACCGGATAGGGCCGATAGGCCGGATAGTAGGACCTGTAGGGATAGCGATAGTAGGCGGCGCCATAGCGATAACCGTAGGCATAGGGATAGCCGTATCCGTCGGGATAACCATAGGTGTACGGATAGGGACGCAGGCCCTGCGACAGCACGACGCCCCCAATTGGGCCGGCCGCGATTCCGCCCCAGAAGGCATCAGGAGAGTTGGCCATTGCCGGATTTGCAATGAGCGGAGTGGTGGTCAACGTCAACGTGATCAGGCCCGCCGCCATGCTTTTATGAATTACGGACATGTTCCTCCTTTCGTGGACGAGGCCTGTTCTTCAGGTCGTCCGCAGACGAAATCAACAACCAGCTCAACTCTACCATATTTCCGCAGCACTTGCGTGCCGGATATGGCCGGCGGCATCCACGATTTGGAACACTCCCTCGGCTGGAGTTGGAGTTGCTGCACACTATTTTCGCCCGCGAGGACGTCATGGTTAATGCGTTGTTAAAGGCCACGCGCCTAAAATCAAGCGAACGGCAATTTCCTTGAAATCTTGTGGTGGAGCGGCTTTTTGAGATCACGCGGGGACCTTCTCGAACTGGCATGCCGCCGGATCGCGGATCTGGGTTACCCGGCCTATGTCAAGAACAGCGAGCTTTGCTATGTCGCTGTTAACCAGGCCTATGCCGATTTCTTCGCGAAAGAGATTTCCGACTTCATCGGTCGGCGCAGCCGCGAGCTTTTCGACCGGCCGGAAGAGGAAGATCGAGAGGACAAGGAACGCCGGGCGCTGGTCTTTGCAAGCGAGGAAAGCGCCATCTGCTTCGACGCGGCAGGTGTTGGGTACGACAGGGTGCGGATCGAGAGCTTCATGCTGTCGCCGGAGCGTGTCTATGTCCTCGGCCTCTTCGAGACAGAGCACAAGGCGATGCGCGCGCGCGGCCGGACGGCGGGCCCATCCATCGACGGGGCTGCAGAGCTCGATCTCCTACGTGCGATCATGGAGGCACTTCCGGTTGCCGCCTTCGCGCGCGACGAAGATCATCGCCTGATCTATGCCAACGAGTGCTTTGAGGTCTTTACAGGCCAATCGCGCGCGGATGCCCTCGGCAAGACCGAGCAGGAGATGTTCGGCGAAACTGCCGGAGACGTCATTCATCGGCGAAACGTCGCGGTGCTGGAGACGGGGGAGGCGACCGAGGTCGAGAGCCTGCTGCCAGGAGCCGGCGGCAAGTTCTATCCGGTGCTTGCCCGCATCAACCGTATCGAAGCGACCGGCGGCAAGCGCTACGTCGTCGGCTCCTTCGCAGACGTCTCGCTGCTCAAGGAGCGCGAGAAAGAGTTGATCGCAGCGCAGGCGCACACGGAAGTTCTGCACTGCGACCTGGCAAGCATCCTGAACTCGTTGCCTGTCGGCGTTCTCATTCTTGAGAGCGATTTCACCATTCTTTATGGCAATCAGGCGTTCTACACGATCTCGGATCTACCGGACCGCCGCTTCGAGGGGCGATCGTACCGGGAGCTCGTCGAGCATAATCACGCGCTCGGCCGCTATGGGCCGGGGGAGACGTCCGACGAGATTTTTGCGCGGCGTGTCCGTCAGTTTCGCTCCGACGAGCAGACGCCATCGGCAGAGATAAACTGGGACACCACGTCCCTTGTTGTCGACAGTCGCCGGATATCGAATGAGCGCGTGCTGCTCACCTATGCCGATATCTCCACCATCCGCCTGCATGAGAAGGAGATCCGTGCGGCGCGCGAGGCACTGGAAAGCCTCGGCGAGCTGATGAGCGATGCAACGCAGGCCATGTCGCAGGGCTTGCTCGTCGTCCAGGATGACGAAATCCTGCTCAGCAACGACGCGCTGGCCGGCATGCTGGATATTCCTGGCTGCTATCTCGAGGTCGGGCGGAACTGGGACGATTTTTTCATCTTCTGTGCCGCCCGCGGCGATTTCGCGGGCGACCCCGGTATTGTACTCGGCGATCTCAGGCACAGCCTTGGCGCGGGGCAGCCCGTCTCGCGCCTGTTTCGGATTCCCGAAGGCCGCTGGGTTCAGATGGACATCGCCGTCAGCGAGCGCCGGCACTGGGTTGCGCTGTTCACCGACATCACCGCCACCAAGAGCCGCGAGGAGGAGTTGACGCTGCTCCTCGCGCGCGCCGAGGCGGCCGACAAGGTCAAGTCGGAGTTTCTGGCCAACATGAGCCATGAAATTCGAACGCCAATGAACGGCGTGCTCGGGATGACCGAGTTGCTGGCGAATACCGACCTCGATACCCGCCAGAAGACCTTCGTCGACATTATCGAGAAATCAGGCAACGCGCTGATGACCATCATCAACGATATCCTCGATTTCTCGAAGATCGACTCCGGTCAGATGACCTTGCGCCGGGTGACGTTCGATCCGGTCGAGGCCGTCGAGGATGTGGCCACGCTGCTATCGTCGCTTTCAGCGGAACGGGGCGTCGAACTGCTCGTTCGTACGGCATCCGGCTTGCCGTCCGCCATCATCGGCGACGCAGGCCGGTTCCGGCAGATCCTCACGAACCTAGTCGGCAACGCCATCAAATTCACGGAGCGCGGTCACGTCCTCGTCGATATGGACTACACGGCAGGGGCCGCCGACGAGATCATGGCGACGATCCGCATCGAAGACACCGGCATCGGCATGCCGCCGGACCGGATCGATTCCATCTTCGGAAAATTCTCGCAGATCGACGCGTCCTCGACGAGACGTCACGAGGGTACGGGCCTGGGCCTGGCGATCACCGCCGGTCTTGTCGATCTTTTCGGCGGCTACATCGAGGTCGACAGCAAACTCGGCAGCGGATCTGTCTTCACCGTCAACCTGCCTTTCTTCGTCGCGGCTGCGCGGCTTGATCCGAAGCCCTTGCCGATCAATGTCCGAGGCGCGCGCATTCTGGTTGTCGACGACAATGCGGTGAACCGCCAGATACTGACGGAGCAACTGGCGCTGTGGGGTTTCGACGGCGCGGCTGCGGAGGGTGGGGTCGAGGGACTTGCAATCCTCGAGGCTGCGCACGAGCTGAGCGTTGCGATCGACGCGATCGTCCTCGATTATCAGATACCCGGCATGAACGGCGGCGATATCGCGCGGACGCTGCGCGCCGACGCCCGCTTCCGCGACCTGCCGATCATCTTCATGACGTCGATGGATATTTCGGGTACCGAGAAGGAATTTGCCGCTCTCAACGGTCAGGCACATTTGATGAAGCCGGCGCGCGCCAACGTCCTGCGCAACACCATTGTCGACGTCGTGCGGACGCACCGGATACGGCTGGCGGCGGACGGCGGTGTCCGTCCGATCGTCGAAGCCGAGCCGGAACCGTCTGCCGTGCCGCCGGTCGAGCGACAAGGCCCGTCGTTCATCGACGTTCTCGTTGCCGAAGACAACGACGTGAACCAGATCGTGTTCACGCAGATCCTGCAGGCCACCGGCCTTGCGTTTCTCGTGGTCGGCAACGGGCAGGAAGCGATCGAGGCCTGGGAAAAGCTCACACCGCGGATCATCATGATGGACGTCTCCATGCCCGTCATGAACGGACACGAGGCAACGCGCCGGATACGCGACATCGAGCGCGGGCAGGGCCACCGCGTGCCGATCGTCGGGGTCACCGCGCACGCGCTGGAAAGCGATCGTGAACTCTGCCTGGATGCGGGCATGGACGACTACATGTCGAAACCGATCAGTCCCGAGCTTCTCGAAGAAAAGATCGGCTTGTGGCTCGGCAAGAGCGAGCGCCCAGCCAATCGCTCTGCGCGCTAGGGCTTGACCCCGCAGAGCATCTCGCGTTTGCCGGCAAAGCCGCCACGGCGCTCCACTGAAAAGCCTGCGGCGATCAGATTGCGTCGGACGAAGCCGGCGGCGGCGTAAGTCGCGAACGTGCCCGCAGGTACCGTCTTTGCGCAGACGAGGCGCATCAGTTCTTCCGACCACATATCCGCGTTGCGCGATGGCGCAAAGCCATCCAGATACCACGCGTCGAAGCTCGCTGCGGCTGCGGCGACCCCGTCGATCGCGCGGCCGCAGACCACGCTGAGCGTGGTCTGATCGTCAAGTGCCAGCGACACTATGGCGTCCGGCGTGTCGGGCCACTGGGCCGCGAGAGCCTGACGCTCGGCATCGATCTCCGGCCAGTGCGACAGTGCGCGGTCGATTTCCTCGCGGCGCATGGGGTAGAGCTCGAACGACATGAAATGCAGACGCTGGCCGCTCGACCGGCAAAGCTTCCACTGCCGCCATGTCTCTGCGAAGTTGAGGCCGGTGCCGAAGCCCAGTTCGCCGATCAGAAAGGTCGCTCGGTTCTGCCAGCGCTGCGGCAGGCCGTTGCCCGAAAGGAAGACGTGACCGCATTCCAGACGACCGTCCGTCTGGCAATAAAAATGGTCGCCAAAGGCCGGTGAATAGGGCATATCGCCGTCGCGCCATTCAAGCGGCTGGTTTGCTCTGTCCATCTGATCGGGATCCGTATCTGTCATGCCAACAGCCGATAGTCCGGCCTTGCCTTCGGGTCAATCGTCTGCAGCGCTGCTGATCGTCGGCGGCGGCATCATGGGTCTGTGGGCGGCCGTTCACGCGGAGCGCATGGGGATCGATACGCTGCTGATCGAAGAGGGCTTGCTCGGGCAGGGCGCGAGTGGCGGGCTGCTCGGAGCCCTGATGCCGCACATGCCGGACAGATGGAATGCCAAGAAGCAATTCCAGTTCGATGCTCTGGTCTCGCTGGAAGCCGAAATCGCAACGCTTGAGAGCGAGACCGGGCTTTCGGCAGGCTATCGCCGCTCGGGGCGTCTCATTCCCTTGCCGAAGCCGCATCTGCGCAAGATCGCACTTGGACATTCCGCCGATGCCGAGATCCGTTGGGATGCGGGCGGCCGTCGTTTTCACTGGCATCTTCTCGATGCGCCTCCAGTCCCCGACTGGGTGGCCCCGGGCGCAAACGAGGGCGGCCTCGTGCATGACACGCTTGCCGCCAGGGTTGCTCCGCGACCGCTTGTTGCCACACTCGCCGCATTCCTGCGCAGCGCAAGGCATGTGCGGATCATCGACAATGTGGCGCTTGCGGGTATCGATCTCGGTCGCAATCTCGCGGAGACCGATGCGGGCACCATCGCTTTCGGCCATTGCATCGTCGCCATGGGCTACAGATCGTTTCCGTTGCTTGCGCGCTACACCGACGGCCTGAAGCAGCCGCTCGGTCAGCCCGTCAAGGGGCAGGCGGCCTTGCTCAAAGCCGATGTCGATCCGTCGTTGCCGACGATCTTCCGCGACGGGCTCTATATCGTGGCGCACGAGGGTGGCCATGTCGCCATCGGCAGCACCAGCGAGAACCGCTTCGACGATCCCTATTCCACCGACGAACAGCTCGATGTGCTACTGGCTGGCGCAAGGGAGCTTGTGCCTGTGCTCGGCGACGCGCCGGTCCTCGAGCGCTGGGCCGGTTTGCGCCCCAAGGCCATCGACCGCGACCCCATGGTTGGCGCGCACCCGTCCCACCAAAGCCTCCTCGCTCTCACCGGCGGCTTCAAGGTGAGTTTCGGGCTTGCCCACCGCCTGGCCGAGTGGGTCGTCGCCGGCGCTGCCGGCCACACGCCGCCCTTCGAACTTCCGGAGAGCTTTCACTTCTCCAGTCACGTAAGCGTCGCTTCCCGCTAAGCGTGAATTAGCAGTTGCTGCCCTTCGTTATTCTGTCATGCAAATCACCTATCAGCTTGCGCAACAGCGGGGCCGAGTGAGCCGCCGCCGCTCGACCACGGAGGGAATCGCATGCGCTATGCCATTTGTTTCACGCCCGCAGCCAGCGATCCGCTGACCTATGCGGCTGCAAATTGGCTGGGCCGGAATGTGTTTTCGGGCGAGATGATCGAGCCGACGGAAATCAGGGGGTTGAGCCTCCACGAGGTCGCGTTCCTGACCGCCGTGCCGCGCCGCTATGGCTTTCACGGTGTGCTGAAAGCGCCCTTTCGCCTTGCGCCTGGCGTCGCCGAGGAACAGCTGTTGCGCGATTTGATGCGCTTCTGTGGCACGCTGACGCCGTTTCATATCCAGCGACTCGAGGTCGCCCGGATGGGCGGATTCTACAGCCTGGTTCCGTCTCTGCCCTGCGAGCACATTCACTATCTCGCTTCGGCAATCGTGCAGCAGTTCGACCGTTTCCGCGCACCGCTCAGCGATGCCGATATCGAGCGCAGCGACCCCGATGGTCTTTCGGCTGCACAGTTTGCCAACCTGCATCGCTGGGGTTGCCCACACGTGATGGACGAGTTCCGGTTCCATATGCCGGTCACGGGGTCCGTCAGCCACCAGGACATGCCGCGCATCGAGCTGGCGCTCCGCAACATTTTCGGCCCCGTACTGGCCGAACCGGTCAAGGTCTCGAACGTCGCTTTGATGTTCGAGGAGGGCAATGGCGGACCGTTTCGCGTGCACTCGCTGCATCCGATGGGGAAGGTTACCGCCCGCAAGGAGCGGGTGGCGGTACCTGCCTAAGAGGTTGTGCCGCAAAGGCAAAACTCTGTTGCATACTTTCCGTCTCGACATTCCGTATCCGGATGCTACCGTTCACCCGACGTTTCAGAAGGTGATTTCATGGTATCCGAGACTTATCCGCGCAATCTCGTCGGCTATGGTCGAAACACGCCCGATGCGAGGTGGCCCGGCGATGCGCGCGTGGCCGTGCAGTTCGTCATCAACTACGAGGAGGGTGGCGAAAGCTCGATCCTCGACGGCGATCCGGCCTCGGAAAACCTGCTGTCGGAGATCGTCGGTGCCGCGGCCTGGCCAAACCAGCGCAACCTCAACATGGAATCGATCTACGAATATGGTTCGCGCGCCGGATTCTGGCGGCTGTGGCGCCTGTTCACCGAACTCAAGGTGCAGGCGACCGTCTATGGCGTGACTCTGGCCATGGCGCGCAACCCGGAAGCGGTCGCTGCCATGAAGGAAGCGGGCTGGGAGATCGCCAGCCACGGCTACCGCTGGTTGGAATACAGGGATTTTCCGGAGGATCTGGAGCGCAAGCACATCATTGAGGCGGTGCGCCTGCACACGGAACTGACCGGCGAGCGGCCCTACGGCATGTACCAGGGCAAGCCTTCGGACAACACCTTGCGGCTGGTGCAGGAGGAGGGCGGCTTCCTCTATTCGTCGGACTCCTACGCCGACGACCTGCCCTATTGGGTGAAGGGCACGGATGACAAGCCGTTCCTCGTCATTCCCTACACGCTCGACACCAACGACATGCGCTTTGCCACGCCGCAGGGGTTCAATTCGGGCGACCAGTTCTTCGCCTATCTGAAGGATGCCTTCGACACGCTTTATGAAGAAGGCAAGGAGGGCAGCCCGAAGATGATGTCGGTCGGTCTGCATTGCCGCCTTGTTGGTCGCCCGGGACGTGCTGCCGCGCTGAAGCGGTTCATGGAATATGTGCTGAAGCACGACAAGGTCTGGATCCCGCGCCGGATCGAGATCGCCGAACACTGGCATGCGCACCACAAGCCGGAAACGATCTGATGGTCTCGCGCGACGAATTCGTATCCCGCTTCGGTGGCGTGTTCGAGCATTCGCCGTTCATTGCCGAGCGAGCCTATGAAGACGGCTTTGCCGGTGAGGATCTGACCATTGACCGGGTTCATACCGCACTTGTGGCGATCTTTCGCGCGGCAAGCCCCGAGGAGCGGCTCGCGGTTCTGCGTGCCCATCCCGATCTCGCCGGGCGCCTGGCGATTGCCGGCGAATTGACAGAAGACAGCAGGAAGGAACAGGCAGGCGCCGGTCTCGACCGGCTGAGCCCCGAGGAGCATGCGCGGTTTACCGAGCTCAATGCGGCCTATGTCGCAAAATTCGGCTTCCCCTTCATTGTCGCCGTGAAGGGGTTGAACAAGGACGATGTTCTGGCTGCTTTCGAACAGCGGATCGCAAACAGCGGCGACGCGGAGTTCGCGGCGGCGACGGCGCAGGTGGAGCGGATTGCGCTGCTACGGCTGACGGCGATGCTGCCGGCGTGACGCGGTCGCCTGACGCGGGCCGAGCGCTTTTCTCTTGTGTGGCCGTGGCTTATAGTTGCGAAACGGGAGCAACCAAGATGAAACCATCCGAAGCGCTGGAGAAGAACAGGCAGGCGATCTGCGTAGCGACGAAGCGCTTCAACGCGGCGAACCCGCGTGACTTCGGCTCGGTGGCGCGGGACGAGGACAGGGTGGACAGCGACCTTGATATTCTGGTGGATACGTTGCCGGGCACGACGCTGTTTGATCTCGGCGGGTTGCCGGAAGAGCTGAAGGACATTCTGGGGGTGAAAGTGGATCTTGTAACGCCGGGCGGCTTGCCTCCGAAAATTCGGGATCGGGTTCTTGCCGAAGCAGCTAGCATATGAACGCAGACAGATTGGTTGACTACATCGATCGGATGCAGGCTGCCGCCGAACAGGCACGAGCATTGACGGACGGCATGAGCGAGAAGGATTTCCTGACAGACGTCCGAACACAGCTGGCGGTCACCATGTCGCTGGTGCTTCTTGGCGAAGCTGCCGCGCGGATCGGTGCCGATGATCCAGATTTTCAGCGCGATCACGCCGAAATCCCCTGGAGCAAGATTAAGGGAATGCGGAATCTGATCGTGGATGACAACTATCGCGCCGACTTGACGGCCATCTGGAGTACGATCCGGAGCGACTTGGCGACACTGCTCTCTCGGCTCGATTCCATTCGGCATTGGCGTATAGAGGGCGAATAGTCGTGACACAATTCCTCGACATCCGTCCCCTCACCAAAGCTGCCTTCGCGCCCTTCGGCGATGTCATCGAAGCCGATCCGGCAACGATGCGGTTTATCAACAACGGCACGACCCAGCGCTACCATGCGCTTGCGGCTGCGGAAGCGGCGGGCGAAGAGGCGCGCGTCATCATCAACCTCTTCCGGGGTCAACCGCGTGCCTTTCCGTACGAGGTCGGCATGATGGAGCGCCATCCGTTCGGCAGCCAGAGCTTTTCGCCGACTTCAGGCGGCCCGTTCCTCGTCGTCGTTTCCGAGGACGAGGGTGGCAAGCCGGGGCGCCCGCAGGCATTTTTTGCGCGCGGCGATCAAGGGGTGAACTATCTCCGAAACGTTTGGCATCACCCGCTGATGGCGCTTGGCGCCGTCAGCGACTTCATCGTCGTCGATCGCGACGGGCCGGGCAACAATCTGGAAGAGTATTTTTTCGAAACGCCATTCATCATCAGCGAGCCAGGCCCATGACCGGATTGACCACCCATGTTCTCGACACCGCATTCGGCAAGCCGGCCGAGGGGCTGAGGATCGATCTCTTTCGTCTCGAGGGAGAGGTTCGCCATCACCTCAAGAGCGTCACGACCAATGCCGACGGGCGTGTGGACGGCGGCCCGATCCTCGCTGGCGACAGCTTTGTGGCGGGAACCTACGAGCTGCTGTTCCATGCCGGCGACTACCTGCGCGAGGCGGGCGTCGCGCTACCGCAGCCGGCGTTTCTCGACATGGTGCCGATCCGGTTCGGCATGGCCGACGTGACGGCACATTACCATGTTCCGTTGCTGCTTTCGCCGTACGGCTATTCGACCTATCGCGGCAGCTGACCGGTGCGCTTTGCCGCCATCGCGGACGTTCACGGCAACCACCTGGCGCTCGAAGCGGTGCTTGCCGATATCAGGGCACAAGGGATCGTCGAGATCGTCAACCTCGGCGATTGCCTGAGCGGGCCGCTCGAGGCCGGCAGGACCGCCGATATTCTGATCGGTCTTGGCGCGACGACGGTGCGCGGCAATCACGACCGCTACCTCATCGAGAACACGGCCGACGCGATGCCGTCGTGGGAGCAGCATGCCTATTCGCAACTGCAGCCACGGCATCTCGACTGGCTGCGCGGCCTGCCTTTCAGCACCATCCTTCACGACGAGATCTATCTCTGCCACGCAACGCCGAAGAACGATGACAGCTACTGGCTGGAGTCGGTTTCATCGGAAGGACACGTGTTCCTGAAGCCGCTCGAAGACATCGAAGCCCTAGCTGGCGGCATCGACGTCCCGATGATCCTTTGCGGCCACAGTCATATCCCGCGTATGGTCCGTCTCGGCGACGGCCGGCTGATCGTCAATCCGGGCAGCGTCGGCTGCCCCGCCTATTCCGATGACACGCCATACCGCCACAAGGTCGAGACCGGGCACCCGATGGCGTCTTACTGCATTATAGAGAAGACCGCTGCCGGCTGGACGCCGCATTTCCGCACAGTCGCCTACGACCACCTGGCGATGGCCGAGCTCGCAGACACAAACGCCCGCCCGGATTGGGCAGGCGCGCTGGCTGGCGGCTGGATGCGATAGAGCGCCAGTCTAGGCGTCTTTGCCGTCCAGTGCCTTGGTCGTGACAACGGGAGTTGCCGCAGCCAGGAGTTACTGACGTCCGGCAATGATCGAGGAGTTGACCTCGTTGATGTCGCGCTTGCCGCAGAGAGCCATCGTGACGTCCAACTCCTTGCGGAGGATGTCGAGCGCGAGGCTTACGCCGTCCTTGCCCATGGCGCCGAGGCCGTAGAGGAAGGGGCGGCCGATATAGGTGCCCTTGGCGCCGAGTGCCACGGCCTTCAGCACGTCCTGACCGGAGCGGATGCCGCCATCGAGGTGGATCTCGATCTTGTGGCCGACGGCGTCGACGATTGCCGGCAGCATGCTGATCGTGGAGGGGGCGCCGTCGAGCTGGCGGCCGCCGTGATTGGACACGATGATCGCGTCAGCGCCGGTTTCCGCAGCCGATTTCGCGTCCTCGACGTCGCAGATACCCTTGATGATCAGTGGTCCTCCCCACTTTTCCTTGATCCAAGTAACATCAGCCCAGGAGAGCTGCGGGTCGAACTGCTCGGCGGTCCAGGAGGAGAGTGAGGACAGGTCCGAGACGTTCTTGGCGTGGCCGACGATGTTGCCGAAGGTACGGCGCTTGGTCTGCAGCATGTCCAGGCACCAGAAGGGGCGCGTCGCCATCTGCCAGATGTGCTTGGGCGTGAATTTCGGCGGTGCAGAGAGGCCGTTGCGCAGGTCCTTGTGACGCTGGCCGAGGATCTGCAGGTCTGCCGTCAGCACCAGCGCCGAGCACTTGGCTGCCTTGGCGCGGTTGATCAGGTTCATGACGAAGTCCTTGTCCTTCATCACGTAGAGCTGGAACCAGAATGGCCTGGTCGTGACCGACGCGACGTCCTCGATCGAGCATATGCTCATGGTCGACAGTGTGAAGGGAACGCCTGCCTCTTCGGCTGCGCGGGCTGCCAACATCTCGCCGTCGGCGTGCTGCATGCCGGTCATGCCGGTCGGCGCAAGAGCCACCGGCATCGAGACCTTCTGGCCGATCATCGTCGTCTCCAGCGTGCGGTTCGTCATGTCGACAAGGACGCGCTGGCGCAGCTTGATCCTGGCAAAATCGCTCTCGTTCGCCTGATACGTCGACTCCGTCCAGGCGCCCGAATCCGCATAGTCGAAAAACATCTTGGGAACGCGGCGCTGGGCGAGGTTCTTGAGGTCTGCGATGGTGAGAGGATTGGCCATGGATAAGACTTTCACATCTGAATAATGCCATCGCCCTTACCACGATTTTCAGGCAGTTGTGTACCTCTTTCGTCGCTCAGGGGATAAGAATCAGGCTGCCAGCGGCGCGCCCGTCTTCGAGGCGCTGCTGGGCTTTCGCGGCGTCTTCCAAAGCATACTCTCCAGCGATCGTCGCTGCTATACCGGAGCCCAGCATGTCGACCACGGAATTGGCCGCAGCCGAATAGTGGACGGCATCCACGATATAGGCCATGACGCTTGGATGAGCGAGGGAGCGGCCCGGTCGCAGTTCATCCACAAAGACCGGTGGAATTGGTCCCCCGGCCTGACCGATGGTCGCCGCGACACCGAACGGGCGAACGCACTGGATGGTCTTTGCCAGCATGCTGCCGCCGATCCCGTCATAGGCGACATCGACGCCGCGGCCGGAGGTAAGCCGTTTCACCTCGCCGACGACATCGGCGTCGCGGCCGACGATCAGGTGGTCGGCACCGCAGGAGCGGGCGAGATCGGCCTTCTCCAGCGTGCCGACGGTTCCGATGACGGTCGCCCCGAGATGCTTTGCCCAGCGCACGAGAATCGCGCCCAGGCCGCCGGCGGCCGCATGCACGAGAACGACCGTGCCGGGCTCGACTCGATAGGTTTGCGTCAGCAGCATGTAGGCTGTCATCCCTTTCAACATCGAGGCGGCGGCAATGCGTGACGGCGTTTCGTCCGGCAGCCGGATGGCACGTTGCGCCGGAAGCAACCTCGTGGCGGCATAGGCGCCGACGGGTGCGCCGGCATAGGCAATGCGATCGCCTGGTTTCAGGGCGGCAACGTCAGGACCGACCGCTTCGACGACGCCTGCGCCTTCCACGCCCAGCACGGCTGGATAGGCGGGCAAGGGGTAGAGGCCCTTGCGGTGGTAAATGTCGAGGAAGTTCATACCGATCGCGTCGTGGCGTATCCGGATCTCATCCGTGCCCGGTTGCTGGGGCGCGCGTTGCGACACCCGTAGCTGATCGATGCCGCCCGGTGCCTGGAGTGTTACCACCGTGTCCATGTTCAAGCTCCATTTGCTGTTGGGATGATCATGGCCGATGGCGCTTTGATCGAAAATTCCCTATTGCTTGCCATCCAATGGGAAAAAACGATCAATGCTGGATTGGGAAAACCTTCGCCATTTTGCTGCGCTGGCGCGGAGCGGGACGCTGCTTGGCGCTGCCCGTTCGCTCGGCGTGGAGCATGCCACGGTCGCCCGCCGAATTGCGGGGCTGGAAGCCCAGATGGGCGTGAAGCTGATCGACCGGCGCGGGCGCCGCATCCTGTTGACGGCAGAGGGCGAGCGCGTCGCCGGTATGGCCGAGCGCATGGGGGAGGAGGCGCTTGCGATCGAGCGGGTCAGGCTCGCAGCCGGCGCGATGCTGGCCGGCGATATCAGGATCAGCGCACCACCTGCCTTTGCGGCAGCCCTGCTGGTGGAGCCGCTTGTCGCTCTCAGGCGGAAGCATCCCGATATCAACGTCGTCATCGTTGGCGAGACGCGCTACGCTTCGCTCGATCGGCGGGAGGCCGATATCGCTGTGCGCATGACTATGCCGGAGCAGGGCGACCTGACGGTGACGAAGCTCTGCGAAGTTGCGTTCGGCTTTTACGCCGCTCCTGCCTATCTGGCGACTGTGCCCGAGCCGGACTGGAGCTTCATAGCCTACGACGAAACGATGATGACTTCGCMGCAATACCAGCGGCTGCTTGCGGTCGCGAATGGACGACGCGTGTCAATGCGGGCGTCCACCCTGGAATTCCAGGTCGCAGCCGCACGCGCCGGCGGAGGCGTTGCAATATTGCCGAATTTCCTGATTTCTGGCGTCGATGACCTCGTCGAAGCTATCCCGCAGCCGGCGCCGCTGACACGTGAGGTCTGGCTGGTCGTTCACTCCGATATCAGGAACGTGCCGATTGTCCGCGCGGTTATGGAGGCTCTGAAGGCGTTCGAACGACAAAGCTAGAATGCTGGTCTTCCCGGATGGCTCGCATCTTGGGGTTGCCGGAATGGCCGGAAGATTGCGGGCCGCCACGCGCAATTCACGCAACGTATATTAGGTGATTGTGATAGATTGCGCTTTTGGTCGGGAAGGCTCCCTGACAGATCCACCCCGTATCGTTCGACGCGGAAGCGTCGGGCCTTTTTTGACTTGCTTCAGGGACACTGCCGTCGGTTGCCTGTCCCGAACGATCGCGAATGTGGTGCAAAGACGTAACCCAACAAGGAGCGCGACATGACGACTTTGTTCGTGAGACATGCAGTTTCCGATTACCCGGCCTGGCGGAAGATCTACGATGCCTTTTCGCCGGTCCAGAAGGCAAACGGTGTTTTGTCGGAGGCTGTCTATCAATCGACCGACGACCCCAACGACGTGACCGTGACGCACGAATTCGCCACGCTGGAAGCGGCCCAAGCCTTTACCAGGATTGAGGAGCTGCGAAAGGCCATGCAGAGCGGAGGCGTTGTCGGGGCACCGACGGTCTGGTTCACGCAGAAGGCGTGATCCTGCGACTGCGAACAGGCGCGGACATCAGTCAGGCAGCCCGGCCATCGAAGGCCCTGCGAGAACGCGGCCAGGTCTTCCGGTCGGTGGATCGCAAGCCAGTCTTTGAGGGTCGACAGGCGCAAGGACGGATCGAGTTCGCGCAGCCGCCGCATCGCTGCCCGAGCCTCGTCCATGCGCCCTGCGAGCACATGGCTTGCCGCCACGATGGCGACCGCAATCAGGACGCTCGGCAAATTCCCAACGGCTTTCTCTGCCCATATCACCGCTGTATCGAAGCGACCTGCGACTAACGCCGTCGTCGACGTGGCCAATGCAACCGTGTGGGAAGACAAGGCCGTCCTCGAGTTCTTCGAGACGTCCGGGCGTAACCTGCTGGCCGCGTAAGCTGCCGCCGGTGTCCGCCATCACGTTGCCCTCTCGGTGGTCGGCAAGGAACGGCTTCTCGAAAGCGGCTACTTGCGGGCAAAATTGGCTCAGGAGAAGCTCATCGTGGCATCCGGCATTCCGGACACCATCCTTCGTACCACTCAGTTCTTCGAATTTGTCGGCGGCATTGCGCAAGAGGCCACAAAAGGCGACGAAATTCGCCTGTCGCCCGCGCTTATACAGCCGGTGTGGTCCGATGACGTGGCTGCAGCGGTTGCCGAACTCGCTGTTGCCAAACCGATCAACGGAACGGTCGAAGGCGCCGGTCCCGAAGCACTACCGCTCGACGAGCTTGCCAGGCGCTTTGTACGGATCACCAAGGATCCGAGAAGCGTCGTTCCCGACGTTCATGCGCGCTATTTCGGCATTTCCCTGAACGATCGGTCGCTCACGCCCGGCAAGACCCCACCCCTAGGCACGGCACATTTCGAGGCCTGGCTCGACGAAACGACGGCAGCGCAGGTCAGCCGGCAAGCAACTCGACGGGGCAAGCGCTTCAGCGGGAGACGATCCCGCCAAGCGACGCAGCCAAGCTGATGGCGTTGCCCGGCGGCTATCGCCGGATGCGGCGCACGTCTGAAACGCGGCCACTGCGCCTGTCCAGTGCGATCTCAAACCGTTGGCTGCCGCGCCATGCGCGGTAGAGGAAAATACGTCCCCGGCAGTCGACGCGCCGGACGTCGCGGAAGCCGCGGTTGCGCAGCTGCCATTCGCCCTGGCGGCAGGTGATCGGCCTGCCATTGTTGAGGTTGGTTCCGATGTTGATGTTGATGGTGACGGCCTGTGCCGGTGCGGGAAGCGCCAGCGGCGTTGCGAGCAGGCAGAAGACAAGTCCAAGAGTTGTGAGGATGTTGTTGCGCAATGCTTACTCCATGAGGCCGATTGAAGCGTTGTGTGGAGACTGAGGGTTTTGAAGGCCGCAATCAGTGAGACCTTGAAACAGATCGTCGTCAAAATCGTCGAGCGGTGCAAGGCTCTCCTCATTGACCGGGTGACGGTGCCGATCGCGGATGCCTAGATGCTGCTCTTCGCTGCCACGCCCGCCACATAGGTTTCGGCGATGGCCCGGTCGTCGCCCATCGTCTGCAGCAGGAAGAGTTCTTCGGCAAGCGTCTTCACCACTTCCATCTTCAGCGCCATGGCGGGGGTCGCGGCGGCGTCCAGCACGACGATGTCGGCGTCGGTGCCGGCTTCCAGCGTGCCGATCCTGTCGGCCAGCGACAGTGATTGGGCATTACCCAGCGTCATGTGGTAGTAGCTTTCCAGCGGGTTCAGCCGCTCGCCGAGAAGCTGCTGGATCTTGTAGGCCTCGTCCATGGTACGCAGCATGGAATAGCTCGAGCCGCCGCCGATATCGGTGGCGACGCCTACTCGCACCGGCCTTTCGCGCCGCGCCAATGCCTTCAGCGGAAACAGGCCGGATCCAAGGAAGAGGTTCGATGTCGGGCAGTGTACGGCGACCGCGCCTGCCTCGCTCATCGCGTCCGCCTCACGCTCAGAGAGGTGGATGCAGTGCCCGAAGAGCGTCCTGTCGCCAAGCAGGCCGTAGCGGGCGTAGATATCGGTGTAATCGATCGCTTCCGGATAGAGCTCGCAGGTGTATCTGATCTCGTCGTGATTTTCCGAGAGGTGCGTCTGGATGTGCAGTTCGGGAAATTCACGGGCGAGCGCCTGCGTCGCTTCCATCTGCGCCGGCGTCGAGGTGATGGCGAAGCGCGGCGTAATGGCGACATGGTTGCGGCCCTTGCCGTGCCAGTCAGATATCACCTGCCGCGTTTCGTCGTAGCCCATCTGAGGCGTGTCGAGCAGGCCTTGCGGGGCGTTGCGGTCCATCATCACCTTGCCGCCGACCATGCGCATGTTGCGTCTCATCGCCTCGGCGAAGAAGGCGTCGGCGGAGGTCTTGTGGACGGAGCAATAGGCGACGGCCGTCGTCGTGCCATGGCGGACGAGCTCGTCGTAAAAATGCGTGGCGATCCTCTGCGCGTGCGCGGTTTCGACGAAGCGGCACTCCTCGGGGAAGGTGTAGGTATTCAGCCATTCCAGGAGGTTTGCGGCATAGGAGGCGATGACCTGCATCTGCGGGAAATGCAGGTGCATGTCGATGAATCCGGGCATGATGAGATGCGGGTGGTGGTCGATCGTTACTGCCTCGGCCGGTGCTTCGGCGCTGACCTGGTCATACGGGCCGGACGCGACGATCAGGCCGTTTGCGATGAGCAGCCCGCCATCGCTTTCATAGAGGTAGCTCTCGGTGTCCGTCAGGCTCTGCGGGGAGCGCAGGAAAGACAGCAGTCGGCCGCGGAGAAGGGTGTGTGTCATGGGCTCTGCCTTTTCTTGCGGTTGCATGCTGCAGTTCCTGCACCGGCTCGCTGCCGCGCGCTGCGTTGCTATGTTGAACCGACATGGGATCTCCAACTCGATCCCGATCTTCGGGTCGGCTTGATCTTCGGGTTGCCCTCAGGGCGCCGGTTGGGCGGCAATCGCCGCTGGCGTGTCGGCGCAGCCGTATAGGGTCTTGTCCTGAAATGCCAGGACCGCCTTGGATGCGTAGTGGCGATCGGACATTCCGTCGGAGCAGGCCCCTTTCGTCAGCGTCAGCGTGAGGGGAGCCGATCCGCCTGCGATCGTCCAGGTGGCCGTATCCTGCGCGATGACAGCTCCCGGGTTCGCATTCCTGACGTCGTCCTCCCCCAGACGGCTGAAGGTCAGGCTGTCCGCGCGGATCGTCACGGCCCAGAAGGGTTCCGTCCCGAGCGCATTGAGGTCGCCGGAAAACTCGCCTGCCGCCGCAGGAGCATCGGCCCCCACCGCATCGGCAATGCACGGGCCCGATATGGCCAGAGCAGATGCCAGGAGCGTGATACGGAGGGCTGACATGATCGGTGTTTGCCTTATTCCTGTTTGCCTTCGACGGCGCTTTCGAACCAGGCGACCAGCAACTTGCGTTCGTCCGGCGTGATGTCGGTCACATTGCCGGGCGGCATGGCGTGGCTGCGTCCTGCCTGTATATAGATCTCGCGCGCATGAGCGGCAATTTCCGCGTCGGTTTCGAGGACGACGTCCTTCGGCGGCCGCGCCAGCCCCTCATATACAGGCTCGGCTGCGTGGCACATGGAACAGCGCGTCGAGACGAGCTGCTTGACGGCGGGGAAATGTGCATCGCCGGCGAACTGCTGGAAGGCAGGAGCCACGGTTTCTGCCGCGGCATCCTTCTCCCCTGTCAGCACCTTCGGCACGGTCGAAAGCCACATGATCAGGATGAAGATGATGACGGTGGCGATCCACGTCCACGTCGGGCGACCCTTGCGGGCATGCGTGGTGTTGAACCAGTGGCGGATGGTGACGCCCATCAGGAAGACCAGTGCTGCAATCACCCAGTTGTAGGCGGTGCCGAAGGCCAGCGGATAATGGTTCGACAGCATGAAGAAGATGACGGGCAGCGTCAGGTAGTTGTTGTGGAGCGAGCGCTGCTTGGCAATCGCGCCGTACTTCGCATCCGGTGTGCGGCCGGCGATCAAATCGGCGACGACGATCTTCTGGTTGGGGATGATGATCATGAAGACGTTGGCCGACATGATCGTCGCCGTAAACGCGCCGAGATGCAGGAAGGCGGCGCGGCCGGTGAAGAGCTGGGTATAGCCCCATGCCATGAAGACGAGCACTGCATAGAGCACGATCATCAGGCCCCAGGTGTTCCGGCCGATCGGCGACTTGCAGAGCAGGTCGTAGACGATCCAGCCGACGGCGAGCGAGGCCAGCGAAATCAGGATGGCGACGGGAGCACTGACGTCGAGCACGTGGCGATCGATGAGGAAGAGGTCGGCGCCGCCGTAATAGACGATACAGAGCATCAGGAAGCCGGAAAGCCAGGTGAAATAGCTCTCGTACTTGAACCAGGTCAGATGCTCCGGCATCTGAGCCGGGGCCACCAGGTACTTCTGGATGTGGTAGAAGCCGCCGCCGTGGACCTGCCATTCCTCGCCATAGGCGCCCGGCGGAAGATGCGGGCGCTTCACCAGGCCGAGATCGAGCGCGATGAAATAGAACGACGAGCCGATCCAGGCGACCGCGGTGATGACGTGGAACCAACGGGCGGCAAAAGCCAGCCAATCCCACGCTATGGCGTATTCATACATTCAGGTCCCCTATTCTTCCTCCGATTCAGCACCATGCAAAAAGTTGGGCCCGGAGGAAAGGGGGAACGCCTCATTCGGCGCTCTTCCCCAGGCTGATATAGGTGCGACCGTCCTTCTGCGTTTTCGCAAACCTTGCCGCGTTGCCATCGACGCACGATGCCGGCATGAAGTGCTCGGGCAGTTCGCCGATAGGCGGCGGTTGCGTCTCCGAAGGCAACAAGAGATCAAGCGTCGCGGAACGCGTAAAGCGCAGCACCTCTATATCGGCGCTTCGCACGAGAACGAGTGCCCAGTCGCTTTCGTCGCCGACGTATGCGATGTCAGAGAGATGCGCATTGATCCTGTCGCGCACGGGAACGTTTTGGTACAACTTGTCCTGATAGGGTCCCAAGACGCACAGGCTGTCGAAGCGCTGTTCCAAGAGTGCATGAGCCGGCATCGTCTCTCCCACCTTAAGCCTCTTGAAGTCAACGGGGTTCGAATGAAAATAGCTTAGGGCCGTAGCGTTCGCCGATGCTGCGAACAGAATGGAAACGGCAAATAAGATAGCTCGCATGAACACTCCACATCGCGTTGCAGCGCACGATCACATCATAGCGATGTATATTAGCGGTTGCATTTCGTCCATGCATTTGCCGCTTCCATTTCCTATGCATGCTTCACTTTGAATTTTAGCAGTCCTTGAAATGTTAAGACTCGGTTACACTTTCGTTTGAGGCCGCCGGGTTGAGGTGGAGATCGCTTTGCTCACGACGGCGCATTCATCGACGGAGAAGATGCCGATGCGCAGCATTCTTGTGTTTTTGATGATTGCCTTTGCGACATGTGTCGAAGCACACGACGCTCCTTCCGGCTGGAGTTACGAACCCTTCTGTTGCAATGGCGACAACGAGACCGGTGATTGCCAGATGATCCCTTCCAAGAGCGTGGCGGTTACGCCGCGGGGCTACCGCGTGACGCTGCTGCCGGGCGATCATCGTCTCGTCACCCATGCCCATGTCTTTCTGCTGCCGATGACCAAGGCGATGAAATCAGGGGACGGCGACTACCACCTCTGCCTGTTTCCGAACGAGGACACGCCTCGTTGCTTCTATGCGCCGGAGATGGGGTATTAGGCAGACGGAGCTATGAGGCCTGATCCGGCGTGACGTTCATGTGCTCAACAATCCAGTTTCGGAAGGCCTTGATCTTCGGGACGTTGCGGCGGCTTTCGGGATAGGCGAGCCAGTAATCCACGCCATCGTTGCAGACGAGCGGAAAGGGCTGCAGAAGCCGTCCGGCGGCAAGATCGTCTCGGTAGAATTCCGGCGTCAGGATTGCGGCGCCTTGCCCGGCAATCGCGGCGCTCGCCTCGAAGGACTGCGCACCAAGCCGGCTGCGCGGGCGGCCGGCGAGGTCTGGATCAGACACGCCCGCGGCTTCGAACCATACCGCCCACCAGGGATCGCCGGCATCGATGATCCTGAGCTTCAGCAGGTCGGCAGGATCTTTGACCCCGCCGATGCTCTCTGCAAGCCCAGGGCTCAGCATCGGCGTGAAATCGACCTTCATCAACCGATGGGCGGCCAGACCCAACCAATCGCCCTTGCCGCTTCTGATCGCGACGTCCGCCGGCTCACGCGTGAAGTCGATCAACGTATCCGAGGTCATCAAGCGTACGGCGATGTTTGGATGCCGCAGTTGGAACGAGCCCAAATTCCGCGCCAGCCACTGCGAGGCGAATGTCGGTGTGGAGTGGATGATCAGCGTTTCCTCGACGGCTTCGCGCACCGATGCCATCGCATCGCTCAGCATGGCGAAGGCTTCCGTCACCTTCGGTGCCAGCCTTATGCCAGTGTCCGTCAGGCTGATCTGACGCGGGCGGCGCAGGAAAAGCGGTTCGCCGATATTCTCTTCCAGCAGCTTCACCTGATAGCTGACGGCGGTCTGGGTCATGCCGAGCTCCTCGCCGGCTTTTGTGAAACTGCCGAGCCGGGCGACTGCCTCGAATACGCGCAAGGCGTTGAGCGGGAACTGCTTCGACAGTTTCATGGATAAGTTCTCTTTATGCATGCAGACGGATGTTCGATTGGAATTGCAGCATTTTATTCCGCAGACTGCAAGCCAAGACAAAGATTATCGAGGGGATGTCATGGACTGCGCTGCTATTGAACAGGCTGAGAAGACAACAGCGACCAGGCCCTCTCTATGGCTTTGTGATCTCGCCAGGACCGTTGTACGTCGCATCATACGACGGGAGAGGCTGTATCTGGAAGGCATGCCGGATCGCGTCAAGCGTGACCTCGGCTTCATGGACGGCCGCGAGCCACGCTACGAGGCGGAGCCCTGGAGGTAGGCCCCAAGCGCGGTGAGGATTTCGGCGGCGGTCATGGCGGCGATCACCTCCGGCCGCTTGTCCCTGACCGCGGTGCCGCCGATCGGCAGCGTCAGCCGGTCGAGCCATGACTTCTCGCCGCCACCCTCGCGCGCAAGCCAGCTGGCGAATGTGGCGCGCTTGGTGGCTGAGCCGATCATGCCGGCGTAGGCGAGATCGGTGCGCGACAGGGCCTCGCGAGCGATCAGGAAATCCAGCGCATGGTCGTGGGTCAAGATCACCACCGCGGCGCCGGCGGGCATGTCCTTGACCAGCGCTTCCGGCATCGGCACCAGACGCGTCGCGGTATCGGCCGGCAGATTGGCAAGCTCGCCCTCACGGGTTTCGACGACGGTGACGGAAACGGGCAAGGGCGCAAGTGCCGCAGCCAGAGCCCTGCCGACATGGCCGGCGCCGAAGAGGTAGACCTCCGGCAGGTGTTCGGCTTCGCCGCTTCGTCTTCTCTCCAGTGCCGAAACGATCGCATCCGTGACGCGGCGGAAGCGCAGCTGCGTCCGCCCACCGCAGCACTGGCCGATCTCCGGGCCGAGCGGAATGTCCATCGTCTGCGTACCGCCGCTTCCATCGAGCAATTGTCGCGCATTGCGGATCGCCATGTACTCGAACTGCCCGCCGCCGATCGTGCCGCAGATGGCGTGGTCGCAGACCAGCATGAAGGTCCCGGCCTCCCGCGGCGTCGAACCTTGGGTGGCGGTGATCTCGACGATGATGGATAACGGGTTGGCGGCGAGGAATGCGCGGAAGTCAGTCATGGAAGCGTGCCGAGGTTGCTTGGTTTCGGCCGCACAGGCGGCGCGCCCTCATCTGCCTGCGGGCATCTTCTCCCCCGTGGGGAGAAGAGACTTGTGGCGAGCGCCGCATTCTCTTGTCTCCCTTTGAACGGAAAAAGAGGTAAGTTACGGATATCGGACGATCTTTCTTCGGGAGGAGAAAGCCGGGGGACGTGCCGCGGTCTCCCTCTTCTCCCCAACAGGAAGAAGATTGCCCGAAGGGTCGGATGAGGGGCCGTGGTTTGGCGGCACCATCAATGCTTTGCCCGTGAGGAACGATCGCAGGATAGAATCTCACGATCTCATCCCGCACGAACATCCGGAGCGGTTGAGGTCGCTTCACCCCGGCAGCCATCGCTCACACCTTCTTCATCCGCTCGACGGCCATAAGCACGCGCTCCGGTGTTGCAGGGGCGTCGAGTTGCGGGCAGACCTTGTAGTCGGCGACGCTGGCGACGGCCATGGAGAGGGCTTCCAGCACCGAGATCGCCAGCATGAGGGGCGGCTCGCCGACTGCCTTGGAGCGGCCGATGGTGGCCTCGGCATTGGTGGACCATTCGGCCAGCTGGACGTTGAAGATCTTCGGCCGGTCGGAGGCAAGCGGGATCTTGTAGGTGGACGGAGCATGCGTGCGCAGCCGCCCCTCGTCATCCCACCAGAGCTCTTCCGTCGTCAGCCACCCCATGCCCTGCACGAAGGCGCCCTCGACCTGGCCGATGTCGATGGCCGGGTTCAGGGAGCGGCCGACATCGTGGAGGATGTCGGTGCGGTCGATCAGGTATTCGCCGGTCAGCGTGTCGATGGAGACTTCGGTGCAGGAGGCGCCGTAGGAATAGTAGTAAAACGGCGTGCCGCGGCCGGCGGCGCGATCCCAGTGGATCTTCGGCGTCTTGTAGAAGCCGGCTGCCGAGAGCTGGACACGTGCAAAATAGGCCTGCTTGATGAAGTCGGGGAAGGGGATTTCCGTGTCGCCGACGCGCACACGGTTCGGCAGGAAGATCACGTTCGATGCGGGGACGCTCCATTTCTCGGCAGCAAATGCGACGAGCCGTTCCTTGATCTGGCGAGCGGCGTCGAAGGCTGCCATGCCGTTGAGGTCGGAGCCCGAGGATGCGGCTGTGGCCGACGTGTTCGGCACCTTGGCCGTCGTCGTCGCGGTGATCTTCACGCGCTCGATATCGACCTGGAAACTGTCGGCGAGAACCTGGGCGACCTTGGTGTAGAGGCCCTGGCCCATTTCGGTGCCGCCGTGGTTCAGGTGGATCGAGCCATCCTGATAGACGTGGACGAGAGCGCCTGCCTGGTTGAAGGCGGTCATGGTAAAGGAGATGCCGAATTTGACCGGCGTCAGCGCGATGCCCTTGCGGATATAGCGGCTGTCCCTGTTGAACGCCATGATCGCGTTGCGGCGTGCCTGGTAGTCCGACGACGCCTCAAGTTCCCCGACGATGCGCTCGAGGATGCTGTCCTCGACCTCCTGGTGATAGGGGGTCAACGTGCGGCCTGAGCCCGGCTCCCCATAGAAGTTCAGCTTGCGGACCTCGAGCGGATCCTTGCCGACGGCGTAGGCGATTTCCTCGATGAACCGCTCGGCGCCGAGCATCCCTTGCGGACCGCCGAAACCGCGGAAGGCGGTGTTCGATACGGTGTGGGTTTTCAGCGGCTTCGATGTGAGGTGCACATGCGGATAGAAATAGCTGGAATCGGCATGAAACAGCGCGCGGTCGGTGACCGGGCCGGAGAGATCGGAAGAAAAGCCGCAGCGGGCGGCGTAGGTCGCGTCAACTGCGTGGATCAGGCCTTCCTCGTCGAAGCCGAGTTCGTAGTCGACCAGGAAGTCGTGGCGCTTGCCGGTTGCCGTCATGTCCTCGTCGCGGTCGGGGCGGAACTTGACGGCGCGCTTCAGCCTCTTGGCGGCGATGGCGGCAAGTGCCGCAAACTGGTTGCCCTGCGTTTCCTTGCCGCCGAAGCCGCCGCCCATGCGGCGCACGTTCACGGTCACTGCGTTCGAGGGGATGTTGAGAACGTGGCCGACGATGTGCTGGATCTCGCTCGGGTGCTGGGTGGAAGACCAGACGGTCACGTCGTCATCCTCGCCGGGGATCGCCATGGCGATGTGGCCCTCGAGGTAGAAATGCTCCTGGCCGCCGATGCGCATCTGGCCTTTCAGCCGGCGCGGCGCATTGCCCATTTCCTCCTTCGCCTCGCCACGCTTCAGCGTCATCGGCGTGATGACGAGCGGGCTGCCGTTGGCAAGCGCGCCGTCGATGTCGCTCCAATGCGGCAGGTCGCGATACTCGATTTTCGCCTTGCGGGCCGCCCGACGGGCAATGTCGCGGGTTTCGGCGATGACGGCAAAGACCGGCTGGTTGTGGAATTCGACCTTGCCGACGGCGAGCAGCGGCTCGTCATGGCTGCCATTCGAGCTGACGTCGTTGACGCCCGGAACATCCTTGCCCGTAAAGACCCAGACGACGCCGGGTGTTGCCGCGACCTCCGACAGATCCATGCCTGTTATTTCGGCGTGTGCCCGGTCGGAGAGGCCGAGCGCACCGTGTAGCAGGCCCGCGGGTTCCGGCAGGTCGTCGATGTAGTCGGCCGTACCGGTGACGTGCTTATGAGCGGAATCGTGTCGGACAGATCCGTGCATCGGGCCTGAGATGACGACTTTCGGATCCGCGAAGGTGGATTTATCCATGGGATGGACCTCCGATCACTGCCGCACTGAGAGCCGCTCCCTTTGCCATTCCGGTGCTTGTCACGGGAATCCAGCCACGGCGCGCCTGCGCCGCGAGGGAGCAAGGCTTTCCCCACCAAGAGGCTTTCATGCCCAAAGACCTGGGCATGCTGGATTCCTGTGACGAGCACAGGAATGGGGGAGGTGTACGGGGCAGGCGACAGCTTGCACTGAGGGTCATGTCAGCCATCACGCCACCTCCTCGAAACGCTTCAGTTCCGCTGGTGTGCCCGAGGTTTCGAGGTAGAAGCGCATCAGCAGGTTCTTCGCCGTCAACCGGCGGTATTCAGCCGACGCGCGCCAGTCGCTGAGCGGCTGGTAGTCGGCCTCGAATGCGTCGCGGGCGGCTTCGATCGTCGCCTCGTTCCAGGGCCTGCCCATCAGCGCCGTCTCGACGGCGCGGGCGCGCTTCGGCGTCCCGGCCATGCCTCCGAAGGCGATGCGGATGTCATTGACATCGCCTTCGGTGTCCAGCGTCAGATAGAAGGCGCCGAGCACGGCGGTGATGTCTTCGTCACGGCGCTTGGTGATCTTGTAGACGGCGAATTGCGTGTCTTCGGCAGGGTAGGGCACGAAGACGCTCTCGACGAATTCGCCGGGGCGCCGGTCCTGCTTGCCGTAGTCGATGAAGAAGTCCTCGAGCCGTAGCATACGGGTGCCGGAAACGGAGCGTAGCTTGACGGTGGCGCCGAGCGCGATCAGCGGCGGCGGGCTGTCGCCGATCGGCGAGCCGTTGGCGACGTTGCCGCCGATCGTGCCCATGTTGCGGACCTGTTCGCCGCCGATCCGGTCGATCAGGCGGCCGAGCGTCGGCACCTTGCGGGCGATGGCGTCAAAGGCACGGCTGTAGGTGACGCCGGCGCCGATGGTGAGGCCGCCTTCGCCGGCGGTGATCGACTGCAATTCCGGCAAATGATTGATGAAGACGACCGGGTCCAGCGCGCGCATCTGCTTGGTGACCCAGAGGCCGACGTCGGTGGATCCGGCGACGATAGTGGCGTCCGGCTCCTCGGCGAGGACCCTTGCCAGCGCCTCTTCCGAGTTTGGCACGATCAGCCGGCCTTCGCCCGAGGCGATCGATATGGTGTCGCCACCCTTCATCGCCCAAAGGCGGGCAACAATGTCGGAGCGGGTCCGTTCCAGCGGATCGAAAATGGCGCTCGGGCGGGCGCGGCTCACCTGCTCGGCAGCCTTGACGATCGGCTCATAGCCGGTGCAACGACAGAGATTGCCTTGCAGCGCCTTTTCGATGTCGGCCCGGCTCGGCGTCTCGTTGGAGAGCCAGAGACCGTACAACGACATGACAAAGCCCGGCGTGCAGAAGCCGCATTGCGAACCGTGGCAATCGACAATGGCCTGCTGCACCGGATGCAACGTGCCGTCCCTGGCCGCCAGGTGTTCGATGGTCACGACATGGGTGGCGTTCAGCGAGCCCACGAAACGGATGCACGCGTTCACCGATTCATAGGCGAGCTTGCCGTCGATCAACCGACCGACGAGGACGGTGCAGGCGCCGCAGTCGCCTTCCGCGCATCCCTCCTTCGTGCCCGTCAGCCGGCGCTTCAACCGGAGAAAGTCGAGAAGCGTCTCGGTGGGTCGGACGTCTCGCAGCGAAATGTCCTCGCCATTCAGGATGAAGCGGATGCTGTCGTTCATGATGTTCCTTGTTTTTTATCGTTTTTTTGAAGGTTATGCCGCCGTCCAGCCACCGTCAATCGAGATGTGAGTGCCGGTGACCTGACGGGCGTCGTCGCCGGCGAGATAGAGAGCCAGTGCACCAATCTCTTCCGCCTTGACGAATTCGTGCGTCGGCTGGGCCTTGAGGATCACCTCGGTCTTGACCTGTTCCTCGGTCATGCCGCGCGCCCTGGCCGTATCCGGTATCTGTTTTTCGACCAACGGGGTCAGCACATAGCCCGGGCAGATGGCGTTTACCGTGACGCCGAATTCCGCAAGCTCCAAGGCTGCCGTCTTCGTTAGGCCTAATATACCATGTTTTGCCGCAACATAGGCCGATTTGAACGGCGAAGCCACAAGTCCATGGGCAGACGCGATGTTGATGATGCGGCCCTGCTTCTTCGCCTTCATCAGCGGTATGGCGGCCCGCATCGTATGAAACGAGCTGGACAGGTTGATGGCGATGATCTGGTCCCACTTGTCGATCGGGAAGTCCTCGATCTTCTCGACATGCTGGATGCCGGCATTGTTGACGAGCACATCGACCGAACCGAAAGTCCCGGCCGCCGTGCCGATCAGGTCGGCGATCTCGGCCGGCCTGCTCATGTCGGCAGGATGGTAGATCGCCTTTACTTTCGACGCTGATTCAAGACGCTCGATTATCGCCTTGATTTCCTCGGGTTTTCCGAAGCCGTTGATGACGACGTTGTCGCCCTTGCCGGCAAAGGCTGCGGCGATCGCAAGCCCGATGCCGCTGGTGGATCCGGTGACGACAACTGTTCTGGCCATGCTCTTCTCCCGATGCGCAATCTGCGGTGCACCCGCATCTGAGGTTATGCGCAAAGCGGCTGCACTGGCAATTGTGTTCCCGCGCAAATCTCTTGTGTCGAAACGAGCACGGGGCGCTTTCCTCGCCTGCGCCGCTGTCCTATTGATTTGATGCAATAATCACGATGCGGGGAGGACTGGTATGAGCGGATATGTTCTGGCGATCGATCAGGGAACGACGTCGACGCGGGCAATCGTGTTCGATGGCGAGATGAAGATCGCAGGTGCGGGACAGAAGGAGTTCACGCAGTTCTATCCGCGCTCCGGCTGGGTCGAGCATGATCCCGAGGAAATCTGGGATTCGGTCGTTTCCACGATCAAGATGGCGATCCGCGAGGCGAGGATCGAGGCAAAGGACATCGCGGCACTCGGCATCACCAACCAGCGCGAGACGGTAGTCGTCTGGGAGCGCGACAGCGGCAGGCCGATCCACAACGCCATCGTCTGGCAGGACCGCCGCACGGCGGGCTATTGCGACAAGCTGAAGAAGCAGGATCTCGAAAAGACGTTCACCAAGAAGACCGGACTGCTTCTCGATCCGTATTTCTCCGGAACCAAGCTTTCATGGATGCTCGCCAATGTGAAGGGTGCGAGGGCGCGCGCCGCCAAGGGCGAGCTTTGCTTCGGCACCATCGATACCTTCCTCATCTGGCGCCTGACGGGCGGCAAGAGCTTCGCGACCGATGCGACCAATGCATCGCGCACGCTGATGTACAACATTGCCGACAACAGGTGGGACAAGGACCTGCTGGACATTCTGCGTGTTCCCGCAGCGATGCTGCCGGAGGTGAAGGACTGCGCCGACGATTTCGGCGTCACCGATCCCAATATCCTCGGTGCCGCGATCCCGATTCTCGGCGTTGCCGGCGACCAGCATGCGGCGACGATCGGGCAGGCCTGCTTCGAGCCCGGGATGATGAAATCCACATACGGCACCGGCTGTTTTGCGCTGCTGAATACCGGCGGCGATATCGTCCGCTCCAGGAACCGGCTTCTGACGACCATCGCCTACCGGCTGAACGGCGAGACCACCTATGCGCTCGAAGGTTCGATCTTTATTGCCGGCGCCGCCGTGCAGTGGCTGCGCGACGGTCTGGGCATCATCGACAGCGCCTCGCGAACCGGGGAGCTCGCCGACCAGGCGGATCCGACGCAGGAGGTTTATCTGGTGCCCGCCTTCACCGGTCTGGGTGCACCGCACTGGGATGCGAACGCCCGCGGCGCGATCTTCGGACTGACGCGCAACAGCGGTCCGCGGGAGTTTGCCCGCGCGGCACTGGAGGCGGTCTGCTACCAGTCCCGCGACCTGCTCGATGCCATGCACAAGGACTGGAAGGGCGGCGTGGACAGCACGGTCCTGCGCGTCGACGGCGGCATGGTGGCTTCCGACTGGACGATGCAGCGGCTTGCCGACATTCTCGATGCGCCCGTCGACCGGCCGGTGATCCTGGAGACCACCGCTCTCGGCGCAGCGTGGCTCGCCGGCAGCAAGGCGGGTGTGTGGCCGGATCGCGCAGGCTTTGCCAAGAGCTGGAAGCGAAACCGCCGCTTCGAACCCGACATGGACGAGAAGACGCGTGCGGCGAAGCTCAAGGGCTGGCGGAGTGCGGTGAAGCGCACGCTTGCAGATGGATGATGCTGTGTTTGATGTTGAGTCTTGCGCCCCGATTTCCAAGGGCCCCAAGCAGAGGGGACTGCCATGGTTGCGATAACGGTCGAGTTGCGAAATGTGGAAGGCACGCAGGCGGCGATGGGATGGGCGGGCGCCCACACGATTGTCGTCGATCGGCCGGAGGGTAAGGCCGGCGGACAGGGGCTCGGTTTTAACGGTGCACAGCTTCTGGCGCTGGCGCTTGGCGGATGCTTCTGCAACGACCTGCGTTACGTGGCCGACGAGATGGGGATCGCGCTGGGAAAGATATCGGTCTCTGTGACCGTTGAGCTCGAAGGCAGTCCGCTGATCACCAAGTCGGCCATCATGCGAGTTGCCTGCGAGACGCAGGATGGTTCCAGTGCCGATGCCGTCGTCGGGCGGGCAAAAGCGGTCTCGATGGTCAGCAACTCGCTGCGACGCGGCGTTGCGGTTTCTGTCGAGCATGCAGTCTAGCTGCCCGCGCGCGGGGGCCTTGGCAGGGAACGGCGACTTTACCGAAGCAGCCAGGGGGTCGCGGTGCTCCAGAAGATCGCGTCGGCGCCGAGATAGTCGCCGGCAAAGGTGGTGAACTCGGCCCTGGTGAAGGGCTTTCCGGTTTTAGGGTTCTTGTAGGTCAAGGTCGGCTCCTGCACGGCGAGGCCGACGAAGGCGAGCTTGCCCTTGTATTTGTTGAAGAACGGGTAGGAATTCTTCATCTGGCCCTTGCGGTAGGGCACGATATCGGGGCCGCCGAGGCCGATGTCGTTGTTTGCGGCGAAATCGAAGAGCCTGCCCATATAGTTGTGGTCGTTGTCCCATTCGCAGGGCCAGAAGTTGACGTACTGGACGACCTTGCTCTTGCGGAAGGCCTTGCGGGCGAAGGCGAGGTTTTCCATTTCGCCCTGGAAATAGGCGTCGCAGCTATAGCCTACCGGCTCGTGCTTCGGATCGAGGTCGATTGCCGTTTCCGGCAGGTTGACACCATAGATATCTCCGTCGAATTTCTCGGCCAGCGCCTTCAGCAGGGCCTGATAGCGCTCTCTCACGGGCGGGTTCCATTGCTGCGCCACCCAGCCGGAGCCGACGGGCTTGTTTTCGCCGGGATTGTCGAACTGGGCAGTGAGGCCGCCGCCGTATTCCGGATCGGTCATGAGGTAGCCGGGCACGTACCTCGCCTCGGGCTCGAAGAAGCGGTCCTGGATCTGGATGAAGAGCTTCTTGTTCAGGCCCTTGACGATGGCAAGGTCGGCCTCAATGGCGGAAAAGTCGTACTGCCCCTTGCCGGTTTCGAGCTTGCGCCAGTTGTAGACGATCTGCACGCCGCCGATATCGGGGCGGCCGACAAAGGCGCCGGCCGCCTGGAGATCGCCCGAACTCGTGTAGATGAAATTCTCCGGAGCATTGCCGGCAATCGCGGTGCCGTGCATGCCAACCATCAGGGCGCAGGCGGCAATCAGGCGGGGTAGCGTCTTCATTTCTTGCCTCGACATTTGACACTGCGGTTTGGCGCCGACGGCGATCGGCCGCAGAGCAATCCGGGGCAAAGTGGGCGGCTTGATGGCGAGCCGGGTGGCCCGAAACTAGAACCTGGCAATTATCGCATGAACCGCGACGATCGCGAGAAAGGCAACAACGACAAGTGCTGCGGCCCTGGCGACGAGACGGTTGGCTCTTGCCAGAACCTGGGGCCTGACGTCACGCTTGGGATTGATTTTGTGCCGTCGCTTGTGGGTAGCAGGGGTTTGGGAGGATTTCTTGCCTTCAGCCATCGTCGCCTCTTTGGCAGCAGTTGCTGGATCCAATCTAGCATGAAAGCGGGGTGGTGCGCGCCACGGCCAGTTGATCCAAGTCGCCGGGGTCCCGCGTCGAACGCCGCAGTGCGAGGCCGCCTAATTTACTTCCATAAAAAATCGATCCCGTGTCGGATTGGCAAAACATGCTTCGTCATTAGGATAGTCCACACCGTCAATTCAAAAGGATGATGATCATGGCGAATACCGTACACTTGCACCGCGTTCTGGCAACCAGTCCAGACAAGGTCTACCGCGCTTTCCTCGAGCCGGATGCCCTCGCCAAGTGGCTCCCGCCCAACGGCTTTGCCTGCACAGTGCATGGCCTGGAAGCAAGGGTCGGCGGCAAGTTCAAAATGTCCTTCCGGAACTTTACAACGGGCAAAAGCCACGCGTTTGGCGGCGAATATACCGAGCTCGTCGCAGGCGAACGGCTGCGCTACACAGACAGGTTCGACGACCCCAACCTGCCCGGTGAAATGGAGGTCACCGTGACGTTGAAAAAGGTGTCGGTCGGGACCGAGGTTGATATAACGCAGGCAGGCGTACCCGACGTCATTCCCCTGGAGGCTTGCTATCTCGGCTGGCAGGAGTCGCTTCGAAACCTGGCAAGGCTCGTCGAGCCGAAGATTGAGGAATAGCGCAGCAGGATCGAGCAAAGGCTGTCTGGGCGCGACACCGTCGGCGAGATGCGAAGTCGGCAGCGAACAGCGCGCATGTCCTTCAGGTCGTTCGCAAATTTTTGCTGCGCCGTGTCCGTTGTCGCGCTACTCCTTCGTCATTCAGGAAGAGGAGTAGGACATGCTTTATGCGATTCTTTGCTATGCCAATGAAGAGACGGTGTTCTCCTGGACCAAGGAGGAGGAGGACGCCGTGATGGCGAAGCTTTACGCCGTCCAGGAGCCCATCGCCAAGGCGGGCAAGCTCGGGCCGGTTGGCCGGCTGATGCCGACGACGGCGGCGACGACCGTGCGCAAGGGCAGGGAGGAGCCTCTGGTTCTCGACGGTCCGTTTGCCGAAACGAAGGAAGCGCTTCTTGGCTTCTATGTCGTCGATTTCGATACGCTGGAGGAGGCAGTCGCCTTTTCGAAGGAGCTTTCCGGCGTCAATCCCGGTTCCACCTCCTACGAAATTCGGCCGTTCTACGTCTTCAGGCCTGGAGAAACTTCGACATGACAGACATTGCCTGGATCGACGTGACGCTTTCCTCGGCCCGGCCGAAGGCGCTTGGCGCGCTGCTCAGGTACTTCCGCGACCTCGACATCGCGGAAGAGGCCTTTCAGGAGGCCTGCCTGCGCGCCATCCGCACATGGCCCGAAAAGGGGCCGCCGCGCGATCCTACGGCATGGCTGATCTTCGTCGGCCGCAACAGTGGCATCGATGCGGTGCGCAAGCGGTCGAAGACCCAGGCGCTGCCCGACGAAGACTTGATCTCCGATACGGGAGACGCAGAAAGCGATATCGCCGAGCGGCTGGACGATTCCAACTATCGAGACGATATCCTGCGGCTGCTGTTCATCTGCTGCCATCCGGACCTGCCTGCCACGCAGCAGATCGCGCTGGCGCTGCGCATCGTCTCCGGCCTTTCTGTGCAGCAGATCGCCCGCGCCTTTCTCGTCGGCGACAGCGCCATGGAGCAGCGCATCACGCGCGCCAAGGCCCGCGTCGCCAAGGCGGGCGTACCGTTCGAGACGCCCGATGCAGCCGAGCGCGCGGAACGGCTCTCGATCGTCAGCACGATGATCTATCTCGTCTTCAACGAGGGCTACAGCCAGGCGGATCCGAAGCACGAGGCCTGTGCCTTCAGTGGCGAGGCGATCCGTCTTGGCCGTCTGCTGCTGCGGATCTTTCCCGGCGAGCCCGAGATCATGGGGCTGCTTGCGCTGATGCTGCTACAGATCTCCCGCCGCGAGGCTCGCTTCGACGGCGAGAACGACATCGTCCTGCTCGAAGATCAGGACCGTTCGCTGTGGAACCTGGAACTCATCAACGAGGCCCTGGCGCTGCTCGACAAGGCGATCCGCCATCGCCAGCCTGGCCCCTATCAGTTTCAGGCGGCGATCGCGGCTCTGCATTCGCGTGCCAAGCGCGCCGAAGACACCGACTGGGAGGAGATCGAACTCCTCTACCGCGCTCTTGAACGCCTCCAGCCGTCGCCTGTGATCACGCTCAACCGCGCCGTCGCGGTGTCGAAGCTGCGGGGACCGGAGGAGGCCTTGAAGCTCGTCGAAACGCTTGCCGAGAAGCTCGACGGCTATTTCTACTATCACGGCCTGCGCGGCGGCCTGCTGAAGCAGATCGGCCGCGCCCGCGAGGCGCACGAAGCCTTCGACCGCGCCATTGCCCTTGCCCATTCGGCGGCGGAGGCGGCCCATATCCGCGGGCAGATCGACAGCCTGCAGAACGTGCCGGCGCTGCCTGCGGTGAAATAAATCGCGGAAAAACCCTGCGCCCCTGTCGGAACGGCAAGCCGTCCGACGTCCTTGCAACAACCTGACGCAAAACGGGTTTCGCTCAACAGAAGGAATGCTGAAATGACCGCCGACGCCGAACATGAGCTGGTCCTCGTCCGCGAATTCGATGCGCCGCGCGAGAAGATCTACAAGGCCTGGACCGATCCTGCCCTGATGAAGGAGTGGTTCGTGCCGCGCCCCTGGAGCGTCGCCGAGGCCACGCTCGACGTTCGGCCCGGCGGCGCCAATGTGATCGTCATGCGCAGCCCGGAGGGCCAGGAGTTTCCCAACCGCGGCGTCTATCTCGAAATCGTCGAGAACGAGAAGATCGTCTTCACAGACGCCTTCACCAGCGCCTGGATACCATCCGAAAAGCCCTTCATGACGGGCATCATTCTTCTGGAAGATCTCGGCAACGGCCGGACGCGGTACACCGCCAGGGCTGTGCATTGGACGGCCGAAGACAAGAAGACGCATGAGGAGATGGGCTTCCACGAGGGGTGGGGCAAATGCGCCGATCAGCTCGGCGAACTCCTCGCCAGGATTTGAATTTCAAGGTTCGAAACAGGGGGATGGATCCATGTCTGCAGTTGTTGATTCAAGCGTAGGTCTGCCGCGCTGGCAGACCGTCACCGGGACCGTCATGAGCGGCCTGGTCGTGGCGTTCCTCGTCTTCGACGGGGCAATCAAGATGGTGCCGATCGCACCTGTCACCGAAACGCTGACGGCGCTCGGCTATTCCGGCGACCCCACGCTTGCGCGCGGCCTCGGTGTCGTCACGCTCGTCTGCGCGCTGCTCTACGCCACGCCCCGGACGTCCGTGCTCGGGGCGATCCTGCTCACCGGCCTGCTCGGTGGAGCGATGGCCACGCACCTGCGAGTGGGGAGCCCGGTTTTCTCGCACCTGCTGTTTGGCCTCTACATGGGCCTCATCGCCTGGGGCGGACTTTATCTCCGGTATGAGGCCGTTCGCAGAATGATTCCGTTCAAGCGCCGAAGTGATTGATTCTGGATTCAAAAATTGCAGCCCTATCGCCGCGCGGGACACGCGGCGATAGACACCACACGTTTGATTGGTGAACGCGGCGCTGGGCACGATGGACCTAAGCCATCAACATTCTCGAACAATTCCTTCTAGAATTTGTATTTGCTCGCGCTCTGCTCCATCCTTATCTGAGGGAAGAATTGAACGGGATGCGAGCCATGGAACTGGGCCTTTATACTTTCGCGGACGTGAACCCCGATCCGAGCCGGAGCAGGGGCGCGGAAGGGGCCGAGCGGCTGAGGCATCTGATTGAGGAGATCGAACTGGCCGATCAGGTCGGGCTCKATGTCTTTGGGCTCGGCGAGCATCACCGGCCGGACTATGCGGCATCGGCGCCGGCTGTGGCACTTGCCGCCGCGGCAGTGAAGACGACGAACATCCGGTTGACGAGCGCAGTCACAGTGCTCAGCTCCGACGATCCGGTGCGGGTGTTCCAGCAGTTTTCGACGCTCGATCTTCTCTCCAATGGCCGCGCCGAGATCATGGCCGGCCGTGGCTCCTTCATCGAGTCTTTCCCATTGTTCGGCTTCAATCTCGAAGATTACGACCAGCTGTTCGAAGAAAAACTCGATCTGCTGATGGCGCTGCGGGATGGCGAGATGGTGACATGGTCCGGTGAGATGCGCCCGCCAATCAACAGCCGCGGTGTCTATCCGCGGCCGCTGCAGGATCCACTGCCGATCTGGATCGCTGTTGGCGGCACGCCGCAGTCGGTGGCGCGCGCCGGGGCGCTGGGGCTGCCGGTGGCGCTGGCGATCATCGGCGGTGAGCCGCGACGATTTGCGCCGCTCTTCGATCTCTACCGCGAGGCTGCTCGCCGGGCAGGGCAGGATGCGGCGAAGCTCAAGACCAGCATCAACGTCCACGGCTTCATCGCCGATACGACCGATGCGGCGGCCGATCAGTTCTACGGCCCGCAGGCCGAGGTGATGAACCGCATCGGCCGCGAGCGCGGCTGGGGTCCGACGAGCCGCGAGCATTTCGATATCTCCCGCGGCCCGAACGGCGCGCTCTTCATCGGCGACCCGGAACTCGTCGCCGAGAAGATCATCGCCCACCATCGCCTGTTCAAGAACGATCGCTTCCTGCTGCAGATGGCAATCGGGCTGATGCCTCACGACCAGATCATGCGCGGCATCGAGCTTTACGGCACGAAAGTCGCGCCTATTGTCAGAAAGGCATTGACTGACAGCGACGAAGGGGCGAAAGCCACCGCCTAAAGAAAGAGCATGATGCCGTAAAGGATGAGTTGGATTTCAACCGACGTCGTGCTCTCATTTTGACCGAGAGCCGGCCGACCGGCCCCGCGGAGGCCGGGAACCGATTCATGATCATCGAAAACGAAGACGAACTTCTCAAGCTGAAGGAAATCGGCCGAATCTGCGCCAATGCCCTGCAGATCATGGCGGATGCCCTTGAGCCCGGCATCTCGACGCTGGAACTCGACCAGATCGGCCGCAAGGTGTTGGAAGAGGCAGGCGCGCGTTCCGCGCCCGAGTTCTGCTACCAGTTTCCGGGTGCAACCTGCATCAGCGTGAACGAGGAGATCGCCCACGGCATCCCCGGGCCCCGCGTCATTCGGCCGGGCGATCTCGTCAATATTGATGTGTCAGCTGAAAAGGACGGTTTCTTTTCCGATACCGGAGCATCATTCAGTGTGCCCCCATCCAAGGCGAAGATCGAGAAGCTTTGCCGCGACGGCAAGCGCGCTCTCTGGGTCGGCCTCAACCAGGTGAAATCCGGCGAGCCGCTGGCCAAGATTGGCCAGGCGGTCGGCGCCTTTGCCGCCAGCAACCGTTATACGCTGGTCGCAAACCTTGCGAGCCACGGTGTCGGACGGTCGCTGCACGAGGAACCAGGCGAGTTGTCGACTTGGCCGGATCCCTCCGAAAAGCGGATCATGACCGATGGTCTCGTGTTCACCGTCGAGCCGTTCCTGTCGCTCGGCGCCACCTGGGCCGAGGGCGGAGACGACGCCTGGACGCTCTATGCCGATCCGCAGGCGCCGACTGTTCAGTACGAGCATACCGTGGTCGCCACGCGAAACGGACCGTTGATCCTGACGCTGCCGGACGCCGCGGCGTAGCGATCTGCTGCCAACGCGCGGTACGCAAACGCCGCCTTGCTCGCTCCGGTGGCCAGCACAGGAGCGAGATTTGCTGTTGGCGCCGCCGTCAGGCGTAGACGCCTGCATCAGTCGCGTTGCTTTGCCTGTAGAATCTCTGCGGCTGCGCGTTCCAGGATGCCGGCGATGCGCTTGGCTTCCTCCTTCGACCAGGGATAGCGCAGGCGCAGCGCCGATTTCAGCAGCATGCGGGCGGCTGCGACCTCGCTCTTGTCTTCCGGAAAGGCTTCCTCCTCACGCTCGCCGCCGCGGCTCTCGGGGTCGAATATGCGGCGCACATGCGCCATCTTGGCGCCAATGCCTTCCAGCTTTCCAAGCGTCATCTGGATCATGGAATTGTTTTCCTCGACCAGTTTGCGGCCGCTCTCGGTGATGCGGTAGAGCTTCTTCGTTCCTTCGCTTTCGACATCGGCCAGGCCTGTCTCTTCCAAATACGTCAATGCGGGATAGATGACGCCCGGGCTCGGCACATAGAAGCCGCCCGAACGCTCTTCCAGCAGCTTGATCAATTCGTAGCCGTGGCGCGGCTGCTCGCAAAGCAGGGCCAGGATCACCAGCTGCAGGTCACCGGCCGCGAACTTCCGCCCCATGCGAAAACCGCCGCCGCCCATCATTCCACCTCTAAAACCTCTCATAGGTCACTCCTTAGATGTATCGTTCACTATGTCGTAAAACATATGTCGTAAGATAATATGATTCAAGAGGGGGTGGAGGTTTTTCGAAATTGATCGATCGATCAGAAAATCTTGATTGTCGCCGTCATTGTGCAGCGCGATAAGCAGAGGATGTTGGCACGCAATGAGACCTTCCCGACACATCTGTTGCGCACTGCCCTTGCCGGCGCGATCGCCATGGCCGCCGCCATGGGCTTCGGGCGGTTTTCCTACACGCCGATTCTGCCCGGCATGATGAGCGGCGTCCCGCTTTCTGCAGCCGATGCGGGCTTCATCGCCTCGGCGAACTTCGTCGGCTATCTCGTCGGTGCGGTCCTTGCCGCCTATGGCTGGGCAGCCGGGCGTGAACGCAAGGTGGCACTCCTGGCGCTGGCGGCAACGGCGCTGCTGCTGGCGGCCATGGCAATGACGAGTTCCGTCATGACCTTTGCCGCGATTCGCTTCCTTGCCGGCGTCGCCAGCGCGTTTGCGCTGGTCTTCACCTCGTCGATCGTCCTCGGCCATGGGGCGGCCGCGGGCAACGATCATGTGCAGGCGGCGCATTTTGGCGGCCCCGGCGCCGGAATTGCCCTGTCGTCCGTCATGGTGATGCTGATCGGGCTTGCCCATCATGGTAGCCCCGATGCCTGGCGGGCGAACTGGATCGGCGGCGCGATCTATTCGGCCGTCAGTCTCGTGGCGGTCTGGTTCCTCCTTCCATCCGGGCCGGCTGCCTCGGCGCGAACCGGCAAGGAGCCGGCGATCGTCTGGAACCGGCCGATCCAATTGTTGACGGCGTCCTACGGTCTTTTCGGCTTCGGCTACGTCATCACGGGCACCTTCCTGGTGACGATCGCGCGCATGGACGCGGCGGGGCAGACGGTGGAATTTCTCTGCTGGTTCATCGCGGGTCTCACGGCGTCGATCGCTCTTTTTGCGTGGAAGCCTCTCGTCCGTCTGCTTGGGCTGGGGAACGTCTATGTGGCAGCCTTGCTGGTCGAAACGGTGGGCGTGCTGGCAACCGTGCTCTTGCCGCGCTCCATAGCGCCGCTGTTCGGCGGCGCGCTGTTCGGCGCTACCTTCCTGGCAATCACCGCCTACGGGCTGCAGATCGGCCGCAAGCTTTCGCCCGCAAGCCCGCGCCGGACGCTTGCCATGATGACGGCGGCGTTCGGCGTCGGCCAGATCGTCGGCCCCATCGTCGCAGGCTGGATCGCGGAGCGGACAGGCAGCTTCACGACGCCGACCTACATGGCGGCGATGGCGCTCGTGGTGTGCGCGCTGCTGGTCCTGCCCATCGTCAAGAAGGTCTCTTAAGGCGTTACAATTGCGTAACAATGAGACGGAGCCATTGCCGCTTTCGGCGAACTGCCGTAGTTTTCGCCGCAATTGGTCTGTTAGAGACCGCGAAGATTCCCGTTCAGGAAAGCAACGTCTCCCGTGTTCGTATCGTATTTCCCCAAGCCCAAACTCTTCTTCATCTCCGCCGTGGCATGGGCGCTTCTTGCCGTTCTCGTCTGGTATTTCGGAGGCTCCAGCCTCGGTTCCGTCGTCGGCCTGGCGCCACTCACCGACGGGCAGGAGGCTCCGATCGGCGCCTCGGTCTTCTGGTCGACGCCGTTCCTGTGGTTCTACATCTACTATGCCATCGCCGTCGCGCTGTTTGCCGGCTTCTGGTTCAGCTACAGCCCGCACCGGTGGCAGATGTGGTCCGTGCTGGGCTCCGCACTGATCATCTTCAACACCTATTTTTCTGTTCAGGTCAGCGTCGCCATCAACGCGTGGTACGGGCCGTTCTACGATCTCATCCAGCAGGCATTGGCAAAGACCGCGCCAGTGACCGCAGAACAGCTCTATCTCGGAATGCTGGGCTTTGCCGGCATCGCCTTCATTGCGATCACCGTCGGCGTGCTCAACCTGTTCTTCGTCAGCCACTGGATCTTCCGCTGGCGAACGGCGATGAACGAATACTACATGGCGCATTGGCCGCAGCTTCGCCATATCGAAGGCGCCTCGCAGCGCGTTCAGGAAGACACGATGCGCTTCTCGTCGACGGTGGAGAGCCTGGGCGTCAGCCTCGTCAGCTCCGTCATGACGCTGATCGCGTTCCTGCCTGTGCTCTTCAAGATCGGCGCCAGCATCACCGAGCTGCCGCTGATCGGCGAAGTGCCGCATGCGCTCGTCTGGGCAGCGCTCTTCTGGTCGATCTTCGGCACGGTGTTTCTGGGTCTTGTCGGCATCAAGCTGCCGGGTTTGGAATTCCGCAACCAGCGCGTCGAAGCGTCGTACCGCAAGGAGCTCGTATACGGCGAAGACCATGCGGACCGCGCCACGCCGCCAACGGTCGCCGAACTCTTCGCCAATGTGCGCCGGAATTACTTCCGCCTCTATTTCAACTACATGTACTTCAACGTCGCCCGCATTTTCTACCTGCAGGCCGACAACCTCTTCAGCCTGATCGTTCTGGTGCCGTCGATCGTTGCCGGCAAGCTGACGCTCGGTTTGCTGACGCAGATCAACAACGTCTTCGACCAGGTCCGTGGCTCGTTCCAGTATCTCGTCAATTCGTGGACGACGATCGTCGAGTTGCTGTCGATCTACAAGCGCCTGCGGACGTTCGAATCGGCGATCGGCGGCGAGCCGCTGCCTGAGATCGACCAACGCTATCTCGAGCGCGAGGCCGGCATCGTCCACGCCGACGGCTAGGCGGGTTGCGACCTCATCCGGCTGCCGCCACCTTCTCCCCGAGGGGAGAAGGGATATGCCACGAGGGCCGAACTCGTTGTTGAGGTAAGCGACGTGGGTGCCACTATCGCCTTCTCCCCGTCGGGGAGAAGGTGCCCAAAGGGCGGACGAGGGGCCGCTTGCGCAGACCTACAAGGCTTCAAGAGCTCAGAGCCCCGAAGCGTCCTGCGCTTTGAGCTTACCGCGCGCCTTGATGACAGGGATCGCCTCGGAATAGCTGACGCAGGCGACGTCCTGGCGATGACAGACGTCGCTCACCAGCCTGTCGAGCGCCCGCCAATAGGCGCCACCGTTCATCTCCACGAAATGAAAGCCGAGCTGCAGCGGAATGCGGTTGCCGGAATACTGCTTGTCGAACGCCTCCTTGAAGGCAACGTAGGCGCGGTCTTCGAACTCCCGTGTGTCGGCCTTGTCCTCCTCGCCCTTGGAGTGACGGACGAAGAGATTGTAGTCCATGCCGATGACGGGCTTTTCGCGCGGGCCTTCCGGGATCAGCGGCAGGCCGAAGCGGATGATGCCGTTTTCTTCGATGGGCATGGCCGGACCCTTGGTCACGAGGCTTGCATCATAGCTGAAGCCTGCCTTCGTCTCCGCCGAGATCATGTCGGTACCTGCAGTGGCCGAAAGGTAGGGAGCGCGAAAGCCGTGGATGCCGTGGTCGACCAGATCCTGCCAGCCTTTCGGCTCCTCGAGATCGACGCCCTTCCAGGCGTTCTTCAGCGCCGCATGGAAGGTCGCGTATTCCGCGGACCAATCGGCCTCGCTCCACTGCCGGCCATCGAAGTGGCCGCAGGCGTGGCTGGAGATGTCGTGGCCTTCCAGATGGGCGTGCCAGATGTTGCCGAGGCGCTCGCGGATTTCATCGTCGCTCTGGGCAAAACCGACATTCGACTTGCCCTGCTTCTGGTGCGGCGCCTGGTAGGCCCTCTTGGCCGTCTGGTTCATCAGGAAGGTGCATGAGAGAAAGTAAGTGAAGTGCGCACCGTTCTTCGCCGCCATCTCGCGGCTCTTTTGCCACAATGCGTTGTCATGCGCGCCGTCGAACGAGATGATGACCAACTGCTTCGGTTGGTCGTTGGCACCCGCGGCCGCAGGGATCAGCAGGGAAACGGCAAGGGAGGCTTGGAAAAGGGAACGAAACATGGGCACCGCGACAATTTGTTTGCGGCTTTCCTGTTACAGAATTGCGGCGAAGCTGCGGTGGCGCTGGCGTTTTTCTGCGCCTGCCGCTAAGTCAGGTTACGCACAGGAGGCGCATTCATGACATTGCTTGTAGTCGGCATCGTACTTTTCCTCGGGCTTCATCTGGTGCGGGTCGTGGCACCCGGCTTTCGTCAATCCATGATCGCGAGCGTTGGGGAGAGAGGCTGGAAGGTCGGCTATTCGGTCGGCAGCATCCTGACGCTCGTGCTTTTGATCTATGGCTTCGGTCAGGCGCGGCAGGTGACGGGCATGCTTTACAATCCTCCCGTCTGGATGGCGCATATCACGATTACGCTGATGCTGATCGCGGTCATCTGTCTGGTCGCCTCGCTGTTGCCGGCGGGGCATATTGCGGTCAAGACAAAGCACCCGATGGTGCTGTCGGTGAAGATCTGGGCGCTCTCGCACCTGCTCGCCAATGGCGAAACCTCCTCGGTGCTGCTGTTCGGCGCTTTCCTTGCCTGGGGGGTCATCCTGCGGATTTCGCTGAAGCGGCGCCAGCGGGCAGGCGACATCACGCTGCGGCCCTTCGTCTCGGCCAAGTACGATCTTTATGCAGTCGTCATCGGCGTGGTCGCCTGGGCGCTGATCACCTTCAAGCTGCACGAGCTCCTGATCGGCGTTTCCCCGCTCGCCATGTAACGAATCTTTCACATCCCCCTTACAACTGCCGCAAAATGGGGTAGAAGGCCCAACAATGTGCGTGCAACCCGCATGATTAGGCATATCCGCGGCCGGAGATGAGAATGGCATTCAACGACGACAGCTTCATTCGTGAAGTCAATGAGGAACTGCGTTCCGATCAGATGAAGGGCGCGTGGCGCCGGTTCGGCCGCTACCTGATTACGATCGCCGTTCTGATCGTGCTCGGCACCGTCGGTTACAAGGTCTACGAATACTGGGACGACAACCAGTCTTCCGGCACCGGCGACCAGTTCATTGCCGCCATGAAGCTTGCCGACGCCAACAAGAACGACGAGGCGATTGCTGCGCTCGACAAGCTGGAAAAGGACGGCCATGGCGCCTATCCGATCCTGGCCCGCCTGCGCGCCGCCACGGTGCTTTCGCAGAAGGGTGATACGGCAGGCGCCGTTGCTGCCCTTGATGTGATCGGCAAGGACGCCGCCGCTCCGCCGGCCATTCGCGATGCCGCCAAGATCCGGGCCGGCTGGCTGCTGATCGAGACCGGCACCTACGAGCAGGTCTCGGCCCACGTCGAGGAATTGGCCGTTCCGACCAATGCATTCCGCCACTCCGCTCGCGAAGCGCTCGGTCTTGCCGCCTACAAGGCCGGCAACATGACCCAGGCGCGCCAGTGGTTCCAGGCGATCGCCGACGATGCGCAAAGCCCGCGCAATGTTGCCAATCGCGCCCAGATGATGCTTGATAACATTACCGCATCCGGCAAGGCGCCCGCCGCACAGGGCTGAGTTTAAGGAATTTCAATGAGCTTTACGGTTGCGATCGTTGGTCGCCCGAATGTCGGCAAGTCGACCCTTTTCAACCGCCTCGTTGGAAAGAAGCTGGCCCTTGTCGACGACACGCCCGGCGTCACCCGCGACCGCCGCCCCGGCGATGCGCGGCTCATGGGACTGAACTTCACCATCATCGATACCGCGGGTCTCGAAGAGGCGGACGAGGAAAGCCTGCTGGGCCGCATGCGTGCCCAGACGGAAGCGGCGATCGACGAGGCGGACCTGTCGCTGTTCGTCGTCGATGCCAAGTTTGGCCTGACCCCGGTCGACAAGGATCTGGCGGAGATGCTGCGTCGCCGCGGCAAGCCCGTCATCCTCGTTGCCAACAAGGCGGAAGCCAAAGGTTCCGACGGCGGTTTTTATGACGCTTATACGCTCGGCCTCGGGGAGCCGACGCCGATCTCGGCCGAACACGGGCAGGGGATGCTCGATCTGCGCGACGCCATCGTCGCGGCGATCGGTGAGGACCGCGCCTACCCGAAGGAAAAGGAAGACGTCGCCGTCACCAATGTCGACATTCCGGAGAACCTGGAAGAAGACGAGGATTTCGAGCCGACCTATGACGACACCAAGCCTTTGCGCGTGGCGATCATTGGTCGCCCCAATGCCGGCAAGTCGACACTCATCAACCGTTTCCTCGGTGAAGACCGTCTGCTGACCGGTCCGGAAGCCGGTATCACCCGCGACAGTATCTCGGTCGAATGGGACTGGCGCGGCCGCATCATCAAGATGTTCGATACCGCAGGCATGCGCCGCAAGGCGCGCGTGACGGAAAAGCTGGAAAAGCTGTCCGTCGCAGATGCTTTGCGCTCCATCCGCTTTGCCGAAACCGTGGTCATCGTGTTCGATTCGACCATTCCGTTCGAGAAGCAGGACCTTCAGTTGGTGGATCTTGTGATCCGCGAAGGCCGCGCCGCCGTTCTCGCCTTCAACAAGTGGGACATGATCGAGGATCAGCAGGCCGTGCTTGCCGACCTGCGCGAAAAGACCGAGCGCTTGTTGCCGCAGGCGCGCGGCATCCGCGCCGTGCCGATCTCGGGCCAGACCGGCCGCGGCCTCGACAAGCTGATGCAGGCGATCATCGACACGGACATGGTCTGGAACAAGCGCATCTCGACCGCCAAGCTCAACCGCTGGCTCGAGCAGCAGCAGGTACAGCATCCACCACCGGCCGTTTCCGGCCGCCGCCTCAAGCTCAAATACATGACGCAGGTGAAGGCTCGCCCGCCGGCGTTCATGATCTCCTGCACGCGCTCCGACGCGCTGCCTGAATCCTATACGCGCTACCTGATCAACAGCCTGCGCGTGGATTTCGACATGCCGAGCGTGCCGATCCGCATCCACTATCGCTCACCGGAAAATCCGTACGAGTCGAAGAAGCGGCGGACGTAGGTCGGCGATGAGACTGGCTCGGCCGCGTTCTGCGGCCGGACATCCGCCGTTGCCTCAGGCGACGGATGCAAGGGATTTGCCGTCCGCTCTCCGGCACGGGACGGGGGCATCAAGCACCAAAGTAATAGATCGGTTCACGGGTCAATTCCCCGCTACCGAGGTGGCCGTAGACGTCATTTCCGAGAATCCAGAACGAGATTTTTTGCGTTCTCAAGCAGAAAATGTAGTCCCCTGACACCCAATGCTCGGCTTTATTACCAGCGATGGGGTATAGATGGTCGCCGGCCTGATACATGACGGCCTTATGCGATTTGGAGTCGAATAAATAACGTTCTTCGGACATGTACCTTCCGATTCTATTGTTGTTACAATCTCATGACACTCACGGTTTGTCTAATTTTACTGCTTTAGGCTGTGGATTTATTCTGATCCGTTGGTCGCGGCCTGCGACTGCGGGCCTCTTGCAACCGGAGGCCTGCGCCTGGAAAATTGTCGGCGGATGTCGAATATGTGGACGATCAAACGTCTTAGGGTCGTAAGGGCCGAGGACGGCAGGTCCAGCGCCCGGGAGTGGATCGGATAACGTCGACACGGAGGTTGCKAGCTATGAGTAATTCCTATCGCTGGGTTATCGTCGGCGCGGGTGCGATGATGACCTGCGTTGCGCTTGGTGCGATGTTTTCGCTGGCCATTTTCCAGGGGCCGATCGCAGCGGACACCGGCTGGTCACATGTCGGCATAGCGAGTGCGATGACGCTCAACTTCATCGTCATGGGCATCGGCGGATTCATGTGGGGCGCAGCAAGCGACCGTTTCGGTCCGCGTGTCGTCGTGCTGATCGGATCGGCGTTGCTCGGCTTTGCACTGGTGCTGGCGAGCCGGGCGGGGACCCTCCTGCAATTTCAGCTGACATACGGCATTCTGGTCGGTCTCGCCGCCAGTACGTTCTTCGCTCCGATGATCGCCGCGACGACCGCATGGTTCGACACGAACCGCAGCCTTGCGGTCTCCCTTGTTTCAGCCGGCATGGGCGTTGCACCGATGACCATCTCGCCCATGGCCCGCTGGCTCATCTCGGCCTCCGACTGGCGCACGGCGATGCTCATAATCGGCGTTTCGGCCTGGGCCCTCCTGGTGCCGGCAGCGCTGCTGGTTCGCAAGCCACCAGCCGTGGTCACCGATGAAGGAGAGGCCGGCATCGCGACCAAGGGCGGGCGACCTGCGCTGTCGCAGGTGTTCCGTTCGCCGCAGTTTCTCGTCCTTGGCCTGACCTTCTTCGCCTGCTGTGCAGCCCATTCGGGGCCGATCTTCCATATGGTGAGTTACGCGACGATCTGCGGCGTCGCACCTATGGCTGCGGTCAGTATCTACAGCGTCGAGGGACTGGCAGGGCTTGGCGGGCGTCTCCTTTACGGCGGGCTCGCCGACAGGATCGGCGTAAAGCCGGTCATCGTCGCCGGCCTTTTGGTGCAAGCCATCGCGCTGGCGGCCTATCTGTTCGTCAGCCGTTTGGGCGAATTCTACCTTTTGGCCGTCATCTTCGGCAGCGCCTATGGCGGCGTCATGCCGCTTTATGCGGTTCTGGCACGCGAGTATTTCGGACCGCGCATCGTCGGCACGGTGTTTGGTGCGGCGACGATGCTCTCCAGTCTTGGCATGGCGTTCGGTCCGCTGGTCGGCGGCTGGATCTTCGACACCTTCGCCAACTATTCATGGCTTTTCATCGGCTCTGCGATGGTCGGCCTCGGCGCGGCAGCCGTTGCGCTTGCCTTTCCCGCTCTGCCACGGGAAAGAGCCGAACCGGCATTCGGTACGCTGGGATGATAGAGGTTCCCGCTGAGACTTCCTCCCTATCGCCCCTCATACCTGTGCTCGTCACAGGTATGAGGGGCGATAGGGTCTTTTCACGGCGCGGACGCGTCGTGGCTGGATTCCCGCCACAGGCGTTTCCTGACAGCAGCAGGTGGCAGTAGAGCGCCTCGAAGAAATCCGGGCCGCCCATATGGCCGTGCGGCTGACGCAGCAGCGACAGCAGCGGATGATCGGGCCGCTCGCGATCGCCTTCGGAGAGCAGCAGCGGCACCGAGGCGGTGGCCTCCGACACCAGCCTGACGCCGGATGCGCCACCGGATTGCGCATAAAACCTTCGCGCGACAGGCCGGCGTAGGAGCGCCCGGTCCAGTTCGCCTTGCCTTCCGCAGTCAGCGACATGAAGCCGGAAGCAGCCTTGCGTTCACGCACGAGATTGCGGCCGGCCGTGGCGCGCCACGGCAGCAGGGAGCGGAATTTCATGATTGAGAGCCTCGTGTTCGCGGGGCCGCAGCGGTTGCCCCGCATGTCCAGGGTTGCAGAAACGCAGGTTGCACCCTGCTAACAAGTTAGAGGGATGTTAAAGCCCGACTGCTATTTCTTGCACCAGCGCAGAGCCGGTAGCCCCGCCGGCGCGCTTCGAGTGGAGAAAAACCTTTGAAGACTGCCTATAACGCACTACGCGCACTGATTATCGTTGCCAATATTGCCGCGCCGATGGGCGGCTATTCCGCTGCCTATGCCGCGACACCGCCGGCGCATGGCCTGCCGGCGCCGCAGATTTCCAAGGCGCTCGATGCGCTGCTGCTGCCTGTGAACAAAGCGGTCATCAAACAGTTCAAACTCAAGAAGGGCGAGCGCGGCGTGCTCGTGCTCTCCGTCAAGAAGGGCGGCGTCGCCGACAAGCAGGGCATCAAGCCGGGCGACGTGCTTTCCGAAGTACACGGCCACAAGGTTCACAAGCCCGTCGACGTCGACATCGCCGTCAGCCGCGACCTGAAGGCCGGCAAATCCGATATCGCGTTCGCGGTGCTGCGCGATGGCGCGCCGGTCGCCGTTGCCGCGGTGATCACGCTCGAAGAGTACAACGAAGCGGTGTCGGTGACGGAGATCTCCAGCTGGGAAAGCGATACGACCGAAACGTCGTTCTCCTATTCCGAATACGTGTCTGAGGAAACACAGACGATCGAAAGCTCCTACGAGAGCGAGGAGACCACCGTCGAAGAGGCCACGACGCAGGAGGAATCTTCCAGCGACGAGGAAACCAGCGAGGACGAGAGCGACGACAGCTCCGATGATTCCGGTGACGACAGCTCCGATGATGGTGGCGACGACGACGGCGGCGACGAGTAACAGGACATGACTGGAGGCCGGGCAATGTCCGGCCTCCCAATTTCGATGACTACCCGCCGCGAAGATGGCCGCGGGCTAGATCAGGCTCAGAGTGCCGAGCCGACGATGTTTCATTTCCGCAAGCTCGGCCCGCAGCCATATGGCTCGCCGTTGCACGCTAGACCGATGACGCGGCGCCCGGGTCGCCGAGCCTCTTATTTCTCGGCAACGATTTGGCGGCAAACTGCCAGGCTTTCTTCCATTTTGGCGTAATGACGCCGTTGGCGGCACGGATGTTGTTGATGAACTGTTGGGTTGCCGCCTCCCAGGAGTACTGCATGGCAAGCGCACGCGCTTGTTCCCGCGAGCAGGAAAGGGCGCAAAGGCATGCAGACCGAAGGTCCTCGTCGAGCGCGCCCACATCGCTGTCGTCGCCGATAATGTCGAGCGGACCGGTGACGGGGTAAGCCGCGACCGGCACGCCGGACGCCAGCGCTTCGAGGATCGTATTGCCGAACGTGTCGGTCTGCGACGGGAAGACGAAGACATCGGCCTGCGCATAGATGCGGGCCAGCTCCTCCCCGAATTTCAGGCCGGTGAAGAGCACGCCGGGATAGCGCTTCTCGAGCTCGGCGCGGGCAGGGCCGTCGCCGACAACGACCTTGGAGCCGGGCAGATCGAGGTCGAGAAAGGCAGGCAGGTTCTTCTCCAGCGCAACGCGGCCGACCGTCATGAAGATCGGGCGCTTCAGGCCGAAGGGCTGATCCTCCGGTGCCTCGGGGTGAAACTGGTTGGCGTCGATGCCGCGGCTCCAAGGCACCAGGTTGCGAATGCCCTTTTCGGAGAGCTCCTGCGCGAGGCTGGGCGTTGCCACCATGCAGGCCGCGCCGGCATTGTGGAACCACCGCACGAAGGCATAGAGCCAGCTCTTGGGGATAGGCAGGCGGGCAGCGACGTATTCAGGGAAGCGCGTGTGATAACTGGTCGAGAACGGCATCCGGTTCTTCAGGCACCAGCGCCGCCCTGTCAGCCCGAGCGGGCCTTCCGTGGCGATGTGCACGTATGACGGCTTGTGCTTCCGTATCTCTCTTGCGATCCTGCGGTAGCTGGCGATCGAGAGCCGGATTTCCGGATAGGTCGGGCAGGGGATGCTTCTGAAGCCTTGCGGTGTCACCATCGCAACCTCGATCCCCATCTTCGCAAGCTCACGGTTGGTATTCTCGATCGAGCGAACGACGCCGTTGACCTGAGGGTGCCAGGCATCGCTGATGATGACCAGTCGCTCCGGCTTGTCCAATGGCGATACGGAGGCATTTTCGCCGTGAGGGATGTTCGACAGACGTTGCAGCATGACCCCGACCTTCATCCGCGCCGGTTACCGGATGACGGCGCATAGCCCCGGGCGGGCTCGGATGATCGATTCCCGCGACCTTATTTTGAGGGGCGTCGACGACGGAAATATTACAGTGCTGCCAAGTGCGCGGCCATGCCCCGTTCGTCGTGCAGGCGGTGTGCGCTTTCAGGGCCTACGCCTGTTCCAGCCCGAGTTTTTCCCTGGCCACCAGCGCGCCGTGTTCGCTGACCACGCGCGCAGCGATCCCTGCCGCAAAACGGGCTGCCGCGGGTGCATCCTTGGTTTCGAGATAGCGAGCCAGAAACGCGCCGTTGAAGCTGTCGCCGGCGCTCGTGGTGTCCACGACCTCGGCCACCTTCGCTGCAGGCACGACGCTTTCGATGCCGTCGAAATTCAAGGTCGCACCTTCGGCCCCGTTCTTGACGAGGACATGAGTGGCTCCAAGCGTCTTGTATCTGTGGATCGTCGCATCGATGGACACGTCGCCGAAATGGGCCACCTCGTCGTCAAAGCCCGGCATGACGAGCGTGGAGGCGCGGGCGCCTTCGCTGATTGTCGCGTGCATCTCGTCGTAGCTCGACCAGAGCCGCGGTCGAATGTTCGGGTCGAAAGCGACCAGCTTGCCGGCGGCCTTCGCGCGTCGAACTTCGGCAAGCAGCGTATTGGCGTCGTCGCGTGACAGGATCGCGAGCGTGATGCCGGAGAAATAGACCACGTCGCTGACCTCGATCGCCTGGCGCAGGAAATCGGGATCGGCGGCAAGCTGGCGGGCCGCCGAACTGTCGCGCCAGTAGCTGAACGAACGCTCGCCATCCTTGAGGCTGATCATGTAGAGGCCGGGCGCCTTGCCCTTGATGCGGCGGATCAGGTCGGTGCCGATGCCGGCGTCCTTGAAGAACGCTATCATTTCGTCGGACATGGCATCGTCGCCAAGCGCCGTGCAGTAGTCGACCGTCCATGCATGCGGGAGGCAGGCGCGGGCGTACCAGGCCGTGTTCAGCGTATCTCCGGCAAAGCCCTTTCTCAGCAAGCCGGCGCCGGCCTGCGATAGCTCCACCATGCACTCACCGATTGATAGAAAACGTGCGCTCAACGTCAGCCTCCCTGATTCACCTCGTTTCGCTGATACGCGCAGAGAGGGATCGTGACAAGCGCATAGACGCATGGTTTGCCCGTGGGGCTGACCCGGCGTAAAGTCCCGCCTTGCAAGATGCTGGTTTGGAGGCGGTTCGAATGAAGACGCTGGTGCACATCGCGCTTGTCTTGCTGGTGGTGCAACCGCTCATCGCCCTGCCATCCACCGCCGGGAAGGGTAGCGGGAGCAGCGATGACCCCCGCACCGACAGTGGCAACGCGGCAAAGTGCCGGACGCTTACGGGAAAATGGAGACAGGCAGGAGACAACTCTCACATGCGAAAAGTCATGAACAAACGCGACAAAGTGGAAAAGAAGATGGAGAAGATCGGCTGTCCGGTGCCGACTGCTTGAGGACGTGACGTTCCGCGCCGGCAAAGCGGCGTGACCGCGGTTGTCTTTTGTGCCGTTCGCCTTAGTCTGCACTCGAGTTGATTGGCGCGAGGAACGACGACAGATGGCATTGCAGGCGAGCGGGAATGCGGATTGGTGGCGTGGCGCGGTTGTCTATCAGGTTTATCCAAGGTCGTTTCAGGACACCAATGGCGACGGGCTTGGCGATCTGAAAGGGGTTACCCGGCGTCTTCCCTATATCGCATCCCTTGGCGTCGACGCGATCTGGCTGTCGCCTTTCTTCAAGTCGCCGATGGCCGATATGGGCTACGATGTGTCGGACTATTGCGAGGTCGACCCGATCTTCGGAACACTTGCCGACTTCGACGAGATGATGGCCGCCGCGCACGCGCTCGGCATCAAGGTCGTCATCGACCAGGTAATTTCGCACACGGCGGATGTCCATCCCTGGTTCGTGGAGAGCCGTTCGAGCCGGACCAATTCCAAGGCCGACTGGTATGTCTGGGCGGATCCGAAGCCGGATGGCACTGCACCGAACAACTGGCTTTCCATCTTCGGCGGGCCGGGCTGGGAGTGGGACGGCGTACGCCGGCAATACTACCAGCACAACTTCCTGACCTCGCAGCCGGACCTCAATTTCCACAGCAGGGAGGTTCAGGAGGCTCTGCTTGAAACCGTGAGGTTCTGGCTGGATCGCGGCGTCGACGGCTTTCGCCTCGACACCGTGAACTACTATTTCTGCGACAAGCTGCTGCGGAGCAATCCTCCGCACGAACCCGATACCAGCGATGCCGGGCTCGATGCGCCCGATTCCAATCCCTACGGCATGCAGAACCACCTCTACGACAAGACCCAGCCGGAGAACATTGGCTTCCTGCAGCGTTTTCGCGCGTTGCTGGACCGCTACGAGGGCCGCGCGACCGTCGGTGAAGTGGGCGACGGCGCGCGGTCGTTGAAGACGGTAGCGGCCTATACCAGCGGCGGTGACAAGCTGCACATGTGCTACACCTTCGATCTGCTCGGGCCTGATTTCACCGCGGCGCACATCCGCAACTGTGTCGACGCCTTCCAGAAGGCCGTGGTGGACGGGTGGGTGTGCTGGGCCTTCTCCAATCATGACGTCAATCGCCATGTCAGCCGCTTCGCCAAGACTGAGGCGGAGCGGCCGGTCATCGCGAAGCTGGCGATCTCCGTGCTCGCGGCGCTGCGCGGCTCGATCTGCCTTTATCAGGGCGAGGAACTGGGACTGCCGGAGGCCGAGCTTGCCTTCGAGGATCTGCGGGATCCCTATGGCATCCGCTTCTGGCCGGCCTTCAAGGGGCGCGATGGATGCCGCACCCCGATGCCGTGGGAGGCCGCAAAGGCGCATGCCGGTTTCACGACAGCCGAGAAGTCCTGGCTGCCTGTGCCTCACGAACAGGCTGCCCTTTCCGTGGACACGCAGGAGCCGGACGCAGCATCGGTGCTCAATCACTACCGCCAGACGCTCGCCTTCCGCAAAAGCCATCCGGAACTTGTCGACGGCGACATGGATTTCATCGGCACCAACCAGGATCTGCTGGCATTCACGCGGCGGAAGGGTGGGGAGACGCTGCTTTTCGTCTTCAACCTGACGCGGCAACCGATAAAGTTCCAGCTTCCGGCGGGCATGGTGCTCGGCGACAGGCTGCCAATGCCGGGTGGTGCAGCGGTCGCCGGGGCAGGAGCKGTGAAACTTGGGGCGCTGGATGCGTTTTGTGGGCGGGTGAAGGCTTAGAAGGGTGCAGGGCGGCTATTTAAGCAGTCTGTCGTCCGTGCATTGGAGCCGATCCATCATACGCTCTCCAGAACTCGGCGGTGGCATGGTGGTTCAAAGTGAGTGCTGCTGTCCGGCTCTAAGGTCAGCCAGGGCCTTGCCGGCAAAGCGATCAAGCTTTCCGTCAATGGCGTCTGTTTGGATCTGCTCGTCCCAACGCTCGGCCTGAACCGCTTCAAACCAGGTGGAGAAAGCCTCGAACTCCGTGGGGTCGAGTACGCTGACGGATTTTTCTGTTTGTTCAAGCCTTGTCATCGGCGGCGAAGCCAAGCGCCCGTGGTTCGTTCGCCAAGAACCCACTCATCCGATCAGCGCAAACTTGTCGACATCCACCATGCCCTTGTCCGAGATCTTCAGATGCGGAATGACCGGTAGCGGCAGGAATGCGACCTGCAGGAAGGGCTCCTCCAGGGTGGTCCCGAGCGCGTAGGCGGCCTGTCTGAGATAGTGGAGCGTGTCGCGGACGCTTTCATAGGGCTCGAGGCTCATCAGGCCGGCGACGGGGAGCGCGATCTCGCCGGTGACCTTGCCGTCTTCGACCACCACGAAGCCGCCCTTGATCTCGCCGAGCCTGTTTGCGGCGTGCGCCATGTCGTCCTCGCTGACGCCGACAACGCAGATGTTGTGGCTGTCATGGCCGACGGTGGAGGCGATGGCGCCCTTTTTCAGGCCGAAGCCCTGGACGAAGCCGTTGGCGTGGTTGCCGTTCTTGCCGTGGCGCTCGATGACGGCGACCTTGATGATGTCGTTGGCGAGGTCGACCGATGTCTGGTTGCCCTTGACGGGCAGCCGGTAGCGGCGGTGCTCGGTGATGATCTTGCCTGGCATGACGCCGATCACGGGCGTTTCGCCATCGGCCACCGGCACACCGAAATGGGCGGCGTTGACGGGCCGTGCCTTGACGCTGTCCAGGCCGACGGGCGCAACGGGCCTGCGGGTGGCAAAGAGCTCCGTGGTGACCTTGCGTCCGGCCGAGAAGACCATCTCGGCCTTGCAGGTCTCCAGGCTGTCGACGACGACGAGGTCGGCGCGCCAGCCCGGAGCGACGAGGCCGCGGTCGCTGAGGCGGAATGCGCGGGCCGCCGAGATCGTAGCGGCGCGGTAGACGGCAAGAGGCGCGACGCCCTGTCCGATCGCCGTGCGGATCATGTAGTCGAGATGCCCCTGCTCGGCGATGTCGAGCGGATTGCGGTCGTCGGTGCAAAGCGCGATGAAAGGCGACAGGCGTTCGGTGATGATGGGGATCAGGGCGGCGAGGTCCTTGGAGACGGAACCCTCGCGCACGAGGATGTGCATGCCCTTGCGGATCTTCTCCAATGCCTCTTCAGCGGTGGTGCATTCGTGCTCGGTGCGGATGCCGGCCGAGAGGTAGCCGTTGAGGTCGTTGCCCGACAGCAGCGGTGCATGGCCGTCGATGTGATCTCCCTGGAAGGCCGCGAGCTTGGCCATGCAGATCGGATCCTTGTGGATCACGCCCGGGAAATTCATGAACTCGGCCAGGCCGATGACCTTGGGGTGATCGCGGAACGGCAGCAGCTTTTCGATCGGCAGGTCGGCGCCCGAGGTCTCGAGATGGGTGGCGGGTACGCAGGAGGAGAGTTGGACACGGATGTCCATGATCGTCTCCAGCGCCGAATCCAGGAAGAACTCGATGCCCTCGGTGCCGAGCACGTTGGCGATCTCGTGGGGATCGCATATGACAGTCGTCACGCCGTAGGGCAGGACGCAGCGGTCGAATTCGTGCGGCGTCACCAGCGAGGATTCGATGTGCAGATGCGTGTCGATGAAGCCGGGGACGACGATGCGGCCGGAGATGTCGATCTCGGTCTCGGTCTCGCCTTCATAGTCGCCGCAGGTGCCGACGATGCGGTCGCCGCAGATGGCGATATCCGATTGCACCAGTTCGCCTGTCACAAGATCGAAGAACCGCCCGCCCTTCAGAACGATATCGGCCGGCTCGCGGCCGGTTCCCTGGTCGATAAGGCGTTCGAGTTTGGCGGTCATGGGCGTCCTCGTTCTGATTGCGTCGAACTATAGCCCATATGTCGGGCAAAGCGAGGTCGCCGGGATTTGTCGAGTGCTCGCTCCACATACGAAACCGGGCGCCCGATGAAGGCGCCCGGTGAATGCTGTCGAAAAGGCCAGGCTCATTCAGCCGGAACGATCTTGCCGGCTTCCCACTTGTAGAGGGCAAAGCTCTGCGAGGTCAGGTCGCCGGTCTCGCCATAGGTCAGCTTGCCGATCGCGGTCGCAACAGGCTCGCCGCTCTTCAGCGCGGTGGCGACGGCCTCTGCATCTTCGGCGCTGCCGGCCTTCTCGATACCGGCCTTGAGCACTTCGACTGCGGCATAGGCGTTGAGCGTGAAGGCTTCGGCCGGGATGCCCTTGGCCTTCAGCGCGTCGGCTGCTGTCTTGGAGTCCGGGCTCTTGGTTGCGTCCATGGCGTTGGTGAAGACCGTGCCGGCGGCCGCATCCGTGCCGATGTTCCAGAACTCGCTGTTGGACAGGCCATCGCCGCCGATGATCGTGGCGTTGACGGACAGGTCATGCAGCTGGCGGGCAAGAAGGCCGCCTTCCGGGTGGTAGCCGCCGAAGTAGACGACATCAACCTTCTCGGCCTTGAGACGGGTGGTCAACGCGCTGAAGTCCTTGTCGCCCGGGCTGAGCGCGTCGTCGAGAACTTCCTTGATGCCCCCGGCGTTGAGCGTCGCCTTGAAGCTGTCGGCCAGACCCTTGCCGTAGGCGCCCTTGTCGTTGATGATCGCGACGCGCTTGTCCTTGAAGTTCTTCAGGACGTAGTTGGCGGCGACTTCGGCCTGCTGGTCGTCGCGGCCGCAGGTGCGCAGGACGTTTGTGAGGCCACGCTTCGTCAGATCCGGGGCGGTTGCCGTAGGAGTAACCATCAGCACGCCATTTTCGGCCAGTACGTCGGAAGCCGGAATTGCAACGCCCGACGTGACCGGACCGACGACGAAGCGGATGCCGTCGCCGACGATCTGGTTTGCCGCAGAAACGCCCTGCTTGGGCTCGCCTGCGTCGTCAGCGTATTTCAGAATGACCTTTTCGCCGAGGATGCCGCCGCTCTTGTTGATTTCGTCAACCGCGGTCTGGGCGCCGTTCTTCACCTGGTCGCCATAGGCGGCGACGGGGCCGGTCAGCGGCGCGATCAATCCGATAGTGATGTCTGCATGGGCAATCGGCGCAAAGGCGAGGGAGGCGAGGATGGTCACGCCCGACAATGTCTTGAGGTTCATTTCTCTATCTCCTTGGATGGGTTTGAAACCCGCGACTTTTCGGCCACGGCGGCTACCCAAGTCGTACAACAACCCTCGAGGGGATGCGCCAAGAGACGACGGATCGCGCGCGGCGAATGCGCCCGCCTGCCATATTTGGCTTCGATGGGCACATGGCAAGTTTCTTAGGAATTTACCGCCGATTACGCAAGAAGATAAAGAAATAGGGCTCGCTTTTGCCTGAAATGACAAAAAACGAGCCCCGGAAGGTGTCGTTTAGATGTTGTTTTGCAGAATTTCGCGCAGTTTGCCGAAAAGCTCGTCGATGTGGTGCTTCTCAATGATCAGCGGCGGCGAGAGTGCGATGATGTCGCCTGTCGTGCGGATCAGCAATCCCTTTTCGTATGCCTTCAGGAAGGCGGTGAAGGCGCGCTTCGTCGGCTCGCCGGCGATCGGATCGAGCTCGATCGCGCCGATCAGGCCGGTGTTCCTGATATCGATGACGTTCGGGCAATCCTTTAGCGAGTGCAGTGCCTCCGCCCAGTAGTCCGAAAGCTCGTTGGCGCGGGTGAGAAGGCCCTCTTCCTTGTAGACGTCGAGCGTCGCCAAAGCCGCGGCCGAGGCGATCGGGTTGCCGGAGTAGGTGTAGCCGTGCATGAACTCGATCATGTGTTCCGGGCCTTCCATGAAGGCATCATGGATCTCGGAGGTGACGAAGACCGCGCCCATCGGGATGACACCGTTGGTCAGGCCCTTGGCTGTCGTGATCATGTCCGGCTTGACGTCGTAGTACTGGGCAGCGAAAGGCGCGCCGAGGCGGCCGAAGCCGGTGATGACTTCGTCGAAGATCAGCAGGATGCCATGCTTGGTGCAGATCTCGCGCAGCTTCTGCAGATAGCCCTTTGGCGGGATCAGGACGCCCGTGGAGCCCGAAACCGGCTCGACGATGACGGCGGCAATGGTGGAGGCGTCATGCAGCGTGACGATGCGCTCCAGCTCGGACGCGAGGTCGCCGCCATGTTCTGGCTGGCCATTGGTGAAGCTGTTCTTGCCGGGCTGATGGGTGTGCGGCATGTGATCGACCCCGGTCAAGAGCGTGCCGAACATCTTGCGGTTGGAGACGATGCCGCCGACGGAGATGCCACCGAAGTTGACGCCGTGATAGCCGCGCTCGCGACCGATCAGGCGGAAGCGCGAGCCGTTGCCCTTCACCCGATGATAGGCGAGGGCCACCTTCAGCGCGGTTTCCACCGATTCTGAACCGGAGTTGGTGTAGAGAACGTGGTTCATGCCTTCCGGCGCGAGATCGACCAGACGGTTTGCCAGTTCGAAGGCCTTGGGGTGGCCGAGCTGGAAGGCGGGCGCGTAATCGAGTTCGCCAGCCTGCGCGCTGATCGCTTCGGTGATCTTCGTACGGCAATGGCCGGCATTGACGCACCAAAGGCCGGCGGTGCCGTCCAACACCTGGCGGCCGTCATGGGTCGTGTAATACATGTCCTTGGCGCCGACGAAGAGCCTGGGCTCCTTCTTGAACTGACGGTTCGCGGTGAAGGGCATCCAAAAGGCGCGAAGGTCGTTTGGCGTGGCATTGAGGCGGTTGGACATGCTGTTCTCCATGGCCGTTTCGGAGGCCGTTCCCGGTATTGGCTAGCGAAGCACCGTTATTTTTACTGCCCGGTCAAATTATCAGCGCATCCGGGGGCGTCAAGCCGCGGACCGATGACTTTGCGTACCGGCGGCAAAAGTACGCACCACAACAAAAAGACCCGGCAAACAGAGATTTGCCGGTCCCGAAATATGACGACAGATTGAAAACAGGTGCCTCTCTTTGGGAGAGACTTGCAATCCGACCGCCCCGTCAGCGGTGTTCTTTTCAGGCTGCGGATTTGGCGCGGACCGGCTCGGCGTAGATTTGGGTCAGCGTTTCGAGGATACGGATAACCTGATCGGACGTGCTCGAGTAGTAGATCGTCTGCGCATCACGGCGCGTCTTGACGAGCTTCTGCGCTCGGAGCTTCGAAAGATGCTGCGACAACGCCGATTGGCTAAGGCCGACCTCGGTCGCCAAAGCGCCGACCGGAATTTCGCCCTTTACCAGATTGCAGAGAATAAGAAGCCTTTTGGGATTTGCCATTGCCGATAATAAAGCTGCCGCAACGTTTGCGTTTGCGGTCAAATCAATTGTATCCATAATCGTCTTCCCGATGTGAAACTGTTTTCAAAAACGTATGCGTCTGCCTCAAATTGACAGACGCCGAAAACTATCAACACCGTCTCAAGATTGTATATAGCTAAATTTGAGGTATTGCGTATTTTATGTTAGATATATGTGAATAAAGTTCTTCGACCGACTGCGCAACGGTTTCAAGTTCGTAGCGCAACAGGACTTCACCTGAAATAAGGTCAAAACCACCACAATCCAATCCGTAAATGCCCCAATTTTCACGGGCTGCGCCCTTCAGCGTGAGAGCTGCTTGTCTTGCAAGAGCGGGGTGCATAGCCAGCAGATCGCGCAGTATCTCCACGTCTCGGGTCGCCAGTGTCTCGTTGGCACTCGAGCGAATTATCAGGTCGGCACCCTCCAGAACATAGGCCCGGCCGAACCCGCCGTTCATGCTCGCCGATTGAGGCACAAGCCGGAAGAAACGGAAATCCGGGAAGTCGATATAGAGTTTTGCCTTGGCGTGGCGGTTTAGAAAGCGGTTCCGTATTCGTGCGTGGACCGTGCCATCGCGCTCCACCGGTTCGGCGAGGCACTGCGTCGTCAGCCGCGCATAGGCCAGCGGGTCGCCTTTGCCGGGTTCGCCGGTCAGCAACGATGCCCGGGGGTCGCCGTCCAGCGCGCGGGTGTGCGCCGACAGGCCGGATACGAGAATGACGGGAACGCCATCGATGTCGGTGCCGAGGAGAACGCGGCTCGCGAACGGAAACCCGGTCTCGGGGTCGAGAACGGCAATGGCGCCATAGCGGGCGGCGCGGAGAAGGGTGCGAGCAAGCTTGCGCGCCTCTCCGTCCGTTTCCCTGAGAACGGAAGCTTGATCTTTCATATCCGCTTTCTGGCGGAAGTGGAGGATCGGATCAAGCCTGTTCTTTTCGCCTGTGTTGCGTCAGGCCGGCGACGATATCCTGAGCCGAGATGGTGCCGATGACTGCGCCGTTTTCGACAACGCCGATGCTGCCTGGCTGACGCGCCAGCGCATCCAGAATGTCGATCAGCGGCGTCTGGGCGCGTGCCGTTCCGCTGACGCTGCCGGACACAGCATTGCCGAGACCCGGCTGCATCACATCCTGCGCCGTCAGCATGCTGATCGGATTCATATGCTGGACGAAGTCGGCAACGTACTGATCCGCAGGGTTCTTGACGATATCCTGAGGCGTTCCGCATTGGATGATGCGCCCGCCTTCCATGATGGCGATGCGATTGCCGATGCGAAAGGCCTCGTCGAGATCGTGGCTCACGAAGAGGATCGTCTTCTTCAATCGCCGCTGGAACTCGAGAAGCTCGTCCTGCAAGCGCGTGCGGATCAGCGGATCGAGAGCCGAAAACGGCTCGTCCATCAAGAGGATCGGCGCACCCGTCGCGAAGGCGCGGGCGAGCCCAACGCGCTGCTGCATGCCGCCCGACAGCTCGTTGACCTTGCGGTCGGCCCATTTCGTCAGGTTGACCAGCTCGAGCTGTTCGCCGACCCGTTTCTTGCGCTCGGATTCGGCCATGCCGGCGAGTTCGAGCCCGAAGCCGACATTGTCGGCGACGGTGCGCCAGGGGAGCAGCGCAAACTGCTGGAACACCATCGAGACCGTGTGCATGCGCAGGTCGCGCAGACCCTTGGCACTGGTCTTGTACGGATTGACGGGGCCGGTGGCGGTCGACACCGAAACCGTGCCGCGTACCACGGGTGCAAGCCCGTTGACGGCGCGTAGCAGTGTCGATTTGCCGGAGCCGGAGAGGCCCATGAGGACCAGGATTTCACCTTCCTCGATGGAAAGCGAAGCGTCGGCGACGCCAAGCACCAGGCCGGTCGCAGCGCCGATTTCGTCACGTGTCTTGCCCTGATCTGCGAGCGCAAGGGCATTCTCCGGTTTATCGCCGAAGACGATGCTGACATTGTCGAAGCGAACCGCGGTCATGTGCCGTCTCCTTCACCCGCCGCGCGGAACATTCGGTCGAGAATAATCGCCAGGATGACGATGCAGAGACCTGCCTCGAAGCCCTTGGCGATGTTGACGGTATTGAGGGCGCGCACCACCGGCACGCCGAGGCCCTCGGCGCCGACGAGGGCTGCGATGACCACCATGGAGAGCGACAGCATGATCGTTTGCGTCAGGCCCGCCATGATCTGCGGCATGGCGAAGGGCAGCTCGACCTTGCGCAGCACCTGCATCGGTGTGGCGCCGAAGGACTCGGCAGCCTCGACCAGGGAAGGGGGCGTCGAGATGATGCCGAGACGGGTGAGGCGGATGGGAGCAGGGATCGCGAAGATGACGGTTGCGATCAGGCCGGGCACCATGCCGAGACCGAAAAGAATAAGGGCTGGAATCAGATAGACGAATGTCGGAATGGTCTGCATCAAGTCGAGAATGGGACGCAGCAGGGAATTGACCCAGGGGCGGCGAGCGGCCGCGATGCCGAGCGGAATCCCGACGATCATGCTGACGAAGGTAGACGCGAGCACCAGCGCCAGTGTTGCGGTCGTCTCTTTCCAATAGCCCTGGTTCATGATGAACAGCAGCCCAAGACAGGTGAAGACCGCGACGACCACCGAGCGGCGCAGCCAATAAGCAATGGCGCTGATCCCGAGGACGACGATCAGCGGGTGTGGCTTCTGCAGTATGAACAGCAGACCGTCGATGACGTGCGAGAGAACGAAGGCAAGCTGGTTGAAGAACCAATCGGCGTTGGAAGTCAGCCAATCCACGAAGGCTTTCGCCCAGGGGCCGATGGGAATTTTAGCGTCGGTGATCCAGTTCAAGGGCTCGCCTATCCAGAAAGAACAACAACAATAGCGATGATAGCGGAAGCGGGGCGGCGCACGCCACCCCGTTCGTCGCTATCAGAGGCCGAGGCTTTTCTTGACGACCGGAAGGCCGTCGCCGCTGCCATCGCGCGTTTTTACCCCGGCGAGCCATGGCTCGATGGCCGACGGGTTGGCCTTCAGCCACTCTGTCGCGGCCTTCTCAGGGTCCTCGCCATCGTTCAGGATCTTGCCCATGATCTGGTTTTCCATCTCGAGCGAGAAAACCATGTTCTTCAGCAGGGCGCCGACGTTCGGGCAGTCGTTGAGATAGCCTGCGCGGATGTTGGTGAACACCTTGGCGCCACCAAAGTCCGGCCCGAAGACATCATCGCCGCCCGTCAGGTAGGTGAGCTTGAAGTTCTCGTTCATCGGATGCGGTTCCCAGCCGAGGAAAACGACAGCCTTGCCTTCCTTTTCGGAGCGGGCGACCTGGGCCAGCATGCCCTGTTCGGAGGATTCGACGACTTCCATCCCCTTCAGGCCGAAGGTGTCCTTGTCGATCATGTCCATGACGAGGCGGTTGCCGTCATTGCCCGGTTCGATGCCGTAGATCTTGCCGTCAAGGTCGTCCTTGTGGGCGGCAATATCCTTGAAATCCTTGATGCCGAGTTCCGCGCCCTTGGCGTTGGTCGCCAATGTGTATTTTGCGCCGACGAGGTTCGGCCCGAACGATTCAACCGACTTGTCGTCGAGGAACGGGCGTACGTCCTTTTCCTGCGTCGGCATCCAGTTGCCGAGGAAGACGTCCATGTCCTTGTTCTTCAGCGACTGGTAGGTGACCGGTACGGAAAGAACCTTGATGTCGGGGGTGTAGCCGAGGCCCTTGAGGACGACTGCTGCGGTTGCGGTGGTGGAGGTGATGTCAGTCCAGCCCACGTCCGAGAAATGGACGGTGGAGCAGCTGTCCGGATCTGCTGCGACTGCTGCGGTTGCGACAGCGAGAGCGGCAACTGCGGTGGCGGTGATCAGTTTGAATGCGCTTGTCGTTTTCATCTACAGACTCCCAGTCTTTCGTTCCCAAGCCAATCACCAATAGCTGAGTTTTACAAGCGACCACAGTGCGTTTGCGCCGCTTCGCCGTATCCGATTGCGACGTGCTGCATATTTCCTGGATTGCTGGGATTTCAGGGACTTCGATGATTTTCGTGCTTAAATTTCCTGTGGCTAACAAAATGCGGGGCTTTTCTTCGCGGTTTCGAGCTTTCAAGAACGAAAACACGGAGAAAACGATGGCAAAGCTCTATTTCAACTACTCAACCATGAATGCCGGCAAGTCGACGATGCTGCTGCAGGCCGCCTACAATTACGAAGAGCGGGGCATGCGCGCCGTTCTCCTGATCGCCGCATTCGACGAAAGGGCCGGCAAGGGCGTCATCGGGTCGCGCATCGGGCTTCAGGCCAACGCCGTCGCGTTCGAACCCGAAGCAGATCTGTTTGCTCTGATCGATGGCCTCAGCCGTGAAGGCGAGCCGATTGCCTGCATCTTTGTCGACGAGGCGCATTTCATGACGCGCGCGCATGTCTGGCAGCTTGCACGCGTTGTCGATCGTCTGAACATTCCTGCCATGGTCTACGGTCTCAGGACCGATTTCCTGGGCAAGCTGTTTCCTGCTTCCGAGGAACTCATGGCGATATCCGACGAGATGCGTGAGGTCCGGACCATCTGCCATTGCGGCCGCAAGGCGACGATGGTGGTGCGTCTCGACGCGAAGGGAAACGTGGCGCGGGAGGGAGCGCAGATCGAGGTCGGTGGCAATGAAAAGTATGTCTCGCTGTGCCGCCGCCACTGGGATGACGCCATGAATGGTGAATGGATTGCCGAGGCAGTTTGACCTGCCGCTGTTTTCTTTGTGCGAGCGAAGGGCTAGTTTCAAGCCAATCGATTCCTGGGGTCGTCTGGTGCGCAAGCCTTTCTCGTTCGACACGACATACCAATCCGCTTGCGGGCTCGCGGAGGTGCTGCCAGGGGCGGCTGCCGCCTGCACCGACTTCATCGATGAATTCGCGCGTCGGTCGGCGGAGGTGGATGACGAGCGCTTCCTGACTGAAAACCAACTGTTCCAGGCCTTTGTTGCCGACGGCACCAGGTTTACGGATCTGCTTGCCGAGCTCGTTTCCGGTCTCGACGTGCTGACGGTAAAGGTTTCCGCCGATCTTGACAGCTTTCGCGGTCTTACAGCGACCGAGCGGCTTATTGGACGTTTCTCGCGCCAGCGCATGTGGCGCCGCCACGGCGCACGCGTGCGGGCCGCACCCGTGGTCGAGCGGCTGCGCGATCTCATGTACAAATCGGATGCCGTTGCCGGGTTGATCGCACACTATCGCGCCGCTGCGATATCCGCGCACAAGGTGGCGGAGAGAGGACTGGTCGACATCGTGGGACGCCGCCGGCGGCTTGTCGACGAGATCGACATCGCCCGTCTCCGCATCAAGGAGCTCAATGCGAAGGCGCTGACGACGCAGGGCCGGATCGGCCTCTATGGCAGCAAGGTCGAATGGGACGGGATGGAGCAGGCGCGCCAGACATTGAAGGCGGAGGCTGAGCGCATTTCCGCTCAGGAACATGAGATGCGCGACGAAAGCCAGCGTCGTGAACGGTTCATCGGCATCTTCCAGCTCCTGGTGGATGCGCTGAACAGCCACGTCGGACGCTGCAATGCCCTCATGCGCAAGCTGACGATCGACACCGAGGAGCGGCTGCTGATCTACGAAGCGCAGGTGGATACCGATATTCCGGGATCGAAGGTCCAGATCTCGACGGAGCTGTTTCCGAATATTGCCGACGCCATCACGCTCTTCGAGCGCAACATGCTGTTGCCCCAGGAGCTGGAACAGCGCAAGCGCACCGCTGACGCTGCCTTCGACAAGAAATTTTCGGCCTTCGCGCACAAGGGCGAAGGCGAGCCGGGCGCGCCGCTCATCGACACCACGAAAATATCATCGCGGTTCCGCTTTCGCCTGCCGCGGCCGTAGCGTTCGCCGAAGAAACAATAATATCAGCGTCATGTTGTGATTTCGCGGACAAACACATATGTCAGTGCGATGGAACCCTTGCTGCATAGGAGTGGACGATGCTCGACGGGATCGCCGGTTTTTTCAGGTGGCTCGGCCGGACAATCGGTCGCTGGGCGCGGGTTTTCACGGCGTGGGCTCTCTGGCCGTTCCTCGCTGCACATGGCTGGTACGCGCGGCGCACATGGATGATCCGCCTGCCGATCATGGGCCTTGCAGCGCTGGTCGTCGTTCTCTACGGCTATTTCGTCTGGCAGACTCAATCCTGGTCCGGTTTCAATCCTTCCTTCGTCGATGAGTACCGTCTATCCGAGCGTACCGTCCCGGCTGGAACGGAGATCCCCGCTGTCGCCGGTGCCGCCGCCTCGACTGCCAAGACCTGCCAGCGGTCGGCGATCGTCGACGTCGCGGCTGATCTTACAGATTTCAACGTCAACCAGAATGCGTGGATCTCTTCCATGCTGCTTTATCGGCTTGGATTTTTCGGGATCGACTGGGACCATACGCCGTTTCTCGACAACAAGGCTTCCTTCCAGCGCGGCGTTAACCAGGCCGTTCGACGGACGGCGGTGGAGCTCGTCGATTCGCTGGGCCGGGTGCGTGGCACATCGGGGATCAACAACGACCTTCAAAACGCCCGCGGAAACCTGCAGTTCGACGAATACAGCTGGTATTTCGGGCTTAATCCGTTCGGCCCGAAGACGCCGACGCCGAGCTATTACCGGTCGGCGATCGAAAGCCTGCGAAAGTTCAATGCGGATCTCGCCAGCTGCGACGCCGTGTTCGACGGCCGCGCAGACAACCTGATCCAGTTCATCGATCGGATCGCGAACGATCTCGGCAGCACCTCCGATGTTTTGGCGGAGCGTTCCGCGAACCATTCGCGCGGCTGGTTCGATACACGCGCCGACGACCGCTTCTGGTTCGCCTACGGCCAGCTGTATGCCTACTACGCCATCCTGAGTGCTGCCCAATCGGATTTTTCGCGGGTCGTCGCGGAGCGCAATCTAGGGGCGATTTTCGGGGCTACCATCAAGCAGTTTCAGGCAGCACTGCAGATCCAGCCGGCGATCATCTCCAACGGCCGCGAGGACGGCTGGATCATGCCGAGCCATCTTGCAACGATGGGCTTCTATATATTGAGGGTGCGTTCGAACCTGGTCGAAATCCGCTCAGTGCTCGACCGCTAGCCTGGATCAGTTGATCAGCTTCAGGCGGATCGCCTTGGCGACCAGCTGCGTGCGGTTGACGCAATCGAGCTTCTTCATCGCACTGGTCATGTAGGCGTTCACCGTGTGATCGGACAGCGACAGGATCTGGCCGATCTCGATGGAGGTCTTGCCCTGTGCAGTCCAACGCAGCACTTCCCGCTCGCGGACTGAAAGCGTGGGATGGCCGATTGCATTGGAGGATCTTAGCCGATTGTGGGCGTCCAGCACATGCAGCATCACCATGGTGAGCTCGTTGACCTCCATTTGGCCAGGCAGCGCGCGCTTGCCTGCCAACCTGAACAGCAGTCGATTGCCATCCGTGGCGCGGGCTGGAATGGCGATGCCGATCTCCATGTCGAAGGCGTGTTTGAGGTTCCGCAGCTCTGGTGGAAGGACGCAGGCCGCGTCCGACAGGTTCCAAAGCCTAGGCACGACGGACTCCGGCATCTCTTTCGAGAATACGGGCAGCTGCATGAAGCGGGCACGATCGAACTGGTTGACATAGGATGGAGGAAGCGAGGTCTCGATCAGCAACGGCTTGAGCATGACACTATCGGGCGATGGCGCGTCCATCAGCGTGACATACCTGAAGCCGAATGCATCGGACACGCGATTGAGGACTTTCGCAAACGCTGCCCGGGTTTTGACCGCGGCAATCTCTGCGGTCAAAAGCGATTGCCTTTCCGAGGTAGTTACGTAAGACATCAACGAGTCCCTGTCCGCCTGCATTTCGGATCATAAGATATGCGTCGTGCCATATTGGCTAGCCGGAATTGACGTCTTTGACAGTGATTAAATTGCGTTGTCGTGATTTTAACCACCGGTCGCTTCTACTGGTTGTTTTTTAGTGACACTAAAATCAACCGACGCGTGCGAGTGTTTCAATTCACGCGCAGGTCGCGAACGCACAAGACAACAGCAAGGGCTTCAGAGAGGCTATTTAGCGGTGCGCAACGTATCACCGGCAGCCAGTCCAGCCGAATCGGTTCCCGCTAGATCTTGTCACCGCCCTTGGCTTTCTTCATCAACTGCTCGAGAAAGCCGAGCATCACGGCGGAGACGACGAATGCGATATGCATGACCGTCAGCCACATGATCTGGCCATCCCTGTACTGGTTCACGTTGAGGAACACCTGCAGCAGATGGATGGACGAGATTGCGACGATCGAGGATGCGACCTTGATCTTGAGGCTGCCGGCGTCGAGCTTGCCGATGAAGGAAACGTCGTCTTCGCTCTCGTCGAAGCGGCTGACGAAATTCTCGTAACCTGAAATCATGACCATCACGATCAGGCTTGCAACCAGCGCCGCGTCGATCAGGCCAAGCATGGCAAGAATCATTTCTCCCTCGTCGAGCAGGAACACATTGCCCGCGACCTTCATGAACTTGAAGCCGAAGGAAACGGCATAGACGGCCAGCGCCAGGGCCAGGCCGATGTAAAAGACGACGAGAATCCAGCGGCTGGAAAGGATGATGCGCTCGATGACGAGTTCGAGTGATTTCATGTGCTGCCCTCGCAAATGCAGAATCGATGGCCGGTGATAAACGTCACCGAGGTCTTTCGGCAACCGCGGCGCCCTTCAAGTTTCGGTATATTTCGCTATTCGGTTGAAATAGATCTGGTGCCGGTAGACGCGCAGGCGATAGGGGCAGGACATGGCAGAACACAAATCCGACATCGAGATCGCGCGCGCGGCGAAAAAGAAACCGGTCTTCGAGATCGGTGAGGCGCTCGGCATTCCGGCCACGCATCTCGCACCCTATGGCCACGACAAGGCAAAGATCAGTGCCGCGTTCATCGCCGAGCAGGCGGCAAGGCCGGACGGCAAGCTGATACTGGTGACCGCGATCAATCCGACGCCGGCAGGCGAGGGGAAAACGACGACGACGGTCGGCCTCGGCGACGGGCTGAACCGCATCGGCAAGAAGGCCGTCGTCTGCATCCGCGAGGCGTCGCTTGGACCCTGTTTCGGCGTCAAGGGCGGTGCGGCCGGCGGCGGCTATGCGCAGGTCATCCCGATGGAAGACATCAACCTGCATTTTACCGGCGATTTCCATGCCATCACGTCCGCGCATAACCTGCTCGCGGCGATGATCGACAACCATATCTACTGGGGCAACGAGCAGGACATCGATCTGCGTCGCGTCACATGGCGGCGGGTCATGGACATGAACGACCGGGCGCTACGTCAAATGGTCTCTTCGCTCGGCGGTGTCGCCAACGGCTTCCCGCGCGAGAACGGTTTCGACATCACCGTCGCGTCGGAGGTGATGGCAATCCTCTGCTTGGCGAGCGACCTCAAGGATCTGGAGACGCGGCTCGGCAACATCATCGTCGGCTACCGGCGCGACAGGACGCCTGTCTATGCCAGCGACCTGAAGGCCGACGGGGCGATGGCCGTGCTGCTCAAGGATGCGATGCAGCCGAACCTCGTGCAGACGCTCGAGAACAACCCGGCCCTGGTTCATGGTGGCCCATTCGCCAACATCGCGCACGGCTGCAACTCGGTGATCGCGACGAAGGCGGCGCTGAAGCTCGGCGACTACGTGGTGACGGAGGCAGGTTTCGGGGCGGATCTCGGGGCAGAGAAGTTCTTCGATATCAAATGCCGCAAGGCCGGGCTGAAGCCGGCTGCGGCGGTCATCGTCGCGACGGTGCGCGCACTGAAGATGAACGGCGGCGTGGGGAAGGAAGAGCTTGGGACGGAGAACGTTGCTGCCTTGAAAAAGGGATGCTCCAATCTCGGCCGGCATGTTGCCAATGTTCGCAAGTTCGGTGTTCCAGTGGTCGTCGCCATCAACCACTTCGTGTCGGATAGCGAGGCGGAGATCGCCGCCGTAAAAGAATACGTCTCGCGCCTGGGGGCGGAAGCGATCCTTTGCCGTCACTGGGCCGAGGGCTCGGCAGGGATAGAGGAGCTGGCCTACAAGGTCGTCGAGCTGGCGGAATCGGGACAGGCGAAGTTCGAGCCGCTCTATCCCGACGAGGTTTCGCTGTTCGAGAAGATCGAGATCATCGCATCCAAGATCTACCATGCAGGTGAGGTGACGGCTGACAAGGCGGTGCGCGACCAGCTCCACACCTGGGAGGAGCAAGGCTATGGCCATCTGCCCGTCTGCATGGCGAAGACGCAGTATTCTTTCTCGACGGACCCAAACCTGCGCGGTGCGCCAGAGGGGCATGTCGTGTCTGTTCGCGAGGTCCGCCTGTCGGCCGGCGCAGGCTTTGTCGTTGCCATTACAGGCGAGATCATGACGATGCCCGGCCTGCCCAAGTCGCCTTCGGCCGAACGGATCTACCTGAATGATCAGGGGTATATCGAGGGGTTGTTCTGATCGCGGGTTAGGCGGCGCGGTCCTTCGGTGACGAGATCAGGGACAACCGGATCGCGAAGCGCCGGGTCCGCAGTGAAACACTGATTGGAGATGGGATCATGCCGTTTTCAATGCGTTCCAGACGCTATGTCGTCGTCGCAGCGATGCTTTTGCTGGTCTTGTCAGATGCTTCCGTCGCCGACGAGCCGGTCCTTGCGGTGCAGAGCATGGCGGATTTCATCAAGAGCAATCCGGACTGTATGGAATTCAGCGACCAGTGCTCGATCTGCGCCTTGGTCGACGGGAAACCCGCTTGCTCCACCCCAAAGATCGCCTGCATCAAGAAGGCCTATGTCTGCACGCGACGCCGGGATCCGTGACCAGGCAAGTCGAACTCACACAGCGAAAACGCCTGTTCCTGCAGCCGGAGCAAGCGTTTCTTGATGCGGCTTCGCGATATTTCGTCAATGGCAATAGCGGTACCCGCCCTTGCGCTCGATCACGTCGAGATGGAAGTGGGTTTCGTGCGCGGCATCGCTTTCCGGATCGAGCACGGTCGTGAAATAGAGGCAACCTGCCGCACTGACGGTGCGCTGGAAGGCACCGATCAGGGTTGGATCTTCCCGACGCGGCTCGACGGCAATGTCCTTTCCCTTCTCGAAACTGAAGCTTGCGATATCGATCGCATTGCCACGGGCATGCTCTGAAACCTTGCCGGTCTCGGCGCCGTTTCGCAGCCGGCAGATGTAGGACGAGGCTTGGTTGATGGTGGTTATCCTGCCCTGTTCCGCTGCGGCGACGGCTGCGGCAGGGATGACGCTCTCCTTCATCCAGCGTGCCAGCGCCAGCGCCACCGGGCATCGGAAAACGCCGTCGGGCTTCAACTTGACCCCTGGCAGCGCTTCTGAAACCTTGATCGGTTTGTCGATGCCGCAACCGTTGCCACCGTCGATACGGGAAATATCCTCGAAGACCACGCCGAGGCTTCGAAGCTCGACCTCGCATTCGGAGTGCTCGTCATCGCTTTCGGAAGCGATCGTCAGGTGCTGCTCTTCCAGCGTCTGTTGTGACGGAAGTTTCGGTCCCTGCTTTTCCGGCTCCGCGGTAGCCTTGTCGGCTGGCGCCGCGGGGGAGGCCGGGCTGGCTTCCCCGGAATCCGGCTTCGGGGCAACTTCGATTTCGGCCGGTTTTTCCTGCTGTGCGCCGGGCTTGGCTTGAGGGGTCGGCCCCGTTGCCGGCAATTGGGCACCGGTCAGTACGGTGAGGCATATAAACGCCGTTGCGATTGCGAGTGTTTTCTTCACGCGTCCATCCGTCATGTCGTTTCAGCGCAAGGGAAACGTACAGCGGCGGATTTCGTTGCAATTTCGCAACGTTGTCGACTCCGATGAAAACATGATTAGATAAATCAAGATATGGGCCAGTCCATATATTGACAATTATACTCATGTTTTTTATGCGGCAGAAAGTAGGCGGAGCAATTCCGTCGCAAGCCTAGCCAGCCCATCGAAAGCGCACACGCGTAACGACCAGCCAGCCCGGTAAACTTTACTCAAGGGGTTGGTTATGGTTATCCAGTATTGGCGCTCGATGCTCTTGGTCGGCGCGGCGTCCATCTTCGTACTTCCGGTTTCACAGGCCTTCGCGCAAAGTGCGCCGGCTGCCACCGCCGCTGCCGTTGACGAAAACGGCACTCCGCTGCAGAAGATCGTCGTGAAGGGCAACCGCCGCACGACGACGGCGCCGGCAGGCAGCATTGCAGATACGCCGCTTGCAACGGAGATCGACAAGAAAGAGCTCGAGCAGAAGCAGATCACCAACTTCGAGGATATCGGCCGCAGTATCGATCCCGGCGTCAATTTCTCTCGAGCCGACGCAGGCGTCAATTTGCGCGGACTTTCCGGTCCCCGCATCCTTACCGTCATCGACGGCATTCCGATCCCGTATCTCTCGAACAACGCGCGTGTCCAAAGCACTTTCGCGAGAAGCAATGCCAACGGCAACGGCAGCGACTTGTTTGACTTCTCCTCGCTCTCGGCGCTGGACGTGGTGGCCGGCTCGGACTCGAGCCGGGGAGGTTCCGGCATGCTGGGCGGCGCGATCGTCGTGCGGACGCTCGAACCGGAAGACATCATTCCGGTAGGCCGCGATTGGGGGCTGATCGTCAAGTCGACTTACGACAGCGAAGACGAAAGCATCGCGGGCTCCGTTGCCGCTGCCAAGAAAATCGATCAAACCTCGATCCTGCTGCAGGGCACCTACCGCACGGGACATGAAGTCGACAATCAAGGGACCAACGACAGCTTCGGCCGGTCCCGTACCGAGCCCAATCCGCTCGACTTCGATCAAAGCAACCTGATGTTCAAGATCCGCCAGGAACTCGAAGGCGGTCACCGCATCGGGCTGACGGCTGAAAGCTTCCGCCGCGATGCGGATATCGACCTCCGGAGCGACCAGGGCCTTGCTTCGCCTCTCTTTAGGATCGGAGACTACAATGGCACCGAAGACCGGGATCGCAAGCGCGTCTCGTTTGACTACGACTACGAGGCCGTATCGTCGGATTCATTCTTCACGACGGCGCGTGCGATACTCTATTGGCAGGAACTGGAACGGTCCTCGGGCACGAGCGGCCGGACGGCGGCCGGCGTCCGTTACGGTCGCGACAATTCGATTACAAACAAGACGTGGGGCGGCACAGGCAGCGCGACCAAGGATTTCGAGTACGGCGGCTACGATCACTCGGTGAGCTTCGGCCTGGAAACCGCGGTCACGGATTGGAGCCAGTATAGTTGGGCGCTTTGCACAACAACCTGCCCGGCGCTCAACAACCAGGCCGAAGTTCCCGACGTGAGAAGCTATAGCGTCGGCGCGACGATCGAGGACCGCATCTCCTTTGGCAACGGGTTCGAGTTGACCCCGGGTGCGCGCTTCGACTGGTACCGATACGAGCCGTCGGCGACCGGCGGTTTCGCCAGCAACCCGGCGCTCGGGGTGTTCGGTCCGCTTGAGGACAAGGACGGCGCCCGCGTTTCGCCCAAGCTGCTTGCCACCTACGATATCACCCCGGATGTCGAACTCTTTGCACAATGGTCGATGTCCTATCGCGCGCCAACTGTCGATGAACTCTATAGCCGCTTCTACAATGCCGGTGCAGGTTATGCGCAGCTTGGCAACCCGGATCTCAAGCCCGAAACCGGCAACGGGTTCGAAATTGGTACTAACTTCAACCACGACGACATTACTGGACGCGTCGCGCTCTTCCACAACCGGTACAAGAACTTCATCGAAACGGAGACCAATATCGTTGGGGGTCTCATGGAGTTCAACTACGCCAACGTTGAGAGCGTGACCATTTCGGGCGTCGAAGCTAGTGCGATGAAGACATTCGACAACGGCTTCAACGTTCATGCTGCGCTGGCCTATGCGTATGGAAAGAACGAAGACGACAATACGCGACTGCGATCTGTAGCCCCGTTCAAGGCAATCGTCGGCGCCGGATACAGCCAGGAGAGTTATGGTATCGACCTGTCCATGACAGCTTCGGCGGCAATGCCCGACGATGGTGTCAAAAACACGTTCGATGCACCTGGCTATGGCGTAGTCGATCTTACGGGATGGTGGACGCCGGAGAGCCTGAAGGGCCTGAGGGTGCAGGCTGGTGTCTACAACATCTTCGACCAGAAGTACTTCAATGCGCTCGCACTTCGGGATCTCAACCCCAATGCTCCAGCGAGCAATCAGCCCATTGACTACTACTCGGAACCGGGCAGGACGTTCAAAGTTTCGCTCACGAAGATCTTCTGATCACTCTGATCGATCGAGTGGCAAAGGGCGGCATTCGTGCCGCCCTTTTCATTCCCGGATTAGCCTCTTGCGCAATCCTTGAACTCACGCTAACAATTCCGCCCATGAACATGTCCTTGAACATCGCAATCTGGTGGTGGGCTCGCTGAAGCGGCCTCGACCAATCGTGTCCAAAGACGACGAGTGAGCCGCCCGGAAAAACGCCAGGCGGCTTTTTTGTTTTCAAGGCCGTCTGTCATCCAGGCCGATAACGGAGTGAAACAATGGTAACGATCCTTCGGGATGACGGAGCGGAGATTTACGAGACCAAGGGCGGCATCACCGTCACGCGGCAGCGCCGGGCTATCCCCTATGGCGATGCGGTCTCCTCCTATATCGACAAGCTCGACGAGCGCCGCGGCGCGGTGTTTTCGTCGAACTACGAGTATCCGGGCCGCTATACCCGCTGGGATACCGCCGTCGTCGACCCACCGCTCGGGATTTCGTGCAACGGCCGGCAGGTGTGGATCGAAGCCTACAACGAACGCGGCGAGGTGATCCTCGGCTTCGTCACCGAACGGCTGAAGACGATCTCCGATCTGGTGCTCGGCGCCTCTACGGCGCGGCGGCTCGATCTCACCGTCAAGACGCCGGATCGCGCCTTCACCGAGGAAGAGCGCTCGAAGATCCCGACCGTGTTTACGGTGCTGCGCGCCGTTACCGATCTCTTCTACTCCCAGGCGGACGCAAGTCTCGGCCTCTACGGCGCGTTCGGCTACGACCTTGCCTTCCAGTTCGATGCGATCAACCTGAAGCTCGTGCGCCCGTCCGATCAGCGCGACATGGTTCTTTACCTGCCTGACGAAATCCTTGTCGTCGACAACTATTCGGCCAAGGCGTGGATCGACCGCTACGATTTCGAAAAGGGCGGCCACTCGACCGAGGGCAAGGCCGGCGACGTTGCGGTCGAGCCGTTCCAGCGCACCGATGCCATCCCGCCTAAAAGCGATCATCGCCCCGGCGAATATGCCGAGCTCGTGGTCAAGGCGAAGGAAAGCTTCCGCAAGGGCGATCTCTTCGAGGTGGTGCCCGGCCAGAAGTTCATGGAGCGCTGCGACAGCAAGCCTTCGGATATTTCCAAGCGGCTGAAGGCGATCAATCCGTCGCCCTATTCGTTTTTCATCAATCTCGGAAACCAGGAATATCTGGTCGGGGCGTCGCCTGAGATGTTCGTGCGCGTGTCGGGCCGTCGCATCGAGACCTGCCCGATTTCGGGCACGATCAAGCGCGGCGAGGATCCGATCGCCGACAGCGAACAGATCCTTAAGCTGTTGAACTCCAAGAAGGACGAGTCAGAGCTGACGATGTGCTCGGATGTCGACCGTAACGACAAAAGCCGCGTGTGCGAGCCGGGTTCGGTCAAGGTCATCGGCCGCCGCCAGATCGAGATGTATTCGCGTCTCATCCACACGGTCGACCACATCGAAGGCCGCCTGCGCGACGACATGGACGCCTTCGATGGCTTCCTGTCCCACGCGTGGGCCGTCACGGTAACGGGTGCGCCAAAACTCTGGGCCATGCGGTTCATAGAAAGTCATGAGAAGAGCCCGCGCGCATGGTATGGCGGCGCGATCGGCATGGTCGGCTTCAATGGCGATATGAACACGGGTCTGACGCTGCGCACCGTGCGGATCAAGGACGGGATTGCGGAAGTCAGGGCAGGGGCGACCTTGCTCAACGATTCCATTCCCGATGAGGAAGAAGCCGAAACCGAACTGAAGGCGTCTGCCATGCTTTCCGCCATCCGTGATGCAAAGGCCGGCAACTCCGGCAAGATCCAGCGCGACGTCGCTGCCGTCGGCAAGGGCGTCAACATTTTGTTGGTCGACCACGAAGACAGCTTCGTCCATACGCTCGCCAACTATTTCCGCCAGACGGGAGCGACGGTCTCGACCGTGCGCTCGCCGGTGCCGGAGGAGATCTTCGACCGGCTGGACCCGGATCTCGTCGTGCTGTCGCCGGGGCCCGGCAATCCCAAGGATTTCGACTGCAAGTCGACGATCAAGAAGGCAAGGGCGCGCAATCTGCCGATCTTCGGCGTCTGCCTCGGTCTGCAGGCGATTGCGGAAGCCTATGGCGGCGAGCTCAGGCATCTGGCGCTGCCGATGCACGGCAAGCCGTCGCGCATCCGCGTGCTGGAGCCTGGTCTCGTGTTCTCCGGCCTCGGCAAGGAAGTGACCGTCGGTCGCTACCACTCGATCTTTGCCGATCCTTCGACGCTGCCGCGCGAATTCATCATCACGGCGGAGAGCGAGGATGGCACGATCATGGGCATCGAGCATGCCAAGGAGCCGATCGCTGCGGTCCAGTTCCACCCGGAATCGATCATGACGCTCGGCGGCGATGCCGGCATGCGGATGATCGAGAACGTCGTGGCGCATCTGGCACGCAAGGCGAAGACGAAGGCGGCCTGAGGCCGTTGCGGCTTCGACAGAAGGATTGCGCGGCGCGGCCACTTCCTCGGCCTCGCCGCGAAAAGCGCTCATCGCGTATTTTTTCGCTCACGACTGCCGCACAATGATCCCGTCCGTCTTTGCTGCCGACGATTCCCTTGGTCGTCCATCGTGAACTCGATGCCATCCGAAAAGCGGACGAACCATTTTTGGGCCGACGCGTCCTTTGCCTTGCATCTGCTTGACAGGTTCCGGTGCCGACACGCAAGGCTGCCCGTCGTTGCGTCAACCGATGAGGCGTGCGGCGGATCGACGGCGCTGGCGTCGATCCCTTCAAGGAAGGCTATGAGATGAAAATGCGCTTGCGGACGATTGCCTTGGCTTTGGCCATGTCCACGACATGGTCGTTTGTCGCCTATGGCGATGACTACACGGCTTACAGCAAGACGGCCGAGAGCGTGACCGGCGATATATCCTTCGACGATTTCAGCATCACCTTCGCCAACGGCGAGAGCCTTGCATTTTCCGATCTCCTTGGCGATCACTTCATCGTCGACGGCAAGCGCGTGCCTGCGTCGCTCTATCGCGTAGAAGAGCCGGGGGATCCGGTGCTCCTCAACGGCAACGCGCTCTGCGGGGCGGGAGACGTGAGCTACGTGGCGTCTTGGTCGGCGGGCGACGGTCTCTCTGCGGTTGCCGTCTTTACGGGCAGCCAACCTCCTCGCAGTTCCGACGAGATGTGCGCTTCCTACATCTTCGAGGATTGAGGCGACGCGGTTGCCGCGCAAGGACGCCCGCTGCAGAGTCTTGTTGACTTCCTGAAGCAAATCAGAACGTTCGGAACCGATCAATCTGGAAAGGCGACCCTGCTCGTTATGGAGACATCGCTCTATCTGCCGGTCAAAGCTTTCCTTGAAGCGGCCGGTTATGTCGTCAAAGGCGAGATCGGCGGGTGCGATCTCGTCGGGCTCAGCGATTCGGAGCCGCCTGTCGTGGTCGTCTGCGAACTCAAGCTTTCCTTCAACCTCGAACTCATTCTCCAGGCCGTTGACCGTGCAGCGGCGAGCGACGAGGTCTGGGTTGCGGCCCGCGTGTCGGCCAAGGGGCGCGGGCGGGAGGCCGACAAGCGCTATCGCGACCTGTGCCGCCGGCTCGGGATCGGCATGCTCGGCGTCTCAGCTGCCGGTGAGGTCAGCGTCATCGTCAGTTCCGTCTCGCCGATGCCGCGCACCAATCCCAAGCGCCGGTCGCGTCTCGTGAAGGAACACCAGCGCCGCCGCGGGGATCCCGCCGTCGGTGGCGGCTCGCGGGCGCCGATCATGACGGCCTATCGGCAGCAGGCGCTTGCCTGCGCCACGGCGCTGCAGCAGGGACTGGTGCGGCCACGGGACATGAAGACCTTGGCGCCGGACGCCGGGAAGATCCTGCTCAGCAATGTCTACGGATGGTTCGAGCGCAGGGAAAAGGGCGTCTACGCCCTGACGGCGGCAGGGCAGGCGGCGCTTTTGCGCTGGCCGCAGCATTTGATCGCCAACCCGGCCGGTGCCGGCCCCGCTGCACCGGATGTCGCCGAAAGCCTGCCTTCAGGCATCGAATAAACGCGACAATCAACCAGCCATGCTGGCTCTACCCTTTGACAAATCGCGCTTTGTTGCCCATATGGCCCTCATTGGCCGCCTGCGCGATTTTCGCGTGGGCGGTTTTGCGTTTGAATGGCATGGTTTCTGCAATTCGTTCGCATCCGCACTGAAGACTGGCGCACTGAAGGCTGGCGCACTGAGACTGGCGCGCACTGAGACTGGCAGAGGGATCGATATGGACAATCAGGGCAATCTCACGGTTCGGCGGCTGGCGCTTTGGGGCATTCCGATGTCGCTCGGCGTCATGGGCCTGAAGTTGGTCGCGTGGTGGGTGACGGGGTCGGTGGCGCTGCTGTCTGACGGGCTGGAATCGACGGTCAACGTCGTCGCCGCTTTCATCGCCTTTTTCGTCATCCGCTATGCGCAGAAGCCGGCCGACCACGATCATCCCTTCGGGCATCACAAGGCGGAGTATCTGTCGGCGGTCAGCGAAGGCGTGCTCATCGTCGTTGCGGCACTTCTGATCGTCAACGAGGCGGTTGCACATCTGTCCGATCCGCGGATGCTGAATGCACCGGCGCTCGGTCTTGCCATAAATTTTGCTGCGGGCGTCATCAATGCAATCTGGGCGCAGCTGCTGATCCGGACGGGGCGCAAGTACCGCTCGCCCGCTCTCACTGCCGATGGCCAGCACATCATGTCGGATGTCGTGACCTCGGTCGGCGTTCTCATCGGCCTTTTGCTGGCGCTGGCGACCGGCTACGCGATCTTCGATCCTATCTTGGCCATCCTCGTTGCCGTCAACATCCTCTATCAGGGCTGGAAGGTTATTTCGCATTCGATTGGCGGCCTCATGGACCAGGCTGTTGAGACGCATGAGGAGGACGCGATCAAGCAGGCAATCGCGACGCATGGGACAGGCTCGCTCGGCGTGCACGACCTGAAGACGCGGCGTGCCGGCGCGGTCACTTTCATCGATTTCCATCTTGTGGTGCCGGCCGCAATGTCTGTAAGGCAGGCGCACGATATATGCGACCGCCTTGAAGATGCCATCCGTGCCGTGCATCCGGGCTCGAGCATTGCCATTCACGTGGAGCCGGAGGGCGAAAAGGCCCATGGCATCCGCGTCAAAGTCATCAAGGAGGCTTGAATGCCCAATACAGACGTTTCGAACCTTTMCATGCTGGGCAACCAGACCGATACCCCAAAATCGCCTGAGGACGCGGTGCTGGAAAAGGTGCCCTCGAACCATGCCGGCACCGACTATGTCGTGCGCTTCACGGCGCCGGAGTTCACCTCTCTCTGCCCGATGACGGGTCAGCCCGATTTCGCTCACATCGTCATCGATTACATTCCGAACGAATGGCTGGTGGAATCGAAGGCGCTGAAGCTCTTCCTGCACGCATTCCGCAATCACGGAGCCTTCCATGAGGACTGCTCGATCTATATCGCAAAGCGGCTGGTGGAACTGCTCGATCCCAAGTGGTTGCGGATCGGTGCCTACTGGTACCCGCGCGGCGGCATTCCGATCGACGTCTTCTGGCAGACCGGCAAGCCGCCCGAAGGCGTGTGGCTGCCGGATCAGGGCGTTGCGACCTATCGCGGCCGAGGCTGAGGCCCCGGCTTAGTCGTTCGGATCGAGCGAAAAGCTGGCCGGGTCCATCTCGATGTTGCGCTTTTGGCCCGCGAGCAATCCCTTGACGAGATTTTTTGCCTTGATGGTTTCGAGGCAAAGCCGCATGACGTTCTTGCGCAGCTTGCTTTGGGGCTTGAACGCCGCGTCGGTGGATGTTCGCAGGAATGCCGATTTGTCCGCGTGATCGCCCACAAATCGCAGCTGAACCACGGGCGCCGGCTCGATCTGGTAGGCCTTCAGCCATGATCGATGCCAGAAGTAGGCGTCGACCAGCGCATAGTTCTCCGTATCCTCAAGCATCCTGGCGGCGGCGCGCGGACCGATGACATAGCCGGCGAGGCCGAGGCGGTTCTGAAAAATGCGCGTTGCCCTGTAGCCGCTGCCGCGGTCGACCCAGGAGGACGACTTCGCGAGGATGTGCGGCAGAGGCACGAATTCGAGATCGTAGGCGCAATTCCAGTCATCGGTGCGGTCGCCGATGGCTCTCATTGCATCGGCAATGTCGCCGGAAAGCACGGCGTCGTCTTCGAGTATCAGGGTCTTCTCACCTCGGTCGACAACGGATTTCCACGCCATTCTGTGGGAGGTGAAACAGGCCACATCCTGGCGAAGGGTCGGGCTTGGCCAGCTGTTGGCCGCCTTCTGGCAGTCATCATCTGAAAGGTCACAGGCTTCGAAGGCCGCCAGGAACTCGTAGTCCAGCCCCAGTTTCTGCATCTGCTGCGATTGAAACCGCCTTCTTTTATCCTCGGCTTGTCGACTGATGATGAGGATCTTCACTGATGCCTTGCCCAATAAAAATGAAATATGACGTTGTGGAACCTTATCCGTGCCGTCGGTGCTTATCAATCGATGCCCGTCGTCGTGCAACAGTCCGCAGCTCAAGGCCGTGACGAGGTCTGCAGGTGGGGAGGGGTCGGCGGACCGTGCCGCCGATCACCTGACATTGCTCTTGGCGGCGAACGATGACCCGGGCCGGGCCGTCAGACGTCGAACGAGTCGTCGCCGCCGGAATCCGACTGGTCATCATTGTCATCATCGTCGTCGTAACTTGCCTCCTGCAGATCGGCGTCGTCTTTGGCATCGTCGTTTTTGGTGTCGGCGCTCGCTGCCTGTGGCTTCTCCTTGTCGTCTCCGAAATAGTTGTTGACGACGGTCTCCTCGACCGGGCCGCCGCCGAGTGGATTGGCACCCGACGCGGGCGCGCCTAGGCCGAGCGACGACATGTGACCGCCGAAGATTCCGCTCAGCGAATTGGCGAGCAGCATGCCGCCGGCAACGCCTGCGGCGGTGCCGAGCGCACCTTGCAGGAAGCTGCCGCCTGCCGAAGGGGCCGACGGCTGCGGGTTCCAGGGACCGGCCGGCTGCTGCGACATCGAGCGGGGGGCGGTATCAGAACTCCTGTCCTGCTGGGCATTTAGTCGGGGCGCATTTCCCCATGGCCCCGAGGGTGGGACCGGCTGTTGCGTCTGGCCGCTGCCGAAGATCGAACTCAGGAAACCACCGCCCTGCTCGGCCTGCCGATGCTCGCTTTCACCTGCTTCCAGCTGCTGGATGCGCGCTTCCAATTCCTTGATGTGGGCGCCGGCCGCCTCCAGCCCTTTTTCCTGCACGATGACGGCCTGCGCGAGATAATAGGCCGCGTAGGGCTGTTCGCGGGTGCCCTGATCGATCAGCGCTTCGGCATCGCGGTCGCGCGGCGTTGCCGCGGCCGTGCGAACGCGGTCGAACAGGGAGGTCAACAATTGGCGTTCTTCGGGTGACATGACCTGTCTCCTTGATTGCGTGCGGGTGTTTTCCGTGACAATGACGTAGGAACGGATTTGGGCTTTTCAAAGCCCGACCAAGCTACATTTCAGCAAGCCGGTGATACCCTAACCATATCTTCACCCGTTCCGTGGCTTGTCTTTTTCCCGCATTGTTTTACGCATTGAGTCGCACTATGTGCGGGGAACCCGAATTTACGTGAGAGAGGTTCGAATGAACGACGAAGACCAGGACGACAAGACGAAGGAACTGCCGCTCGGCAAGGAAACGGAGGCGAACCTTTTCAAGTCGCGTTCCATCTTCATCTATGGACCGATCAACCAGGAACTGGCGCAGAAGGTCTGCTCGCAGCTCGTGGCGCTTTCCGCAGCCAGCGACGACGACATTCGCATCTACGTCAATTCGCCCGGCGGTCACGTCGAGTCTGGCGATTCGATCCATGACATGATCAAGTTCATCAAGCCGAAGGTCTGGATGATCGGTACCGGCTGGGTCGCTTCGGCCGGCGCGCTGATCTTTGTCTCGGCTCCGAAGGAACGGCGCCTTTGCCTGCCGAACACGCGCTTCCTTCTGCACCAGCCGTCCGGCGGCACGCGCGGCATGGCATCCGACATCGAGATCCAGGCTCGCGAAATCATCAAGATGAACGAGCGCCTGAACAAGATCATGGCTGAAGCTACCGGCCAGACCTACGAGAAGATCGCAGCCGATACCGACCGCGACTACTGGCTTTCGGCAGAAGAAGCGAAGGCCTACGGTCTCGTTTCGCGAGTCATCACCTCGCAGAGCGACATCTGATCGCATGAATTGAAAGCGCCCTTGCTCGCCGAATAGGCGGCGAGGGCGCTTTTTTGTTTGGGGAATAGAGGCGGTTTTCGTCGTGCACGGCGCGTAAAAGCAGTGTCAGGCTCGACGGAATGGCGTCTGTCTGCACTTGCGCGACTCTCTGGGATGCGGCTCCATGCGGCACGTCTTCCGCAAGAGTCCGGTCATGCTCAAAGATTTCTCCGTTCAAAGCCTGTTCATGGGCATTCTCACGGCCTTCGTCGGCTTTGCCAGTTCGTTCGCCGTCGTGCTGCACGGCCTGCAGGCCGTGGGCGCCAGCGAGACGCAGGCTGCCTCGGGGCTGATGGCCCTGTCGATTTCGATGGGCCTTTGCGCGATCGTTCTCAGCATTGCGACGCGATTGCCGGTCAGTATCGCCTGGTCGACACCAGGGGCAGCGCTGCTTGCCAGCACGGGTCTGGTCGAAGGCGGCTTCAATGCCGCCGTCGGGGCTTTTCTCATCTGCGCCGTCCTGATCGTGATCGCCGGCCTGTTTCGCCCGCTCGGCCGGGCAGTTGCCTCCATTCCCGCCCCGCTTGCCAATGCCATGCTATCAGGCGTGCTGATCGGCCTTTGCTTCGCGCCGGTTAAGGCGATCGGGTTCAATCCGGTGCTCGGGCTGCCGATCGCGCTTGCCTGGATCGTCGCCGGTGCCTTCAAGCGGCTGTGGGCTGTGCCCGCAGCACTTGCCGCCTTCGTGCTGGTGCTTGCCTTCGGCGTCGATATTCCGGACGGCGCGCTGGCGTCGCTTGAGGGGTCTCTGCTGCCGACGGTCGAATTCGTCGCCCCGGCTTTCAATCTCCCTGCCTTCATCTCGATCGCGCTGCCGCTGTTCATCGTGACCATGGCGTCGCAGAATATTCCGGGTATCGCCGTGCTGAAGGTCAACGGCTATGAGCCGAAGCCGGGGCCGCTCTTTGCCGTGACGGGACTGTTCTCGCTGCTCTCGGCGCCGTTCGGCGGACACGCGGTCAATCTGGCGGCGATCACGGCTGCCATGTGCGCCGGGCACGATGCGCACCCCGATCCGGCCCGGCGCTATTGGGCGGCGCTGATCTCGGGCGTCGGCTATATCATTCTCGGCCTGCTGGCCGGCGCGGTGACGGCGTTTGTCGCACTCGCCCCGCCGATCCTGATCCAGGCGGTGGCCGGTCTGGCGCTGGTCGGTGCTTTCTCCAGTTCCGCCATGTCGGCTTTCCAGGTGCCCGCAACGCGCGAGGCTTCGGCGATTACGTTTCTCGTCACAGCCTCCGGCGTTTCCTTTGGGGGGATTTCGGGCGCGTTCTGGGGACTGCTGGCCGGCGGGCTGATGATGGCGCTGTCGCGCTTCGTGCAATTGACAAAGAAATAATCAGGGGGTTGCCAGTTTTTTGTCCTGCGGCTATAAGCGCGACCATGAAGAACACGGGCATCATGATTTCTGAGCAGATTGCACGCGGGCGCATCGCCCTGCGCGACAATACGCGCGCCCTGACATCGCTTCTTCTCCTCGGCCTTACGCGCGGTTGCCGGGTCCGTTGAGGAGCGCCCGGCGGCCGAAAGCCCGCCCGGCCATAGCTCCTCGCGCCAATCCCCAAAATTGATCAACCGGATGCTTTTGCTCCGGATTCGTCATCGCCAAGCGGTACGCCATGAGCTATTACGCGGCTGGCCACATGACGGGAAGAGGAAGAGAAGACATGGACACGAAGACCCGCTCCCAGACCAAGGGCATGCCCGATGCAGCGATGAAGTACCGCCCCTATCCGCAGGTGAACATACCCGACCGCACATGGCCGACGAAGACGATCACCAAGGCGCCGATCTGGTGTTCGGTGGATCTGCGCGACGGCAACCAGGCTCTGGTCGACCCGATGGGCCACGACCGCAAGGCCCGTATGTTCCATATGTTGCTGGAGATGGGCTTCAAGGAAATCGAGATCGGTTTCCCGTCCGCCTCGCAGACCGATTTCGACTTCGCGCGCTGGTGCGTCGAGGAGGGCAACGTGCCCGACGACGTTTCGCTGCAGGTTCTCGTCCAGTGCCGGCCCGAGCTGATCACCCGCACCTTCGAGTCGCTGCAGGGTGCCAACCGCCCGATCGTCCATTTCTACAATTCGACCAGCGAATTGCAGCGTCGCGTCGTGTTCGCCAAGGATGTCCAGGGGATCAAGCAGATAGCAGTCGATGCGGCGAAGATGATCAGCGACATGGCTGCCAAGGCCGGCGGTGGCTATCGCTTCGAATATTCGCCGGAGAGCTTCACCGGCACCGAGCTCGATGTAGCGCTGGAAATCTGCAATGCCGTCATCGACGTCATGAAGCCGACGGCTGACAACAAGCTGATCATCAACCTGCCGTCCACCGTCGAGATGGCGACGCCGAACGTCTATGCCGACCAGATCGAGTGGATGTGCCGCAACCTCGACAACCGCGAGAACCTGATCGTCTCGCTGCATCCGCACAATGACCGCGGCACCGGCATCGCCGCCGCGGAACTGGCGTTGCTCGCCGGCGCCGACCGCGTCGAAGGCACGCTGTTCGGCAATGGCGAGCGCACGGGCAATGTCGACGTCGTGACGATGGCGCTGAACATGTTCACCCAGGGTGTGGATCCCGAAATCGATTGCTCCGACATCGTGCGCATGAAGGAAGTCTTCGAATACTCGAACCAGATGGTGATCGGCGAACGCCATCCCTATGTCGGAGAACTGGTCTACACCGCCTTCTCTGGTTCGCACCAGGATGCGATCAACAAGGGCATGAAGGCGATCAAGGTCGCCAATCATCCCGTCTGGGAAGTGCCGTACCTGCCGATCGATCCACAGGACGTCGGTCGCTCCTACGAGGCGATCATCCGCATCAACTCGCAGTCGGGCAAAGGCGGCATCGCCTATATCCTGCAGCAGGATTACGGTCTCAATCTGCCGCGCAACCTGCAGGTCGAGTTCCGCGAGGAGATCCAGCGCATCACTGACGAAGAGGGCAAGGAATTGCCGTCGAGGCGCATCTACGACCGCTTCATCGAGCGTTACGTGACGCAGCCGGAGGGGCGGATCAAGTTCGTCGACCACCACACCTACGCCGATCCCGAGCGCAAGGGTGTTCGCGTCGTCGCCGCCGAGATCACCGACAACGGCGAGACGAAGCGTATCGAGGGCCGGGGCAACGGACCGATCGACGGCTTCATCGATGCGCTGTCGCATTATCTCGGCGTCGAGATGTCGGTTCAGGACTATTCGGAGCATTCGTTGCAGCACGGCTCGAACGCAGCCGCCATTTCCTACGTCGAGACTTCCTACCCGGGCGGCAAGCTCTTCGGCGCCGGTATCAGCACCAACATCGTTGGAGCGTCCCTGGAAGCGATTGTATCGGCGGCCAACCGCGTGCTCGATATGAAGGCCGGCAAGGCCTGATCCTCAAATAGAGAATGGCAGGTGCCCTCCGGGCACCTGCCGCCATTGCCTCTCGGTTCAGATGGCGGTGGCGATCTGCATGGCAAGCTGGCTGAGCGAAGCCTCAGACGAGGGGCCGACCAGAACGTAGGAAGTGCCGGCATTGTGCCAGGTGACCAGGCCGATCTCGTCCCGGATGGCTTCCTTGAAGTCTTCCGTATCGGTCGGCTGATTGTCCTTGCGGAAGGCGATCGTGGCGATGTCGCCATCAGCGCTAGTGTAGATCAGCTGGCCTGCCGGTCGGTCGTCGGCCAGAACGACGCGAGCACCTTGAAAGGTCCAGCCGTCAGTGCCGAGATCCGGCACCCGGAATGCGACGCCCACGGCGGTCGTCAACCAGTTCGAGATCTCCTCCGCCTGGGAGGCCGGCACCTCGACGAGGTGGCGCGGCTGGCGCGCCATCAGGCGCTGGTAGGCGAGGATGTCATCGAGCCATTCGTTCTGCTCCGATGGCGCGGCTGCCTCGGTCGTCTGCGCGGCCGGGGCACCAGCACGGTTATTTGCGGCAAAATAGCCAATGCCGCATCCTGCGACGAAGAGGATGATCGCCGCCGCCAGTGCCTGCGGCCCCGTGGGCGCGAGCTTCAGCGACGGACGCGACAGGCGCGGCGAAAGCGGGGCTTTGGGTGGCTGCACGCTCTTGATCGAACGAACGAGCGCCAGCGGCACAGGCTCCTTGAGAATGTCGTCGAGGCGACGCTTGCCGAAATCGGCGCCGTGGCGCAGCCTGTCGTAGAGCCGCCGGGCGCTGTCGTCGGTCTGCAGTCGCTGCTCCAGCTCCAGCTTCTGTTCCACCGTCGCTTCTCCATCGAGGAGAGCGGTCAATTGAGCATCGAGCGGCAGTTTCTTGAAATCGAGCAAATTCAGTACCTATGGGAATGATCGTCGGCAAGGCTGGCGAAGTGTGCCTTTGCGAGTGCCAGTTGCGAGGCTATGATTGTTGCGGCAACGCCCATGATATCGGCCGCCTGCTGATAGGTGTGCCCCTCGACGGCGACGAGCAGGAATGCGCTTGCAATACCTTCCGGCATTTCGGCAATCATCTGGTGGATTGCGTCGGAGTCGAGCGCCGATGTGCGGTCGCGGACGGCATTGCGGATATCGGTTACGTTCGTTCGTGGCGTGGCGTGTGGCTTGCGCTTTCGGCTGTCTTCGGTCCATTGCTGGCGCAGCAGCGTGTACACCCTGCTTTCGAGCCGGCCTTCTCCCTGCCACTGATTGCTTTTGCCGATGGCACGCTGACACGCTGCCTGCACGAGTTCGTCGGCGCCGGCCGCGTCGCCTGCAAGGGTCATCGCGAACCGGCGCAACCGGGGCAAAAGACCCACAAGGTCACGTCTGATATCGATGGTCGTCACGGGTTGACGCATAGTCTTTCCAAATTGGGTGCACGGGCATTCGGGCAATCGCCGGATGAAATCGATTTATATCGTCTCTGTGTCCTTTATGAAACAAATCCCCGATGCTGCGCAAGCACAAGGCGACTTATCCCACGGGTTCTCAATGCTTTTCTTCCTCCGCCGGTTCGACGCAGCTCAATAGGTCCGATAGCCATTCAGCGACTGAAGAAGCGATCGGTAGGCCCAGGTGTTCTCGCCACCGCGATCACGGATTTCAACCAGCTGGACGCGTGCCGCCTGTACGTCACCCTGTTCCACCAAAGCTTGTCCCATGTATGACCGGGCAAGAATATAATTTTGATCGACCAGCAGGGCCTTGCGGTAATACGACATTCCCAGTTCCATCCGGCCCGCCTTGCGGTTTGCATAGCCGAGATAGTTGAGGATGCGGGGATCGTTCTGGTTTTCGGCAAGACGAAGTACTGCGATCGCATTCTCGTATTGTCCGGCGTAGGCGAATTCTCGCGCCGCCTTGTAGAGATCGTCGTCGTTGAAGCTGCTCTTCTTCGCAACGACGCATTCCTTCTTTGTCTTGTCCCAGATCTTGCCGCCGGCACACTTGGTTGTGGTTTCGGTCTTGGGTGGCGGCTTGGTTTGGTCCGTCTCTTCGCCTGCGGCGAAGGCTGGGGCTGAAAAGGCGAAGGCGAGGCAGCCGGCCAGGGCGATGCTGCGGAAGCGATAAGCGGAATACATGCCGTAACTCCGTAAGTGAGCGCTGAAGCGCGAATTGTACGCTGAGATTCTGAAATACCAAGAGGGTGTGCACAGGATGTTGCTGCCGCTGCGGCTATCTTCCGACTGTGAATCAAGTGATTGCCAAAATGATTCCGCAGGCGGCGCTAAGCCCTGAAAATATCGACACTTTCCTGGCGGACGTCGGTGCCGTCGGCGTTCAGGCTGAAGCGCTCTGCCTTCAGATTCCAGGCTCCGGGAGAACCGTCGATGCTGAAGAGGTTGTAGGCCGCCGCCGGCTTCATCCCACCTGGACCCTGCGAGCCGGAGGCTATGCCGACAACCGGTACCGGCGCGGTCTGGCCACGCAGCCAGTGGATCGTGTTGAGATGCGTATGGCCGTGAAGCACGAGTTCGGCGCCGCCAGTCGAAATCACCGCACCGAAACGGCGGATGCCGATCATCCTCTTGTGGAAGGACGTCGCGCCGCGGATCGGCGGATGGTGGATCATCACCACGCGAAAGAGGCCTGCCTCGCCGGCAGCTCTCAATATGTTGACCGTTTCGCGGGCTTGTCTGCTGCTGAAAAAACCACTGGCTGCAAACGGAGGTGTGGCGACGGCGGTCGAGCAGCCGACGATGGCGACTTTGCCCCGGACGCGCAGATACGGAAAAATGTGCCGACCTTCTTCCCACTCCGGCGGTGCAAGATCGCCGCGCACGTAGTCGTACCAGGCGCGCATCGACTTTTCGTAGGCGCCTGGAACATAGGCGTCATGGTTGCCGGGAACGACCGAGTTGTCGGCCGGGTCGCCGAGCTCCCTTAGCCATGCAGCCGCGGCCCGAATTTCGATGCCGCTGGCGAGGTTCACGAGGTCACCGGTAACTGCCAGATGGTCGACCTGCCTGGCGCGTATATCGTCCAGGAGAAGATCGAGCGTGCCGCCGAAAAGGTGCTTGCGCCGATTGCGATGCCAGTTCACAAAGCCTGTGATGCGTTTGGAAAAGAGTTCGCGGACGGAAAGGCGGGGCAGGGGCCCGAGGTGGACGTCTGAGATGTGCGCAAGCTTGAACATGGCTTCACACATAGCCCAGGATGATAGCAATTCAAACACATCTGCTTGAATGGATTGATGGAATTGGAAGAAGCGTGAAACATATCCGCCCTTGGCAGTCGCGATTGCTCATGCGCGTCGTCCACATGTACTTTGCCGTAGCGCGCGGCATGACGATGGGCGTTCGGGCCGCCTGCTTCGATGCAGAAGGCCGTCTCTTTCTGGTGCGGCACAGCTACGTGCCTGGCTGGCATATGCCTGGCGGTGGGCTCGAGCGCAGCGAGGTTGCCGAGGAAGCGCTGGTCAAGGAGCTGCGCGAGGAAGGCAATCTGAAGATCGTCGGCCGCCCGCAGCTTTTTCAAGTGTATTTCAACACGTCGGCCAGCAGCCGTGACCACGTGCTGTTTTACCGGACAACAGTCGAACAAACGGCTCCCCGCCCGCCTGACCGTGAAATCATCGAATGCGGCTTCTTTGCGCTAGACAATCTGCCGCAGGGGACGACCGACGCAACATACCGCCGGCTCGCGGAGTTGGCTGGCGAGCGCGAGCCCGCGTCCGTCTGGTAGGGGGCTTGCTCAGGCGACGGCCCGCGCCCCGCGGCCATGCGCTCGGTCCAGGTCGAGCGCCGGTCCGCTCGGTACGATGCCGGTGGGGTTGATGGTCTTGTGGCTGCGGTAATAGTGGTCCTTGATATGACGGAAGTTCACCGTCTCCCGGATGCCGGGCGTCTGGTAGAGATCGCGCAGATAGGCGGCGAGGTTCGGATAGTCGTCGATCCGGCGGATATTGCACTTGAAGTGACCGACATAGACGGCGTCGAAACGCACCAGGGTCGTGAACAGGCGCCAGTCGGCCTCGGTCAGCCGATCGCCGAAGAGGTAGCGGCCCTTGCCGAGGCGCTCTTCCAGCATGTCGAGTGTCTCGAACAGCTTGACCACGTTCTCCGCGTAGGCGTCCTGGGTCGTTGCGAAGCCGGCCTTGTAGACGCCGTTGTTGACCGTGTCGTAGACGATGGCGTTCAGCTCATCGATCGACGGACGCAGGTCGTGCGGGTAGAGGTCGGTCGTCGAACCCGTGAGATGGTCGAAAGCGCTATTGAACATCCGGATGATTTCGGAGGATTCGTTGTTGACGATCGTGCCGGTCTTCGTGTCCCAGAGAACGGGAACCGTGACGCGTCCGGAGTAGTGAGGATCCGCTTTGACGTAGATGTCGGAGAGCGCGTTTGAACCGAAAAGCCGGTCGCCGGTAGCGCCGTCACCGACCTTGAACTCCCAGCCTTTCGCGAGCATCAGCGGGTCGACCACAGACACGGAAATCAAGTCATCGAGCTTCTTCAGCCTGCGGAAGATCAGCGTCCGGTGCGCCCACGGGCAGGCCAGCGAGACATAGAGGTGATAGCGTCCGGCTTCCGCCTTGAAACCGCCCGTACCGGTGGGGCCGGCACTGCCGTCTGCGGTGATCCAGTTGCGAAACTGCGAAGCAGCGCGCTTGAAATGACCCTTTGTTTCCTTGGTGTCGTACCAGACGTCATGCCAGACGCCGTCAACCAGCATTCCCATTGTTCTGTCCTTCATTTCTTTCGTTGCCGCCGAAGATATCGCAGACTGCCGAACTTTGCAGGGCGCCAAAAATTGAACACAGCGTCACGTCACGTCATTTCGCGCGTTTTTCCATTGGACGGGCGAAATTTTTCCTGCTATCGGCCTTTTCACATTCTGGAACCCGATTGATGTTTGCACCAAGAAATCCGCGACGACGCTGATGCTCCCGAACGCCTCAAGGCGTGCTCGAGATCCATTGTTTTCGTCTATCCGGTTTCTGTCTCATCATGCACAAGCACGATCTGGTTTACCTCACTGAGGATGCGTCGCACGACGCCGCTATCGAACATATCAACGAAGAAGCGTTCGGCCCCGGCCGGCATACACGCGCCGCTGCCCGCATCCGCGAGCAGGGACCGCACGATCTTTCGCTATCCTTCATCTGCACCGACGATGGCGAGACGATCGCTTCGGTGCGGATGACGCCCGTCATCGCGGGCTCGCTTGTGGGACACCTGCTCGGACCGCTGGCCGTGCGGCCGTCGCACAAGAGCCGGGGCATCGGCCGCGAACTCGTCAGGATTGCAATCGAGGCGGCGAAGCGGCGGGGCTCGGAAGGTGTCGTTCTGGTCGGCGACCCGCCCTATTATGGTCGGCTTGGCTTCGAAAAGGTTGCCTACAACGCGCTGGCGTTTCCCGGCCCGGTCGATCCCGCGCGTGTTCTGGTGGTTCCGCTCGCCAGAGATGCGCATGCGCGGCTCAAGGGAACGATAGCCTGGCGCAAGTAGGCCGCAGTTGTCATCGATCCCCATTGCCTTGAGGGGCCCTTTGCTCGATCTTTCATGGGCTTGAGGGGAGTGGTCATCAATCGCATTTCAATCGAAGAGGCACTGGACCGCGCTGGAACGGGTCGGTTCCAGCGTAGGCTTCTTGCGATCTTTGGGCTCGTCTGGACAGCTTTGCGCTGCTCGGCACATGGGGCGCTCCCTATGCATACACGCCCGAACTCTATCCGACCGCCCTGCAGGCAACCGGGATGGGAACGGCTGGTGCGATGGCGCGGCTGGGCGGTCTCCTCGCGCCGTCGCTGATGGCGCTTGTCGTTGCGGAGGGGCTTGCGGTGGCGATCGGGCTCTTTGCCGGCCTGCTGGTTCTGGCGGCGCTTGCGGCAATGGCGATGAATGCCGAGACGCGACAGGTGGCACTTGGCTGAACCTTAGAGCTCGTCTGAGCCTTGGAACTGAACGAGCGCCTTTCGCAGGAAAGTCCGCGTGCTGCCTTTCGGGAAATCGGGCAACTCACCGAAAACTTCGTATCCGTGCCGCTGGTAGGTACGCAGTGCCTGCGGGTTGAACGTGTCGATCCAGGCGCTGTGGCAACCCCGCCCTGCGGCTTCTTCCTCCGCCTTGGAGAGGATCTTGCCTGCCAGTCCCTTGCCGCGTTCGCCATCGGGAATGTACAGCAGCTGGGTGAACAGCCAGCCCCATGCCGTGTAGCCCGAGAGGCCACCGGTCACCTTGCCGTCCGTGTCTTTGATGAGAACGGCGAGCGCCAGGCGGTCGGATGGACCGACATGGCTCGTGTTGAAGGCGCTCAGCCCGTCGCCGATCGCGGCGAGGTCGTCGGTCGAGGGAGAACCGGTCAGCTCGAGCATCGCCACAGCGTCAGCGTCCCTCACGCCACCACATGGCACCGAAGGCCAGCAGCAGAATGCCGACACCGGCAAAACCCGCAAACAGCGGCAGGGTGTTGATGCCCTTGAGCACGGTCTCGCTGGTCAGGTGCATCTGCATTCGCTCGCTGTCGGCAACCCGGATCTGGCCGCGCACCGGCAGGATCGGCGGGATGGTGATCGCGCCGCCGGCATCCGACACGCGGGTGACCAGACCCTTGGTCTTGTCGGTGATCGGTTTCAGGGCGTCGGTCGTCGAGATCATTGCCTTGAACTCGGGCGCGTCGACAGCGCCGACATGCACAAGCGTCGTCATCTCGCCGTTGCGGATCTCGAACAGGCCGATTTCGTCCATCTTCTTCTCGGCCTTGAAGAGGCCGGGCTCGGACTGCGTCAACTGCAGGGATTCGGTACGGCCGGAGGGATAGCGGACTGTGGCACTGCCGGGGTTGTCGCCGATCGTCTGGCGGGTGATCTCCAGGGTGCGGCCGGAGGCGCGGGCGGTCAGTGCCTCTTCTTCCAGCGCCGGCTCCTTCATCAGCCAGTGGGCGATGCGGCGATAGAGGGAGACATGCGGGCCGCCGCCTTCGAAGCCGCGTGCCCAGAGCCAGCCCTGGTCGGAAAGCAGCATGGCGACACGGCCCTGTCCGGCGCGATTCAGCACCAAAAGCGGATGATTGTCGGCGCCGACCATCACGGTCTGGCCCTGCGGTGGCTCGACATCGACGCTGCGGAACCAGCGGCCCCAGTGCGGCGGCTCGTCGGCCGAGCCGTCGAGACCGCGCGTGACCGGATGCTTGCGGCCGTCTTCGGAAAGGCGGGGGTAGAAGGCCTTTTCGATCATCTGCCCGGTCGGTGCGGCCGGCAGGACGGAAGAGAGCGGTGTCAGCGCGATTGAATCCTGACCCGCATGTTCCGGGCCTGCGGCGATCAGCAGGGCGCCGCCGTTTTCGACGTATTGCGAGATGTAGTCATAATAGAGAATCGGCAGGACGCCGCGGTGCTGGTAGCGATCGAAGATGATCAGGTCGAAATCCTTGATCTTGTCGACGAACAGCTCGCGTGTCGGGAAGGCGATCAGGGAGAGCTCGTTGATCGGCGTGCCGTCCTGTTTTTCCGGCGGGCGCAGAATGGTAAAGTGGACGAGATCGACGGCTGCGTCCGACTTCAACAGGTTGCGCCAGGCGCGCTCGCCGGCATGCGGTTCGCCGGAGACGAGGAGAACACGCAGGTTCTCGCGGATGCCATCGATGACGTGAACGGCGCGATTGTTCGCTTCCGTGACCTCGCCGGGCAAGCCCGCGACCGAGAACTCAAGAACATTGCTGCCGCCGCGCTCCACCTTGAAGGAGAAGGGCGTATCCCGGCCGGGTGTGGCCTTGAGCGTGGCGATCTCGTCGCCGTTCAGCTTGACGGTGACGTTTGCGGTGCCGCCCGGGCTCGGGCCGTCGTCGAAAACGCGCAGAACGAGTTGCTGCTCCTCGTTGACGATGCCGAAACGCGGCGCCTTGATGACCTCGATGCGACGGTCGAATTCGTTGGCCTTGCCGGTGATCAGGCCGTGAACCGGGGCGTCGAAGCCGAGCGCCTGATTGACGCCTGGCACATCGTGCACCTCTCCGTCCGTCAGCATGATCGCGCCGCCGATGCGGGCGGGCGGGACGTCGGCCACTGCCGCCGACAGCGCGTTGAAGAGGCGTGTCGAGGGAGCGTCGGAATCTCCCGGCTCCGTGGCGTCGACATAACGCGGCTCGATATCGGGGAAGCGCGCGAGGCGTTCCTTCAATTGCGCCAGCGCGTCCTCCGTCATCTTGATGCGTTCCGGCGTCTGCTGGCTCTGGCTGCGGTCGACGATGACGGGAACGACAGTCGAGAGTTGTTCGCGGTCTTCCTGGAGCAGCAGCGGATTGGCCAAGGCTGCCAACAGCGCCAGAGCGGCAATGCTTCGGATCCATGCACCGCGTACACCGCGCCAGATGGCAAAGGCCGCGATTACCGCAGCGAGAACGGTCAGGGTCGCCAGGACCGGCCATGGGACGAAGGGCGAAAAATCAACTGTCATGTCACTGCCCCAGCCTTTCCAGGAGGGCGGGGATGTGAACCTGGTCTGTCTTGTAGTTGCCGGTGAGCATGTACATCATGATGTTGACGCCGCTGCGGTAGGCGTATTCGCGTTGCATCTCATCGGGCGGAACCGTCGGCAGCAGCGGTGTGCCGTTTTCGTCCACGGCCCAGGCACCGGCGAAATCGTTGCCTGTGATCAGGATCGGCGAGACGCCGTCGGCGGTGGCGGCGGACTTGGCGTTGGCAGCGCGGTTGTCCTGCCGCGCCTCGATCCAGAGCGGGCTTCCCGCATAGCGGCCGGGGAAGCTGGAGAGCAGATAGAAGGATTTTGTCAGGACGTGATCCGAGGGTACGGGTTCAAGCGGCGGAATATCGAGATTGGCAAGGATCTGCTGCAGCCGTTCGCCGTTGGCACTGCCCGCGCCGCCGCCGGTGTCGAACGCGCTGAACTGGTCGCGGGTGTCGAAGAGAACCGTACCGCCCGAGCGCATATAGGCATCGACCCTGTTGATGGCTGCAGCCGAAGGCATCGGTGCCGTGGCGGACACCGGCCAGTAGATGATCGGGTAGAAGGCGAGCTCGTCCTTCGTCAGATCCAGCCCGACGGGTGGCGCAGGCTCAAGTGTCGTGCGGAAGGTCAGGAACTCCGTGAGACCTTCCAGACCCCGCTCCGATATGCGGTCGACCTCTTGCTCGCCGGTCACTACGTAGGCGAGGTGGGTGTTGTCGAGCCTCTGGAAGATTTGGCCGTCGCCGGGCTTGGCGTCGTCCGCCCTGGACTGGCCCGGCTGCAGGAAGAATGCGGCGCTGACGGCCACGGCGATCAGGGCCGCAGTGCGGGCGGCATGCCGCATGCGGGAGAAAGCACCACTCATCACCATCACGATCAGGCTGTCTGCAATGAGCAACAGGAAGGCGATCAGGAAAAGCGCCGGCTTGGCAGACCATGTCTCGCCGCCGATCAATCCTTCACGGACGACGGCGATACCCGATGCGTCGAGCGGCTTCAGTTCGGCGTTCTTCGGCAGCACGTTCAAGGCGGTGAATCCTTCGTCGGAGCCATATAGGCCCGGCGGATTTTCGAAGCCGGCAAGCGGCGTGACCTTGGCATTCGGGATCAATGGCCGCGCGGAGCCGGTTTCGGTCGTCAATGCACCCTTTGCCGTCAGCAGGCGGAAGGGAGGGAGCGCTTCGGCCGTCGTTGCACCGCCGGAACCGGAGGTGACGCCGACGGAACGCGAGAGTTGCACGAGGCGCCGCAGCATCTCGACGAAATTGCCCGATATCGGCAGATCTGACCATGTGGCCTCGGCACTGACATGGAAGAGCACGATCCGGCCCGCATTGATCGGCTTCATGGTCACCAGCGGCGTCCCGTCGGCAAGGCTTGCCCAGGTTCTCTCGGCAAGGTCCGGGGTCGGCTCGGCGAGAACCTGACGTTTGATCGTGACATCGGTCGGCTTCGGCATTCCGGCAAACGGGCCGAAATTGGGGAATTCGGCAAGCGGTTGCGGTTCGGCCCAGGAGAGAGCGCCGCCGAGGGCGCGCTCGCCTTGGCGAAGGGTCACCGGAACCAGCGGATCGTCGGCAGGCGCGGCGGCGAGGCGCGGCCCGGCGAAGCGCAGCAGCGTACCGCCATTGGCGATCCAGCGCTGCAGCGGCTCGTAGGTTTCCTGCGGCAGGCGGCCGATATCGGCCATGACGATGACAGAGGGGTTCTGCGACAGGAGTTCGGGAATCGCGGTCGCAAGATCGGGCGTGTTCGGCTCGATCAGGTCAGCATAGGGCTGCAAGGCACGCTGGATGTAATAGAGCGGCGAAAGCAGAGGCTGGGAAGCATCGCCGGCTTCGCCCGAGAGAAGAACGACGCGGCGACGCTTGAAACCGTCGTCGAGCAAGTGGACGGCCCCAGCCGTCGGGTGGTTGTCGATGCTGATGCGTGCGAAATCGTTGCGCATTTCAAAGGGCGCTGCGATCGCGCCGGTGGCGACGGCCTGGCCCGGCTGGAAATCGACGGTGCCTGAAGCGATCGCGCGGCCCTGTGCATCCTGTGCCGTCAGCGGCAGAGATGCTGCAGCCGAGCCGTCAAGCCTAGTCAATCTCACTGTCATTGCGTCGGCGGCATTGTTTGCTGTGGTAATCGCAACCGTTCCGGTCGCATCACCGGCGATCAGCCGTAGCTGCGCCGGTTGGAGATCCGACAGCTGGCGGGCGATGGTGTCATTGTCCCTCGATGCCGCGCCATCCGTCAGGAAGGCGAGCGTACCGGGGTGGACGCCGTTCAGGGCAGCGCGTAACGCGTCGAAGGCACGCTGCCGGTCCGGCACCAGCGGCTTCGGTTCGGCGGCGCGCAGCTTCTCGCGCGCCACGGCGGCGGTGCCGGGCACTGCATCGTTTGTCGGGTCGGCGGTGAAGGCGATGGCCACCGGCACGCCCGCGGATTCGGCGTCGTCGATCAAGGCGTCGGCGGTCTGGACGCGGCGACCCCAATCCGGCGCGGTTGCCCAGCTGTTATCGACGAACAGAACCAGAGGACCACCTGAGGCAAGCGAAGCGGTGCGCGGATTGAAGACAGGATCGGCAATTGCAAGGATCACAGCGGCGGCAAGCAGCATCCGCAACAGCGTCAGCCACCAGGGGCTCTGCGCCGGCGTTTCCTCACGCTTCAGCACGATGGCAAGGATCTTCAGCGGCGGGAAGATTTCGGTCTTCGGGCGCGGCGGGGTCAGCCGCAGCAGCCACCAGATGACCGGCAGCGCGACGAGCGCGCCGAGGATGGCGGGATAGGCAAATGCGAAGGGCAGAGCGTTCATGGCTGCCCCCCGTGCGTGGCCTTGCCGGGCATCCCGGACAGATGCATGTGCACGGCAACGAGCGCCTCGGAGGCGAGATGATCGGTGCGATGGCTTACGAAGGTCCAGCCGAGATGGCGCAGCGCCTGGCCGAGATCGTCGCGCCGGGCGAGGTAGGCTCTGTTATAGGCGTCGCGGACGTTTTCGGCGCGACCGGAGGTCAGCTTGGCGCCTGTCTCCGGGTCGGTGAATTCGGTGCGGCCGGTATAGGGGAAAAGCTCTTCGGCCGGATCGGCCACCTCGATCACATGACCGCGCAGGCCACGCCGGGCGAGCGGCCCGAGGCGTGCCATAATTGACTGCGCATCGTCGAGAAAGTCGCCGATCAGCACCAGATCGCTCCAGCCGCGGATCATCGAGGTTTCCGGCAGGCCGCCGGTCAGCGGGCCATGCATCAGGGCAGCGGCAAGGCGTTCGGCCGCATTGCGGGCGGAGATCGGCTCCATGACGCCGGGGCATCCGACGCGTTCGCCGGAACGCGCCAGGATTTCCGCAAGCGCAAGCATGATCACCAGCGCACGGCTCTCCTTCGACGCATTGCCGAAGGTCGATTTGTACATCATCGACGGCGACATGTCGGCCCAGAGCCAGATGGTGTGGGCGGCTTCCCATTCGCGGTCGCGGATATAGGTATGATCATCGCGGGCGGAGCGGCGCCAGTCGATGCGCGACAGGCTTTCTCCATCGGTATAGGGGCGGAACTGCCAGAAGTTCTCGCCGATGCCGCGCTTGCGGCGGCCGTGCCAGCCAGCAATCACCGTGTTGGCGATACGCTTGGCCTCCACCAGGCAATCCGGCACCAGACTGGCGCGCTGCCGCGCACGCGCAAGCGCGTCGCTGCCTGGGGTCGGGTTGACGATCTGTCCGATAGATGCCACGCGTGAGGCTTCCTTATCCCTTGGCTTGCTTGACCAGTCCGGCGATGACGTCGCGGACCGACATTCCCTCGGCGCGTGCCGCGAAGGTCAATGCCATGCGGTGCTGCAGGATCGGCTCGGCAAGGGCGTGGACATCGTCCAGCGACGGTGCCAGGCGGCCTTCGTAGAGAGCACGGGCGCGGGCGCACAGCATCATCGCCTGGCCGGCGCGCGGGCCAGGGCCCCAGGCGACGTTCTTGTCGGTTGACGCGTTGCCCTGGCCGGGGCGGGCAGAACGGACGAGTGCGAGGATGCCGTCGACCACCCTGTCGCTGACCGGCATCTGCCGGATCAGTGTCTGGATTTCGATCAGGCGCTCGGCATTCAGGACCGCCTGCGGCCTGGTTTCGCTCAATCCCGTGGTTTCCAGCAGGATTTGCCGTTCTGCGGCAAGTTCGGGATAGTGAACGTCGACCTGCAGCAGGAAGCGGTCGAGTTGGGCTTCCGGAAGCGGATAGGTGCCTTCCTGCTCCAAGGGGTTCTGGGTGGCCAAAACATGGAACGGGCTCGGCAGATCGTAGCGCTGGCCGGCGACGGTTATGTGGTACTCCTGCATCGCCTGCAGCAGTGCCGACTGCGTGCGCGGGGACGCGCGGTTGATCTCGTCGGCCATCAGCAATTGCGCGAAGACCGGACCCTTGACGAAACGGAAGGAGCGGCGGCCGCTCTCGTCCTGGTCCATCACCTCGGAGCCGAGAATATCCGACGGCATCAAGTCCGGCGTGAACTGGATGCGGTTTGCGCCCAGCCCAAGCACTTCGCCGAGCGTGGTGACGAGCTTGGTCTTGGCAAGGCCTGGCACACCGACAAGCAGCGCGTGGCCACCGGAGAGAACGGCGAGAAGCGTGTTCTCGACCACGCTTTCCTGACCGAAGATGACCTTGGACACCTCGCCGCGAACGGCGGCGATATCGGCAAGTGCCTTTTCGGCTGCGGCGACGATCGCCTTTTCGTCTAGGGGGGCTTCGGTCTTGATCATACCCATCAGGCATCTCCAGCGGCTGATATCATTCGTCGCGAATCGGCGGACTTACACGTGTGCCTCATACCCGATAGAGTTATGAAGATGTTGCGGGCTGACAAGTTCGTTTCAAATGACTATCTCGTGACGTTACTGCGTTAAGGGCAAACCGGGACGGAAGAATGGCAGCCGAGGATATCAGGTCGACAGCGGATGCGGCAGATCTGGCCGCGCTTATTTCTCGTGCCGCCGGCGACAGCGGCGACAGGAAACGGGGTCCTGCGCCCGTCTACAAATGGAATCCACCCTTCTGCGGCGACATCGATATGGAAATCCGCGCCGATGGCACCTGGTTCTACATGGGAACGCCGATCGGCCGGGCGCCGCTTGTGCGGTTGTTTTCGACGGTGTTGCGCAAGGATGAGGACGGGAAGACATACCTTATAACTCCTGTGGAAAAAGTAGGGATCAGGGTCGTCGATGCGCCGTTCCTGGCTGTCGAGATGAATGCTATTGAGCGCGACGGCGAACCGTTGCTGACCTTTCGTACCAATGTCGGCGATGTGGTGGAGGCGAGCGAGGAACATCCGCTGCGCTTCGTCGTCCACGGCGACAACAATGAGCTGAAGCCCTATCTGCATGTGCGCGGGCGGCTGGAGGCGCTCGTCTCACGGGCCGTGATGTACGAACTCGTGGAACGGGGCGAGATTCTCGGGGTGGACGGCGTCGAGATGTTCTGCGTGCGCTCGGGCGGCCGGATCTTTCCCGTCATGCCTGGCGACGAACTGGATGCGTTGTCGCGATGAGCCACGTGCCGACCGATCACCGATCGCTGTATTCGGCGGCCGAGTTCCGCCGCCGGGCGTTGCATCAGGCCGGCGGACCGGTCGATCTTTCCTGGCGGGATCACGGCGATCACATCCTCAATCCGGAGATCGTCGCGCAGGTGGAAACCTTCAAGCTGCGGGATGCTGCGGTTCTGGTGCCTGTGGTCGATGACGGCGACGAGGCCCACGTGATCTTCACGCAGCGCACCGCGACGCTGCGCAGGCATTCAGGCCAGATCGCCTTTCCGGGCGGCAAGATCGATGCGGACGACGGTTCACCCGAACAGGCGGCGATCCGGGAGACCGAAGAAGAGATCGGGCTCGATGGTTCGTTTGTCGAGACCGTCGGGCGGCTGCCGAACTACCTGGCGTCAACCGGCTTTCGCATCACACCGGTTCTGGCGGTGGTGCGGCGCGGCTTCGAGCTGAAACCAAATCCTGACGAGGTTGACGACGTCTTCGAGGTGCCGCTGTCTTTCCTGATGAACCCATCCAACCACACCCGCGACAGACGCATGGTGGATGGGCTCGATCGGCATTTTTATCGGATGCCCTATGAAACATGGATGATATGGGGCATCACCGCGGGCATTGTCCGCACCCTCTACGAAAGGCTTTATGCATGACCAACCTTGCTCAGGAAGCATGGTTCAAGGATCCGGCGCTGGAGCGCGTGTTTGCGCTGCTCAATGCCGATGGCGGCGAGGGGCGTGTGGTCGGAGGCGCGGTGCGCAACAGCCTGATGGGGTTGCCGGTCAGCGACATCGATGTGGCCACGACCCTGACGCCCGAGACGGTCGTGGAGCGCGCAAGGGCCTCCGGCATCAAGGCGGTGCCCACGGGTATCGATCATGGCACGGTGACGCTCGTGGTCGACGGCAAGCCGTTCGAGGTCACGACACTGAGGGCCGATATCGAAACGGACGGGCGCCGCGCCAAGGTGGCATTCAGCACCGACTGGCGGACCGATGCGGAGCGGCGCGACCTGACCATCAATGCGCTCTATGCGGATCAGCGGGGGGATGTCGTCGATCTGGTCGGTGGGCTTGCCGATGTCGAGAAGCGCAACATCCGGTTCATCGGGGATGCCGCGATGCGGATTGCCGAGGACTACCTGCGCATTCTGCGCTTCTTCCGGTTTTTTGCCTATTACGGTTCGGGACGCCCTGATGCCGACGGGTTGCGGGCATCGGCTGCTGCGCGGTCAAAGCTGCATACGCTCTCGGCGGAGAGAGTGTGGTCGGAGCTTCGCAAGCTGTTGACAGCCGAGGACCCGGGCCGGGCGCTCCTCTGGATGCGACAGGCGGGTGTGCTCACCGAGGTCCTGCCGGAGACTGAAAAGTGGGGCATCGACGCGATCCCGGCGCTGCTTGCGACCGAGAGGGCGCTCGGCTGGAAGCCGGATCCGCTTCTTCGGCTTGCCGCGATCGTGCCGCCGGATGTCACGCGCCTTGAGAAAATGGCAGCAAGGTTGAAGCTGGCGAACGCCGAGGCTGGCTTCCTGAAAGCCTGGGCAACGGCAGCGCCGGTCAACGACGAGATGTCGTCGGCCGCTTTCGACCGGCTGCTCTATCGCAATGGAACCGACGGAATCGCGGCAAGGCTCAAGCTTGCGCTGGCCGTAGCACGCGGCAAGGCGGAGAGCGATTTGAACGAAATGTCCCGTTCCGCGCGGCTCGGCAAGCTTCTCGATCATGCCGAGGCATGGAAAAAGCCGTCGTTCCCCTTGAGCGGCGGCGATGTGATGGCCGCTGGCGTTGCGGCCGGCAGACGCATCGGCGAAATCCTGTCGGACCTGGAAAACCAATGGATCGAAGAGAATTTTTCTGCCGACCGGGCGGCGCTGCTCGCCCGGCTCGCCGAACTGGTGAAATAAATCAGGCTGCCGTGGCTTCGTTGCGGATACGGGCCTTGATGTTGTCCACCATATTTTCGCGGATGACGGTTTCCCCGTGCGTGTTCTTCATGTGCTCAACCGCGCGACGGACGACTTCTGCATCGTCGTTTGCCCGGGTATGCCAATTGCATCCGGGCACAAGCGTTCCACATTCGAAAAGTCTCATTCGTTCCTCCTGCCTTGAATTCTACGGCTCCATGACGCTTTCGCGTCATGGGTGAATGTTCGAGGTGGTGAGAAGGTTCCGGCCGGTGCCGCACCGGCCGGTTTGGTCGCGGTATCAATCGGGCATTGCCCAGGCAAGATAGCAGTCGGTATTGGCCCTTTTGTCCTGGCCCTTTGCCAGCCGCGCCAGCTCGTCCGGAGACCTGCCTCCGGCCAGCTGCAGCTTTACTTGTTCGACAAAGCAGGAAACGGGCAGGTCGGAGCCGCTTTTCGCTCTCAGCTCCTCGGCAAGCCGCAACAGGAACTCCGGGGCATCGATTTGGCGGGTTGGTTGCTGAACGCCAGCCGATGCCGGTGATCCAGTCTGTATCGTCATGACAATCCTCCTCCGATTGCTACGCACGTACATTTCCAAACTTAGTATCCGAACCGCTGTATTGAAAGCCTCTCACGGTGTTTTTATCGATCACTTCTCCGGTGTCACGGCCAGCGGACCATCGGAGGGAGGGACGAGAGGATGGACTCGACATTTCCCCCTGTTTTCAGGCCGAAGATCGTCCCACGATCGTAGAGAAGGTTGAACTCAACATACCGTCCACGGCGAATCAATTGTTCGTCACGATCCTGCTCTGTCCACTGCTTATTGAAGTTGGCGCGGACAATCCGTGGATAAACCATGGCGAATGCCCGACCGACGTCGCGGGTGAAGGCGAAATCGGCGTCCCAGCCGCCAGCCTCTTCACTGGAATGGAGCCAGTCGTAGAAGATGCCGCCGATGCCGCGGTGCTCGTTGCGGTGCTTGAGGAAAAAATAGTCGTCGCACCATTGCTTGTAGGCAGCATAGTCGGCGATGTCAGCGTGACTGCGGCAGGCGATTTCCATCGCCTTGTGGAACAGCCGGCTGTCCTCGTCTTCCTGGGTCCGGCGTCGGTCGAGAACCGGCGTCAAATCCGCGCCGCCGCCGAACCAGCGGCTGGAGGTGACGACCATCCGCGTGTTCATGTGCACGGCCGGCACGTTGGGATTGACGGGATGCGCGATCAGCGAGATGCCGGAGGCCCAGAAGCGCGGATCGTCCTTGGCGCCCGGCATCTGGGCGCGCAGGTCGGGCGCAAACTCGCCGTAGACCGTCGAGGTGTGGACGCCGACCTTCTCAAACACCCGGCCCTCCATCATCGACATGCAACCGCCGCCACCGGCACCGTTTTCCCGCTGCCAGTCCTTGGCGACGAAACGTCCCGGCTGCCGGTCTGCGAGCGGGCCGGCCAGCTCGTCTTCCAGAGCTTCGAAGGAGGCGCAAATCGTGTCGCGAAGCCCTTCAAACCATGTGCGGGCGGTCGTCTTCTTTTCCTCGATGTCCTCAGGCAGCCCGATCGGGAGTTCCGGTCTTTCCATTTATGTCGTCTCCGGTGAGCAGCGTCATCCGGCGCGACTCGTCATCTTGTCAATATCGACCCCTGATAGCAGGTGGACTGGGCTCTCGCCAGCGCCGGGGCGTGCCTGAGGCTACCTCAGATTCGACTCGCAAAATGCGACTTTCGATACTACCTTTTCCGTTAGAGGTAGGTTTTATGACAAAGATCCCAGGACCTCCGTCCTTTGACGGCTTGAAGCGAAGGATTGCCACGCATCGGGCCGAGGGCACGCCGCGCAAGAACGATCGGTTCGTTCGGCAGACCTATTGCCTCGCTCTGCTCGACGCCCGCGCCAAGGCACGAGAGTGGTTCGACGAGTACCCGAAGGCTGCGTATTGGACCGAGGTGGAGAGCTGGCGCCAGCTCGACGGCGACCAGATCGAGTTTACGATGCGGCGGCTGCCTTCCGCCGACTGATCCTTATTCGGCGGGTTTGCGCAACCGGCTTTCTATCAAGAGCCCGCTTTCATCCAGGATAGGATGTGCCACGGAGACGATGTGAGCGTTGATGCGCTTCAGGTCGCGCAGCATGTCAAGATGCAGGGAGCTTGTCTGCAGGCTGTCGGCGCGGCCGTCGCGCAGGCGCTCGAGATGTCGTTCAGACGACTGCTTCTCCATCCGCCGGACCTCGACCTTCACCTCCATGAGCTGCCTGGCGAGGTTGAAGTCGCGGGTGACGAGGATCGTCTGGGCGATGCGAAGGTTGTCGATCGTCAGGTGAAAGAGCTTCGTCAGTTCCGCGTAGCCGTCTTCGGAGAACTTGAGGCCGAGCGACACCTTCTTGGTAACCTGTGGCAGCAGGCCCTTCTCGATGATATCGCCGATGTGCTCAAGGTTGATCGCATAGTCGATGACGACGATCGAGCGCCGGCCGTCCTCTTCGCTGAGGCCGCTGCGTCCGAGCTTGGAGAGATAGATCTTCACCTCCTGCTGCAGGTTGTCGACGCGCTTTTCCAGCGAGGGGATTTCCTTGAGCTTTGCAAGCTCGTTTCTCTCGAAGGCATCGGACGTGCGCAGCAGCATCCGCTCGATCAGATCGCCGACGCCAAGCACTTCGCGGGTGGCGCTGGCCAGTGCCACTACGGGCGTCGAAAGCTCCTGCGCGTCGAGGTATTTCGGTCCATCGTCCGCCTTTGCCTCCTCGGGCACGAGCTTCAGCATCAGCTGCGACAGTGCTCGGGAAAACGGCCAGGCAAGGGCGGCAAGGATGAGATTGAAGCCGAGATGGGCGTCGACCGGCAGCTTGGCCGGGGAAAGCGGAAGCATTTCCAGAAGCTCGGCGCCATAGCCTGCAAGCGGCAGTGCGATCAGGCAGCCTATGGCCCGGACGATCAGGTTGCCAAGCGTGACGCGTTTTGCCGATGCGGGCCCGGACAGCGAGGCGACGACAGGCGGAATGGCGCCGCCGAGATTGGCACCGAGGACAAGCACGATGACCAGTCCCGCCGACAGGATCCCGGTGGAGGCAAGCGACAGGATCAGCACGACGGCAGCGAGGCTGGACGATGAAATGAAGGCAATGCCGGCTGCAAAGGCAAGCGCCACCGGCCAAGCGCCATCGAGCAGGCCGATGAAGGCGGCAAGGGCCGGCGACTGGCGCATCGGCTCGGTCGCGCTGCTGAGAAGATGCAGGGACAGCAGCATCAATCCGATGCCGATCATCGCCGTGCCACCGCCCTGGCGGCCGGTCGAACCGCTGCGATAGAGTACGATCCCGGTCAGGATGACGAGCGGCGACAGCCATTCAATTCCGGTCGCGACGATCCAGGCGGTGACTGCTGTGCCGACGTTGGCCCCAAGGAGCACGATCTGCGCCATGCGAGGCTTTACCAGCTCGCGCTCGACAAAAGACGAGACCATCAGCGCGGTAGCGGTCGAACTCTGCAGCGCAACAGTGGCGACGAAACCTGACAGAAAAGAGCGAAGGCCGCTGCGCGTGCCCGATGCTAGGCCGGTTCTAAGCCTCGCGCCGAAGGCTCGCGACACGCCATCCTTGACCTGAGCCAAACCGAACAGCAGCAGGGCTACGGCACCGAAGAGGTTGATCATGACGATTGTTGATTCCATGCGGCCTTGTCTTTTTCTATCTATTGGCGTCTGCCGACGCGTAATTTCGAATCTTTCTTGACGTCAAATCATTGAAATCGTGGTGATCAACCGGATTTTTTGATTGCTCGGCTAATAACTATACGCCGGTCTGGCGATTTCACAACGCCGTTCGCGACATATTCTGGGGTTGAACCGGCATTTACATGGAAGCGGCGGATATCAGGCCCATACCGTCTGCCGCATGGCCTCTCCCGTTATCATCGCCGCGGAGACAGCGAGGTTTATCGACCGCTGCCCCTCGACCATCGGTACGAGAATCCTTGCATCGGCCTTGTCGTGAACATGGTCGGGCACGCCGGCGCTTTCGCGCCCGAACAGCAGGATGTCGTCGAGGCGGAATGCGAAGTCGGTATAACGCCCGGACGACTTCGTTGAGGCGAGAACAAGCCTGCGCCCGGTGGTCTGCCGCCACGCTTCGAAATACTCCCAATTGACATGACGGGTCAGGGCTGCAGCGGCGATGTAGTCCATGCCTGCGCGCTTGAGGCTGCGGTCCGAAATGTCGAATCCGGCCGGCTCGATGATGTCGACGGCGCAACCCAGGCAGGCGGCAAGACGCAGGATCGTTCCGGTGTTGCCGGGGATGTCCGGTTGAAAGAGTGCTACTCTGAGGTCTGCCATGATCGATCCTACCTGGTCTACTCTAGCTGGAAACTCGTATTGCAACTGTGATTTTGGCGCAACATGCTCGTTTTTGAACCAAAAACGCCGATTTTTCGGCATTTCAGGGCTAGAATTTCGCGCTGTTTCGCGTTATCGGTGTGCATCTTCAATCGCCAACAGGGAGCGCCAAGATGGAAATATTTCGACGCATGTGCCTCCCGTCCGCGGATCCGCGACTGGCGACCCGGCACTCCTAGTGCCTTTTCTTTCTTGATTTCCCATTTCTGATTCCTTGCGCGGCTGTTGTGGCCTCGTCCCTTGAACGTCCGGTTCCCATATGAGCTTCAGCGCGTCTATTGCGCGGGGCAGGAGCCGGAACGCTGAAGTTTCGGAGCATTTTCATGTTTGGCTGGTTTGAACAGCGACTTAATCCCTTTCCGAGCGAGGAACCGACGGTTCCTCCGAAGGGGCTCTATGCCTTCTGCTGGCACTACACGAAGCCGGCAGCACCCTGGCTCGGCATGATGGCCCTGCTGACCATGCTGATCGCGATTGGCGAAGTGGCGCTCTTCCAGTTCCTCGGCAATGTCGTCGACTGGCTGACCCATGCGGACCCGGCGACGTTCCTTGAAAACGAGGGCCACAAGCTTTTCTGGATGGGTGCCCTGATCCTGATCGGTCTCCCGTTGGCGGCTGTGCTGGACTCGATCATCATGCATCAGGTGCTGCTCGGAAACTATCCGATGATCGCGCGCTGGCAGATGCATCGCTTCCTGATGCGTCACAGCATGACGTTCTTTGCCAACGAGTTCGCCGGGCGCGTTGCGACGAAGGTGATGCAGACGTCGCTTGCGGTACGCGAGACCGTCATGAAGATCCTCGACGTCTTCGTCTACGTCGTCACGTACTTCCTGACGATGATCATCGTCATCGCGGCGGCGGACTGGCGGCTGATGATCCCGATCCTCGCATGGCTCGGCATCTATGTCGGTATCGTCTCCTACTTCGTGCCGCGGCTTCGCAAGATCGCGGCCGCGCAGGCGGATGCGCGTTCGATGATGACGGGCCGCGTCGTTGACAGCTATACCAACATCGCGACGGTGAAGCTGTTTTCGCATGCGGGCAGGGAAGAGACCTATGCCAAGGAAGGCATGAACGAGTTTCTGCAGACCGTGCATCAGCAGATGCGCAAGGTCACGATGTTCCACGCGGCCGTCTATATCAACAACTGCGTTGCGCTGTTTGTGATCTCCGGCCTGTCTATCTGGTTCTGGCTGAACGGCGGCATCTCGGTCGGCGCCATCGCGATTGCGATCGGCCTGGCGATGCGCGTCAACGGCATGTCGCAGTGGATCATGTGGGAAGTCTCGGCGCTCTTCGAGAACATTGGTACGGTCTACGACGGCATGGAGATGATGACGAAGGGCCATGACATCGTCGACCGGCCCGGTGCGCCACAGCTTGCCGCCAAGAAGGGTGCAATCCACTACGATCGCATCGGCTTCCACTACGGCAAGGCCAAGGGCATCATCGACAACCTTTCGCTCGACATCAAGGCGGGCGAAAAGGTCGGTCTCGTCGGTCGCTCCGGTGCGGGCAAGACGACGCTGATGAACCTGCTCCTGCGCTTTTACGATCTGGAGAACGGTCGCATCACCATCGACGGCCAGGACATTTCGCACGTGTCGCAGGAAAGCCTGCGCGAGCTGATCGGCGTGGTGACGCAGGATACTTCGCTGCTGCATCGCTCGATCCGCGACAACATCGCCTATGGCCGCCCGGATGCGACCGATGCCGAGGTGATCGAAGCCGCGAAACGGGCGAATGCCTGGGACTTCATCGAAGGCCTGGTCGACATGCAGGGGCGCAAGGCTCTGGACGCACAGGTCGGCGAACGTGGCGTCAAACTGTCCGGGGGCCAGCGTCAGCGTGTCGCGATTGCCCGTGTCTTCTTGAAGGATGCGCCGATCCTGGTGCTGGACGAAGCGACCTCGGCGCTCGATTCCGAAGTCGAGGCGGCGATCCAGGAGAACCTGTTCGCGCTGATGGAAGGCAAGACGGTGATCGCGATCGCCCACCGTCTGTCGACGCTGACGGAGATGGACCGCCTGATCGTGCTCGACAAGGGCCGGATCATCGAGGCGGGTTCGCACGCCGATCTCGTCCGGCAGGGCGGCATCTACGCCGACCTGTGGAACCGGCAATCGGGCGGCTTCCTGGCCGATCATTCGGAAGATGCAGAAGAAGCGGCCGAATAGCGCAAGACATCCAAAACGCAAAACGCCCTCCCTGGGATATCGGGAGGGCGTTTTCTTGATGCTCCGGCTCAGTCAGTGCCGATCGGCGGAAAGACTATCTGCCCAGTCGATGACGCGGTGGCCTTCGACCGCCATGCTGTTGGCGAACGCAAGGGCGCGCAACGCCACGAGGCGCCGATCTTCTTCGCGATCGATCCACGCGGCAATGGCGTCGGCTATGACGTCGTCGTAGGGCACTTCAAGCTGTTCGATCATCGCGTCAAGCCTATCCGCCAGCGAGAGCGGAATACTCGCCACGAGCGTCCTTGTTTGCATTGCGGCCGTCTCCCGTAAAAAGCTATGATACTCCGAGATTGTGGCGAGTTGTGCTTCATTCAACGGCGATGCCGCTGATGTTACCGATTGTTACGCAAATATGAGGCTTTTCCGACGGGCGCATTCCTTTCCCGTTCCGGCATACATGCCTATATCGCAAATATGCTCCTGAATCGAATCTTTAGTGCCTTCGAAAACTGGATCGATCCCTTCCGACCGCGCGGCAATATTCAGCCGCCGCGTTCGACGCTCGGATTCATTTCCTTCTATATTGGCCAGGCAAAGGCGCCGTTTATCGCCATGCTGGTGCTTGGTGGCATGTCGGCGGCGATCGAAGCTGCGCTCTTCTGGTTCGTCGGGCGTGTGGTGGACATTCTCGCGACGATCTCCCCAGCCGATGGGTGGAACGGTCTCATGGCGGGCCACGGGGCCGAACTCGCCGTCATGCTCATCCTGATCGGCATCGTCCGGTTCGTCGTCGCGCTGCTGATTGCGCTCGTCGATCAGCAGGTCATCACGCCGGGCTTCTACAATCTGGCGCGCTGGCAATCCTATCTTCATGTCTCCCGGCAATCACTGTCCTTCTTCCAGAGCGATTTTTCCGGACGCATCGTGACCAAGGTGTGGTCAGCAGGGCAGGCGACAGGCGATCTGGTGACGTCGCTGATGGAAAGCGTGTGGTTCGTCGGGATCTATGCGGCGACCACGTTGGTGCTGGTCGCGCGGCTTGATCTTTCGCTTGCGATCGTCGTTCTGTGCTGGCTCTTCGCCTTCGGGTTTCTTGCGCGCTATTTCGTCCCGCGCATCCGGTATCATTCCCGCGAGACGGCGGAAGCCGCCTCGATGCTGAACGGCCGCATGGTTGATGCCTACAGCAACATCCAGACGCTGAAACTGTTCGCGAGAGACGAAGAAACCGACCGATACATGCGGCAAGGCTTCGATTTCTACCAGGAAACCGTCCTGCGCTTCACGCGCTTCATCACCGGTGTTCGCGCGTCCATGGCGCTTCTCTCCGGCCTGATGATCGTGATGATGGCAGGGCTCAGCATGCACCTGTGGCTGCAAGGTCTCGTCAGCTCCGGCGCCGTGGCTTTCTCGCTGGCACTGGTGCTGCGCCTGAACTTCCTTCTCGGACGGCTGATGACGCAGTTCAACGGCATCATGCGCAACCTCGGCACGATCCAGAACGCGGCCGAACTCATTTCTCAGCCGCTGGGGCTGGTCGACCGGCCGAATGCGCCGGATCTCACGATTGTCCGACCGGGCATTCGCTTCGAAAATGTCTCGTTCCACTACGGCCGGGGCAACGGCGTGATCGACGATTTCTCGCTGACCATCGAACCCGGCGAGAAGGTCGGCATCGTCGGTCGTTCAGGGGCGGGGAAATCGACGCTCGTGAATCTTTTGCTGCGCCTTTACGATCTCGAGGGCGGGCGTATTCTCGTCGACGGCCAGGATCTTGCCGCCGTCAAGCAGGAAACGCTACGCATGCAAATCGGCGTCGTGAGCCAGGATACGTCCCTGCTTCACCGCTCGGTGCGCGACAACATTCTGTTCGGGCGTCCCGACGCCGGTGAGGGAAGGCTCGTCGAGGCCGCTCGTCGTGCCGAGGCACTCGACTTCATCGAACGGCTCCAGGACCAGCAGGGACGCAAGGGTTTCGACGCACATGTCGGCGAACGTGGCGTCAAGCTCTCCGGCGGTCAGCGCCAGCGTATCGCCATTGCCCGGGTCATGCTCAAGGATGCGCCGATCCTCGTGCTCGACGAAGCGACTTCGGCGCTGGATTCGGAGGTCGAAGAGGTCATCCAGTCAAACCTCAACCGGATCATGGACGGAAAGACTGTCCTTGCGATCGCACATCGGCTTTCGACGATCGCGTCTCTCGACCGCCTGATCGTCGTGGACGCAGGCAAGATCATCGAGGACGGCACGCACGAGGCGCTGCTTCAAAAGGGTGGTCTCTATGCGGAGCTGTGGGCGCGGCAGTCAGGCGGCTTTCTTGCCGTCGACTTCGATGAGGCCGTCCCCCGGTCAGCGATCAAGGGCAATCTCGGCCACGAGGCCAAAGTGGTTTGAGCCAATGCTGTCTTCCATCCGCTCTACCGAGGTCAGCCGAAGGGGCGCGCGGGCAAGCACGTGATCGATGGCAATGCCGAAGCGACCGGCCTTGATCGGCCAGGTGGCCGGTTCGGGAAAGACGGTGTTGAGGCCGGCAGCGCCCACGAAACGCTGAATGTGCGGATCGATGATTGCCGAGTTGAAATCTCCCGCCAGGACGAGCGGCCCCTTGATGGCGGCGACTGCGCCACGCAAATCAACGAGCTCGTTCACCTGAAAATCGTCGAAGTAGGGTTTGGCAAGATGGACCGAGACGAAGGTAATCCTGGTGCCGTCGACATCGATGGCAGACTTCACGAGGCGGTTCGGCCAGAGGTCGCCGATGCTGCTGACCGACGTCTCGGCGAATGGCCGCTTTGAGAGCACCAAGGTATCGCAGCCGTCCGTGCCGACGCCGCAGCCGATTTGGTAAGGATATGCCTGCGTCAGGCGGGGCATTTCCGGGACCAGCGGCTCGGCCTCGAGGATATTGACGACGTCGGCACCGGAGGCGATCACGGCGTCGGCAATATGCGATCCGTTCTCAAAGTTGAAGTTCTCGATATTGAAGGATACCAGCCGGAAGGTTGGGTGCGTGGCGGCAGTTGCCGGAGCGGCTTCAAAGGCTTTCAGCATGAAAATGCCGTGCCCGAACAAGAATACGGCACTGCCGATCAGGACATAGGCAAACCAATGGCGTTTGAGCAGCAACAGCAGGAGCGCTCCCAGCAGCGCCACAAGCGCGAAATGGACCTGAAAGCTGTAGACGAAGGCAAGGAGCCATGTGTGCGTCACGTAGCGCAGCGATATCGCCGCGAGCAGCAGCGAAACGAGGACACTCCCCACACAGAATAAAGTGTCTTTCATCGCCGGGTGCCGAGAGTGGAATAATAATATTCCGGCGACGTAGCATGAGCCCGGATTTGGTGCAACGCAACAATGTTGCAAGCATGTGATTGTCTTAAAAAATCAACTTAAAATTCCCGCGACATTGTGCCCACATGGCCTTGCCAAGGCTGGACATAATTTGCGATCAAGCTTAGAACGCGCCGGATTGGTGGGGAATCTATGTTCGAACTGTGTCACGACAGATTCTTCGCCTTGAGGGGATGGGCGGAGTTCCGCGAAAATTGCGCAGAGGATTGTAAGCCGTGAGCGAACACGAAACGACAGGCGAGGTCTCGAGCGAGCCCACTCGCCGTGATTTCCTTTATCTCACCACAGGTATGGCGGGCGCGGTGGGCGCCGTTGCGGTCGCATGGCCGTTTATCGATCAGATGCGCCCCGATGCCTCGACACTGGCACTGGCTTCAATCGAAGTGGATGTGGCGAGCCTCGAGCCCGGCATGTCGCTGACCGTCAAGTGGCGCGGCAAGCCGATCTTCATCCGCAACCGTACGCCCGAAGAAGTGCAGGCCGCCGCCGACACTCCGCTGACCGATCTCAAGGATCCGGTCGCGCGCAACGCCAATCTCGCGCCCGATGCCCAGGCAACCGGCATCGACCGCTCGGGCGGTAAGGACAAGGAAAACTGGATCGTCATGATCGGCACCTGCACGCATCTCGGCTGCGTACCGCTCGGCCAGGCCGGCGAATATAACGGTTGGTTCTGTCCCTGCCATGGTTCTGTTTATGATACGGCCGGCCGCATCCGTAAGGGTCCGGCGCCGCAGAACCTGGCGATCCCGACCTTTTCGTTTTTGTCCGACACTAAAATCAAGATCGGTTGAGGGGAGACTGATACATGAGTGGC
>NZ_JBFTOF010000015.1:0-149462 GCF_056397845.1 Rhizobium sp. 05L419
TGCGCGCGGTTCTCCTCACTGTCAGACGTGCGCAGCGTGCTGCCGTCCACCGCATAGCGGGCAAGCCCTCGCCAGGACCGGCCGGATTGATGACGCTCATCCCAACAGGCCGAACTCATGGCAAAGAGCTGCGCCAAGGGCGCTTGGCCCAGGCGCTGTCGGGCTTGCGTCAAAGCGCTCTTGGCAATGTCCGGGTTCACCTCATCCGGCAACACCAGATCAAGATGGGCCACCACCTCCGGGATCGACTGATGACGGTAGAGTGCAAGCGCGATCACCAGCCAGACCACTTGCTCGGCCGGCAGCTTGCGCTTGCGGATGCTGGCCTTGCCTGTAACCGCAAGAGCCCGGGCGATCCAGTCTGGATCAATCGCCCGCGAAAGAGCCGATAAATCGGCAGAATGACCAATGGTGCGCGACATCAAAAACACGATCAGGATGGGAAGCGAATCCCCATCCTGATCGATAAAACTTACCCAAGCCTGCTTAACTGAACCGCATTACCCACGAGGGGGCCTTTGGAAAGCGTGCTGCTCAACTCAGTTGAGACGGCTCTTGACTTCACCGACGGCGTTGCCGAAAAGTTCGGACTGAACCTTGGCATCCGCCTTCTTTGCCAAAATGGTTTCGGCAGCGGCTATCGCCAGGTCGACGGCAGCGGAACGAACCGCCTTCATCGCATCGGCTTCGGCCTGCTTGATCTTCTGCTCGGAAACCGCTGTGCGGTTTGCGACGAATTCCTCCGTCTTCTTCTTGGCCTCAGCGGTCAGCATCTCGGCCTCGCGTTCGGCGGCTGCCAGGATATGCGCGGCTTCCGCTTCGGCTTCCTTGCGCTTGCGCTGATATTCGGCCAGCAGGTGCTGGGCTTCCTCGCGCAGACGCTTGGCTTCCGCCAGCTCGTTGCGGATCTGGTCAGCGCGGTCGTCAAGCGACTTTGCCATCATGCCTGGAACCTTCAGGTATACGACCAGCGCCAGGAACAGGATGAGACCGACAAATGCGAAGAATGTTGCGTCCAATGCAAATTCCATCGATCAAGCCCCCTTCTTTGCCGCTACAACGGCAGCGGCGACGTCAGCCTTGGCGGCATTGCCACCGATCAGCTGCTCGACAACGGCGGTTGCGGTTTCTTCGGCGATCGTCCCGACGTCAGCAAATACCTTCGCCTTGATATCGGCGATGCGGCCTTCTGCAGCCTTGAGCTTTTCAGAAAGGCCTGCCTCGACTGCTCGGCGGTCGGCTTCTGCCTTCGCCTTGGCAGCGTCACGTGCGGCAGAACCGATCGCGTTCGACTTGGCCCGAGCCGTAGCGAGCTCGGCTTCGTATGCGGCAACATCCGCATCGGCTTCTGCCTTCAGGCGGCCGGCCTCGTCAAGGTCCTGAGCAATGCGGTCGTGACGCTGATCGAGGATGCCGCTGATGCGCGGCGCGATGACCTTTTGCATGAGCACGAAGAAGACGCCAAACGTAATCGCCAGCCACAGCAGCTGAGACGCGAAAGTCGTCGAATCGAAAGGCGGAAAGACACCGCCATGGTGTTCGGCTGGCACGCCGGTTTCGGTGTGGACCTCGCCTGCGGCCGGGGCGGCATGCGCGTCTGTACCGGTAGCTGCACCAGTTTCTGCGGTTCCCGCCGGGGCTTCTTCAGCGTAAGCCGGGGTCACAAAAAACATGCTCACCTCCAGGTGTACTGCAAATGCAAAGGATCACGGCTTGCGGGTCGCAGGCCGTGATCCTTCAGTGCGCCTGACTTAGACGGCGAAGAGCAGAAGGAGAGCGACGAGCAGCGAGAAGATGCCCAGAGCTTCCGTAACGGCGAAGCCGAAAACCAGACGGCCGAACTGGCTGTCAGCGGCAGACGGGTTGCGCAGAGCGCCGGACAGGTAGCTGCCGAAGATGTTGCCGAGGCCGAGAGCCGTGCCGGCCATACCAAAGCAAGCCAGGCCTGCACCGATGAACTTTGCTGCTTCCGCTTCCATGTTGAACTCCTTTGAAATGGTTGTGTTGCGGCGAATTGACTGACGCACTTCGGCGTCAATGTCGGTATCCCTTAGTGGCCACCCGGATGGATCGCGTCGTTGAGGTACATGCAAGTCAGCACCGCAAAGACGTAAGCCTGGAGGAAGGCGACGAGGAACTCGAGACCGGTCAGGGCGACCGTCATGATGAGAGGAAGAACGGCACCGCCGATACCCACCGCACCCAGCGCTCCAAGCGAGGCAACGAAGCCCGCGAACACTTTCAGCGTGATATGGCCGGCGAGCATGTTCGCGAAAAGACGAACGGAGAGCGAAATGGGCCGGGACAGGAACGAAATGATCTCGATGGAAACCACCAGCGGTAGGAGCAATCCGGGCACCCCTTGCGGGATGAAGACGTTCAGAAAGCCGAAGCCATGCTTGTAGAAGCCGTAGACGAGCACTGTGCCGATGACGAGCAGCGCCAGCGCGAATGTGACGATGATCTGGCTGGTGATCGTGAAGAAGTAAGGGAACATGCCGAGAAGGTTCGCCGTCAGGACGAACATGAAAAGCGAGAAGACCAGAGGGAAGAACTTCATCCCCTTGGTGCCTGCACCTTCCTTCAGCATACCGGCGATGAACTCATACGACATCTCGGCAACGGACTGCGAGCGGCCCGGCACGATCGCGCGGTTCGACGTGGAGAAATACAGGAAGCCGGCAGCGACGGCTGCAGATGCGACCATGAAAAGCGATGCATTCGTAAACGAGAAATCAATTCCGCCGACTTCGATCGGCACAATCTTCTGGATCAGGAACTGATGGGTCGGATCGTTAGACACCGCTTGTTCTCTCTATCTTTGGCCCGCTTGACACGGGATTTCTGCACTGGACCAAGCGCCGGAGCGCTCGGCCCTATTTCTTTTCGTCGTCGCGATCGGCCGGTGTCGGTGTCGCCACCTTTCCAGCCGCCCGCATAACGTTCAACACGCCGGCCCCGAATCCAAGAAGAAGAAGAATCATCAACCCCCAAGGCGCCGTGCCGACAAAACGGTCGAAGACATAGCCAAGAACAGCGCCGACGACGATTGCGGAAATGAACTCGCTCGAAAGCTTCATCGCCTGGGCATAGCCTTTGCGGCTCACCTCGGCGCGGGCTTCGTCAGCCTCGTCCTTCCCCGCCTCTAGGCGCTTGGTTGCGAGTTTCGCTCCCAATTGCGCGCGGCGCTTCTCAAGACTTTCCTCACGGTCATCCGCCATGTTGCTCTCCTCCGCTTGTCGCTGTCCGCAATCCCGCTACCCCGGTCTTCAGGACAACGACCCCAAGGTTTGAGAACCTTCCGGCCCGTTTTGAAGTCGCGCGCAACATAGTTTTAGCAAAAAGCATAGTCAAGGCGTTGGCGACTTCTGTCCAGCCATAAAATAGGTTAGCAAAAACATATGCTTAGGTCACGTTTTGAGCCATTGCGCAAATTCGAAGGAAAGAATCCGCTTTGGGGAGCGTTTATCCGGCCTGAAATCGGAGCCGGATCGACGATTTGTCAGCTCCAGCCCCCGCCATAGGTGCGGTAAAAGACGTGCAGACCGATGCGACCGACCTTTTCCATCGTCCTTGCCCATGTCGGACGGACATAGACGGCATGATAGTGAGTCGCCGAGCCGACTTGGGGCAGCCAGATCTTGCCTGCTGTTACGGCCATCGCAACTTCGCGAGCAATCCGCCAATGATACTGCGAATTCACCCGATCCTTGATGTTGTCGCATGCGAAGGAAAACTGGCAGCGATTGCGCCAGTCCTCGTTCTGATAGACGACGCCGCAGATCGTCTTCGGATAGGCCGGATTGCGCACGCGATTGAGAATGACCTGTGCGACGGCGGCCTGCCCCTTCACGGTTTCGCCACGGGCCTCGAAATAGATGCCGGATGCGAGACACTGCTGTTCGGTCGCCGAAAACACGGATGGCGCCAGCACGCTCGCCGCCCAGGCGTGATCATGCGGACCGATCTGCGGGACGAACCGGCCATCGTCGGCCTTGTCGGTCAGAATGGAATCAAACGGGGACTGGCGTGAATAATCGGGCGCCGGGGGGGCGTAGGCGACGGCCAGAACGTCGGCCTTTTCGCTGGTCACGAGGCCCGCCAGCATCGGCGAGACACCACGGTCCTGCTTCGGCGGCTCTTTCTTATAGAAGTTCGTTGCGATCTGGATTTCCTTGCCCCTGATCTTCGGCTTCACGAAGGCTGACTTGTCCTTGAGATCGAAGGTCGGCTGGAAGAGAAGCCGGGTGCGCTGGAGGATCGAACCTGCGGAAAAGTCTCTGGGCGGCTGCACCTGCTCGACGGCGACCACCCTGCCCTTCTTGGAGCGGCGATTGACGCGGTCTTCATCGGGCGTCGCTTCATGCCCCTTGTCCTTTGCCATGAAGGCGACCTTGCGGCCATCGGGCAGAATCATGCCCGCACCGGAGGCAATCGTGCTGGTCACGATCGGATCGGAAAAGGCGAGTTCGGCCTGGTGGATCGATCCGGCCGGGGAGTTGGTCAGCACCATGCGCCAGTTTTCTCGCCCCTGATCGAGGCCGGCTAGCAATGCCGCCAGGTCGGCGTGCGATGCCGTCGCGGGGAACATCAGCCATCCGCAGACGCCGAAGAGAGCGGGTGAGCTCCAGTTTTGAAGCAAGAGACGCAGCTTGCCACGGGAACGGCTATTTGGACGCAACACCAGACTCCGGCATGAGACGCATGAACATGCCATTGAAAATGTCTCATTAACCTTGATGCTTGGTTAATGCAGTGGTCCTATTTGATCCGCCGGGTGCCAGGCGGCCGTGAAAACGCAAAGAGCCCCGCCAACATGATGGCGGGACTCTTTGAAGGATGATCTCTTTGAACGCCGGTCTTTGAAAGACCGTGCGCCTCAGATGATGACGTGCGAGCCGAGCTCGACCACACGGTTTGCCGGCAGTCGGAAATAGTCGGACGGATTGGCCGCCGCGTTGGCAAGCGCGATATAAAGACGATCCTGCCAATAGGGCATCCCCGACTTCGCATCCGGCACCAGTTTGCGGCGGCCGAGATAGAAGGAAGTCGACATGATGTCGAACTTCAGCCCGGTCTTGCGCAGGGTCGCAAGCGCCTGCGACACGTTCTGCGATTCCATGAAGCCGAACAACAGCTCGACGCGCGAGAAGCGCTCGGAAATCTGCTCCACCTTGTAGCGGTCTGCGCTGGGAACGCGCGGCTTGTTGACCGTTCGGATCGTCAGGATCACATTCTTGTCGTGAAGGACATGGTTGTGCTTCAGATTGTGCAGCAACGCAGCCGGCGCGGACTCCGGATCGCTGGTCAGGAAGATCGCGGTGCCCGGGACGTGCGCGGGCGAGTGATCGCTCTTGCGCTCGATCGAGCTCACGAACGATGCCAGCGGGATATCCGTATGACGCGTCTTCTCCATGAGCAGCGCCGAACCGCGGCGCCACGTCCACATGATGATAGTGAACGCAGTCGCGATCAGAACCGGAATGTAACCGCCGTCGTGGATCTTCAAGAGGTTCGCACCGAGGAAGATCATTTCAAGCGCGAGCAGAGGGGCAAGAGCGATCGTCGCAACCGGGATCGACCAGTTCCAGCGCACGCGGACGAACTCGAAGGCCATGATCGAGGTGACGACCATCGCACCTGTAACGGAGATGCCGTAGGCCGTGGCCAGGGCGTCGGATGTGCCGAAGCTGATGACGAGGAAGATGACGCCGAAGAAAAGAACGGTGTTGACCGACGGCAGGAAGATCTGCCCCGTGTTCGTTTCAGACGTGAAGAGAATTTCCATCCGCGGCAGGAAGCCGAGGTTGATGCCCTGGCGCACGAGCGAGAAGGCGCCCGTTATGACGGCCTGGCTGGCGATAATGGTCGCAGCGGTCGCAAGAATGACGACCGGCAACAGCGCCCATTTCGGGAACATCAGATAAAACGGATCCGACATCGCCTCGGGATTGCCGAGCACGAGCGCGCCCTGGCCGAGATAATTGAGCGTCAGCGCCGGGAAAACGAGGGCGAACCAGGCCCACTGGATGGGACGACGGCCGAAATGTCCAAGATCGGCGTAGAGCGCTTCGGCCCCGGTCACGGTCAGGAAGACTGCGCCCAGCACGACCACGCCGTAAAAGCCTTCGTGCAGCAGGAAGCTGACCGCATAATAGGGGTTGAACGCGGCAAGGATCCCATAGTCGTCGGAGATATGCGAAATACCGGCTGCGGCCATGACAATGAACCACAGCGCGGTGATCGGTCCGAAATACCGCGCCATGGTACCGGTTCCGCGCGACTGCACGGCAAAGAGAAGGGCCAGAATACACACGGAGATCGGCACGATATAGCCGCTCATGTTGGGGGCCACGAGCTTCAGACCTTCGACGGCCGACAAAACCGAGAGAGCCGGAGTGATCATCGCATCGCCGAGGAAAAGCGCGGCACCCACCAGGCCGAGCAGCATCAGAAATGCCGTGTGCCCATTGGCCGTCTTCATCAGCAGCGCAAGCAGGGACAGAGTTCCGCCTTCGCCTTCGTTGTCTGCGCGCAGCAGGAAGAGTACGTATTTGATGGTGACGATGATGGTCAATGCCCAGATCATCAGCGAGATCAGGCTGATCACCTCAAACCGAGTCAGCCCGTCGATCGCCACAGGTTTCAGGGCCTCGCGAAAGGCGTAAAGGGGGCTGGTGCCGATATCGCCGTAGACGACGCCGACCGAGCCAAGCGCAAGATAAAAGAGCTTGCGCGGCCTCATTTTTTGATCGTGAGAATGGCTGCCTTCGGACATGAAATGAAAACAGGCTCTTCAGAGCCAGCCTTTCCATCGGAAAAAGAAAAAGGGGATGATGGCGGAAATCACCATGAGTCCGAGCGAATAGGGATAGCCCTGGACCCAGTGCAGTTCCGGCATGAGTTCGAAATTCATACCATAGATGGAGGCGACAAGCGTCGGTGGCAAGAAGACCACTGACGCAATCGAGAAAATCTTAATGATCGAGTTCTGTTCGATGTTGATCAAACCGAGAGACGCATCAAGAAGGAAGGTGACATTACCGGCGACAAACGACGAATGCTCGGAAAGCGACTGGATGTCGCGCGAAACCGTGCGGCAGAGTTCCTTCGTGTCGCGGTCCTGCTGAACGGCGGGAATGTTGTAGAAGAACGTCATGAGGCGGGATAGCGAAGCCAGGCTGTCACGAACCTTGCTGACAAGACGATGGTGGCCGGCAATATCGCGCAGCTTTTCCTCAAGATAGTTCGAGGGCTTGCGGACCTGCTTGGCGCGCTCCCCGAACACATGCATCGATAGGATATCGATCCGCGCTACCGATATTTCCAGGATTTCGGCCGTGCGGTCGATGATCGTTTCGAAAAGCTTGGCAAGCAGCGCCGCGCCGCTGCGCCATTGCTCCGGCACGCGGTGAAGCGCGGCTATGAACAAGGCAAAGGACTTCGGATTTGCGTACCGGATGGTCACCAGTCGCTTGCCTGCCAGTATGAAGGCGACGTCGGTCAGCGTCGGTGCCCCGGTCTCAGCTTTCCAGATGAGCGATGCCGTCATGAAGACGGCATCGTCTTCGACATACAAGCGGGCTGACGGTTCAATGTCCTTGAGATCGTCGCGGGTCGGCACTTCGATGGCAAGCGCCTTCTCGATATACAGCTCTTCCTCATGCGTCGGCTCGATCATGTCGATCCACACGACGTCGTTCGGCAAGGCGGGGCCCTGCGATAGGTCACCGAGCTCGATCGACTTGCAATTGGAACAGTATGCCGTGATCACCGGGCGCTTCTCCGGCAATCAGGCCAACGCACGACCATCGCCTTTTTCATCAAAAGCCCTTCCGCTGCACGCCGGCCAGGACGGCGCGCGGGTTATCGGTCTTCGATCCTAACGAAAGCAACTGAAGAAAGGTCATACACTTCCTGTCATATCCCGGCCCGGCCTGGATATGCTTTACGCGCAACGGCATCGCAGTCACCAATCCTTCGACCGACAAGAGAACTCCGAACACGCAGGTGGCGCAGCATCCGGCAACGCCGGATATCATCGAGCATTCGCAAAATCGCCATCATGGCGACGGCGCGCCATATGACGTAAACCTAGACAAGAATCAAGACATCTTACGTGAACTGCGCCGTTTGATCACATTTCCTCCTCAATTGGGAGTCTGGCGGCGCAGGGTGTCGTCACTCGAAAACGATCGCCGGTGCCGGACGCTGCGGCTGTATGCCGAGTTGTTCCCACACCTTGGCTGCGATATCGCGATAAATGCCGGCGACAACGCCGTTCGGCTCGGAAGCGACCATAGGCGTGCCGGCGTCGGATGTCTCGCGGATGCTGATCGTCAGCGGCACTTCGCCAAGGAACGGGACTCCGATTCGTTCCGCTTCCTTGCGGGCGCCGCCGTGGCCGAATATGTCGTATCGTGTGCCGGTGTCGGGTGCGATGAAGTAGCTCATGTTCTCGACGATACCGAGAACCGGAACCTCAACTTTCCTGAACATATTCAACCCTTTGCGAGCATCGATCAGGGCGAGATCCTGTGGTGTCGAAACGATGACGGCGCCTGCCAGGGGCACTTGCTGCGCCATGGTCAGCTGCGCGTCACCCGTGCCGGGCGGCATATCGACCACCAGAACGTCGAGATCGCCCCAGGCGACTTCGCGCAGCATCTGCATCAGCGCCGACTGCACCATCGGGCCGCGCCAGATCATCGCCGTTTCCTCGTCGACGAGGAAGCCCATGGACATCACCTTGAGGCCGTAGTTTTCCATCGGGTTGATGATGCGGCCATCGATCTGCGTCGGCCGGCCGGAGATCTGCAGGAGCCGCGGCATGGACGGACCATAAATATCCGCGTCGAGAATTCCGACGCGCAGTCCGTTCGCCTGCAGGCCAAGCGCAAGATTGACCGCCGTCGTCGATTTGCCGACACCGCCCTTGCCCGAGGCAACCGCGATGATCGCGTTGATACCGGGGACGCCAATCTTGCCTGCGCGCTGCGGCTGCGGGGCGTGGGAGTGGGCGTGATGGTCGTGGCCTGCATGCGCCTGCGGGCGGGAAACGGGCGCTGCCGCCGAACCGGCCTTCTTGTCGGCTGTCAGGGCAACCAATGCGCCCTTGACGCCCGGCATCTCCTTGATGACGCGCTCGGCAGCAAGCCGCAGCGGTTCCAACGCCTGTGCCTGATCCGCCGGAACGGTGACGGAGAAATAGACCTTGCCGTCGGAAATGAAGACGTCGGAGACCATGCCGAGCTCGACAATATTGTGTTCGAGATCGGGGCCGCGCACCGTCTTCAGCGTTTCGAGAACTTGTTCCTTGGTAACGCCGGTCATCCCATCCTCATCGCCTGTTTCGGCAATCTAGATAGAGGAGTGCCGCGGCTTCGCCAAACAAAATCGGCGCATCCTGTGGAACGGACGGGAATGTGGGTCATGCTGCTAGCGGATCCCGTCGCGCCACCAAGTCCGCCGGGCTTTCGCCCTGATGGCGCAACGGGTCTGCTACCAAGCATCAGGGATTCCTAGGGCAGGCTCTTCAAAATGCCAGCTGCAAGGCGCAGATTGTGAATGCCGGGCGTCCAATGCGTGACAAGGCGTATCCAAAATACAACAAACCGCCGCCCGATACCCGTCTCACCGAATGGGAGCGCAGACATCGAACGGCGGCGTGCAGGTCGCGCCGTTTGTACGGCGTCGTTACCAGGTCCCCTCTGGACCGCTGGCAATAGAGAAGCAGAAAACGTGCCAGTTGGGAAGACACCGCGAAAGCTGAAAAATGCCCCTGCGCAACGCCAGGCAACAAACGCTGATTGGCGTAATTTTAGGCTCAGCCTCTCACCTCGCCCGCAATTTAAGCAGGCGTCACTTTATCAATCCGATGCGAAGGGCCTTTGCCACAGCCTGCGTACGATTGACGGTGTCCAGCTTCTTGGTCGCGCGGTTGAGGTAGTGATTGATCGTATGCTCCGACAGGGCGAGGATCTCGGCAATCTCGACACTGGTCTTGCCCGCGGCAGTCCAATTGAGGCAGTCGATCTCGCGATCGGTCAGAGCATCGACCACGCGATTGTCGAGCGTCCGGATCTCGGCAAGCCTGTCGAACACATGGATGGCGATGTAATTCAGCTCACGCATCTCTTCAGCGCCGAAGCCTTCCCGATCGCCTGAAAACGAAATCGCGCCGCGGCAACCTGACGAGTCGTGGGTCGGGAAATAGGCGCAGCACGTCATCCGAAAGCGCTCGAACATAGCGGCGACGATCCCGGCCTTGCCGTCCGAGCGATCCAGCTTGGCTTTCGACAGGTCGTTGAAGAATGGAAGCGTCGATGTGCGCAGCCGCCGCATGACCGGGCTGTTCGTCACCAGGCCTTCGTGGTCATAGGCCGATAGCAGCTCCACCGGCCAATTGGTGATAACCGTATTGCTCTGCAGGTCACGCGCTGTCGCGGAAGGAAGATTGAACACCATGAACGCGCGCGTCCGATACGCTTCGGTCACTTTCTTCATGAATCGAAAAATATCGAACTGGGTATTCAGTCCGGCGACTTCGCTTACGTAGACGTCTACGGAAGACGCTTTCGGCACGTAGGTCATTGGTATGTTTAACTCGAGTTTCTCGGGGATTATTGAGGGGCGGCACGCAATGTCTTACGCCTGCAGTTGCATCTCCGATCACAAGCCGACGGCAGATACACAGCAGGACGGGATTGACAACTTTCAATTGTGATGATTCGTCACAAAATCACAATATCAGAATACTCTTATTTTTGGGCAAAAGATGGTGATGCCGCTCAGCGGCGCGGGCCGAGCCCGATGCGCATGCCGCTCATGATCTTTGCCGCCGTCTGCCGAACGGGAGCCGCCCATTCATTCAACCGCTCCATCGTCAGCCGATAGGCCGGGCCGGTGACGGAGACACCGCCGACGAAGGACAGATCTTCCGACCAGATCGGCGCTGCTACGCAGCGAATTCCGACTTCGTGCTCCTCTCGATCGAACGCGGTGCCATTTCTCCTGATCTCCTCCATTTCCGCCAGCAGCGTTTCGGCGGTTCGCGTGCTCGGCGTAAACCGCTGAAACGTCGCTTCGGCGATCAGCGCGTTCATGCGTTCGTCCGGCAACACGGACAGCGCAGCCTTGCCGACGCCGGTACAATAGACTGGCGAAGCATTGCCGATCTGCGAGTACATCCTGACCGGCTGGCGGCCTTCGACCTTGTCGAGATAGATGACCGACGCGCCACGCAGAACACCGAGATGCACTGTCTCGCCCGTCAACTGCTGCAGGGCATTGAGATGCGGCTCTGCAATCGATCTGAATTCGTTGCGAGCCCAACTGCGTGATGCAAGCTCGAGAAGACGCAGACCGGGGCTATAGCGGCCATCGCTATCAATCTCCAAAAGCCCTTCCTCGACCAGATGGCCGAGCTGACGGTGGAGCGTGGCGCGGGGCTGCTCGCCTGCGGCCAGGATATCGGTGAAGCGCAGCGGTCCATCGGCATGCGTCACAAGATCGAGGAGCACCATCAACTTGCCGAGAGTGCCCGTCTCGCGCCGCTCCATCGTTTCGTTACTTCCGCCGATCATAAGTGTTCCGATGCCTTGACAGGAGCGGCACCATAATCCGATAATTCCACATAGTCAAATTACGTTCCATATAATGGAACTTCCTGCCGGGAGGCAACGGTGACGAGCTTGAGTGCATCTTTTCCGGAGTTCAGGGATCGTAGCGTGCTGGTAACCGGTGGCGGCTCGGGCATCGGCGCAGCCATCGTCGAGGGTTTCGCCAGGCAGGGCGCCAAAGTCGCCTTCATCGATATCGCCGAAACGGAAAGCCGAGCGCTCGCCGACCGGATCTCCCGCGACACCCTGCATCCCGTGCGCTTTCACAGGGCAKACCTGCGCGATATCGGCGCCATGCGCAGCGCAATCGGCGCGATTGTTGCCCATTCCGGTCCGATCGGCGTGCTCGTCAACAACGCGGCGCGAGACGACCGCCATGATTTCGAGACAGTGACGGAAGAATACTGGGACGACAACCAGGCGACCAATCTGCGGCACGTCTTCTTCGCAGCCCAGGCGGCAGCCCCATCCATGCGGGCGGCGGGCGGTGGCGCGATCATCAACATGTCGTCGATCGCGTTTCTCCTGAACATGCCTGAGTTCCCCGGCTATTCGGCAGCCAAGGCGGGCGTGATCGGGCTGACGAAGAGCCTGGCCGGCAGGCTCGGACCGGACAATATCCGCGTCAACTGCATCCTTCCCGGAATGATCATTACCGATCGCCAGATGAAACTCTGGCTGACCGAGGAAGGCATCGCGCGGACCGTCGAGCGCCAGTGCATCAAGAAAGTGTTGCATGCGGACGCAATTGTCGGCCCGTGTCTGTTTCTTGCATCCGACTGTGCGTCCGCGGTGACCGCACAGTCCCTTATTGTCGATGGAGGCATTTTCTGATGACAAACCCCGCTTATGTTGCGGTCGACTGGGGCACGAGCAGCTTCCGGCTGTGGCTGATCAGCGCCGACGGCAGCATCCTTGGCGAAAGCCGGAGCGACGAAGGCATGACGACGGCAGCCAAGACAGGGTTTCCCGCCGTGCTCGCGACCCATCTCGAGAAGGTCGGCGCGCCAGGCACCGCACCCGTGATCGTCTGCGGTATGGCGGGCGCAAAACAGGGCTGGGTGGAAGCCGGATATATCGATGTCCCGACCTCGCTTTCCGCCATTCTCACAGGCGCCGTCGCCGTTCCCGGCCAGAGCCGCGACGTCCGCATTCTTCCGGGCCTGGCCCAGCGTGACAAGGCAATGCCTGACGTCATGCGCGGCGAGGAGACCCAGCTTCTGGGTGCGCTCGGCTCCGGCAGCAAGGGATCGCAGGCCGTCTGCATGCCGGGCACGCATTCGAAATGGGTGCACATCACCGACGGCAACGTCACGGGGTTTTCGAGCTTCATGACCGGCGAGCTCTTTGACGCGATCAGCAAACACACGATCCTCGCGCATGCTGTCGCAGGCGCTGACCAGCTGCCGGCGGACACGGCTGCATTCCAGGACGCGGTTCGCGCCGCCTTCGAGCGTCCCGCCATGGCAACCAACCTGTTCTTCACCGCGCGATCGGGACAGCTGCTGCACGGACTGGCGGCCGCCGGCGCGCAGGCCAGGATTTCCGGCACCTTGATTGGCATCGAGATCGCCGGCGGGCTTTCCGAGACCGGCACGGACGTCAACATCAGCCTTGTCGCGTCAGGCAGGCTGCAGGGCCTTTATGAAGCGGCCTTCAAGACACTATCTCTGTCCTACACAACGATCGATGCCGATACCGCGGTGCGCCGTGGCCTTGCGGCAGCCGCCAATGCCATCTGGCCGAACTGAGAAAGCGAAAGAGCGATGAACCGTATCCCCTTCCCCACCATGAAACGCCCCCTGATCGCCATTCTTCGCGGCATCAAGCCGGAGGAGACCGAAGGCGTGGTCGGTGCACTGATCGAAAACGGCTTGACGGCGATCGAAATCCCGCTGAATTCACCCGAGCCGTTCAAGTCGATCGAGATCGCGGCGAAGATGGCCCCCGCCGATTGCCTGATCGGTGCGGGTACCGTGCTCACGACGGAAGCCGTCGACGCCCTGCATTCGGCCGGCGGCACGCTGCTTGTCACGCCAAACGTCGATCCCGACGTCATCGTTCGCGCCCGCAACTACGGCATGGTGACCATGCCCGGCGTGTTCACGCCCACGGAAGCGCTCTTGGCGGCGCGCGCCGGCGCGACGGGGCTGAAATTCTTCCCGGCGAGCGTGCTCGGTCCGTCCGGCATCAATGCGATCCGCGCAATCCTGCCGCCGGAACTGACGATTGCTGCCGTCGGCGGCGTTTCGGACAAGAATTTTGCGGACTACACGAACGCCGGCATCATGGCCTTCGGTCTCGGCACCAGCGTCTACAAGCCGGGAATGACCGCCGCGGAGGTTGCCGAGCGAGCCAAGGTGACCATTTACGCCTACGACGCAGCGGTAGGAGCTTGAGACGCATGACTGAAATCCATGAGTTCGACGGCAAGACACTTTGCAGCACCAATTCGGTGCTTGGCGAGGGGCCGACGTATGATCCCGATACCAATACCGTCTGGTGGTTCAATATTCTCGGCAAGGAATTACACGAGCTCAATCTTTCCACGCGGGAAAAGAAGGTGCACGCGCTGCCTGTCATGGCGAGCGTGCTTGCGCGCATCGACACCGACCGGCAGTTGCTGGCGACCGAAGAGGGACTTTTCGTGCGCGATACGAAAAGCGGCAACCTGACGTTCCATGCCGCGCTCGAAAGCGACCAGCCGGAGAACCGTTCGAATGACGGCCGCACGCATCCCTCAGGGGCGCTGTGGGTCGGTACGATGAGCAAGCGCGCCGAAACGCATGCCGGGGCGATCTACCATGTTGCCCGCGGCAAGGTGACGAAGATCTTCAATGCGATCAGCATTCCGAATTCGATCTGCTTTTCGCCGGATGGTTCGATCGGCTACTATACCGATACCAGGCTCAGCCGTCTCATGCGCGTAATGGTCGATCCGGCAACCGGGCTTCCGACCGGCGAGCCGATCGTCCTGGTCGACAGCATGGAGGAACAAGGCGGCATCGACGGCTCTGTGGTCGATGCTGACGGCTATATCTGGAATGCCCGATGGGGAGGCGGATCGGTCGATCGCTACAGCCCCGATGGCCTGCGCATCGCACGCTACAAGGTCCCGACCGCACAGCCCTCCTGCCCTGCCTTCATCGGCCCGAACGCCGACCGGCTTGCCGTGACCACGGCCTGGGAGGGGCTGGACGATCAGGCGCGCTCGACACAGCCTGAAGCTGGTGCGCTTCTCGAACTGGGTGTCACAGTAAAGGGTATTTTCGATCCGGCCTACGTGCTCTAAGGCATGCCAGCGTTTCGACAGGGCGCTGCGGCCAGCGGCGCCCTGGGCAGGCCAGTGCAAGCACCTATCTGACGGAACAGTCGCCCGACCAGGTCAGCGCAAATACCTATATCGGTCAGTCGGTCTATAACGGCCAGAACGAAAGCATCGGTAGCGTCAACGACCTGATCATTAAGAAGGATGGTGGCATCGTCGCTGCAGTGATCGGCGTCGGCGGCTTCCTGGGGATCGGCGAAAAGAACGTCACCGTTCCGATGGACAAGGTTGCCATCGCCCAGAACACGCAGGACGGCAGCGTCAGGCCGAATAGGCTCCGGCACCTGGCGCGATGGACACCACTGCAACCGGTTCCACCACCAACAACTAGGATACTGCGCGCGGCTCGGATTAGTGCGCAGTGAGTACCGCGCAACCGATGGCGTCCCAAAGAGCGCCATCGGTGTTTATGCGTTGGGGCTTTATGCGCTGGCCCGCTCGCCGGCGTCGTAGTAATTTTCATGCAGGAAGCGCAATGTCGCGATACTGTCGGCGGGTTTGCCGAAGTGATAACCCTGGCCCATGCCGCAGCCAAGCATCCGAAGCTTTGTTGCTTCCGCGTAGTCCTCGATGCCTTCCGCCACGACCTCGAGATCGAGACCCTCGCACATCGTCAGGATCGCCTTGATGATGTGTTCGGAGGCGCGATCCGAATTGATGCGCGAGACGAAGGCCCGATCGATCTTAATCTTGTCGAACATGAAATCGCGCAGGCGCCCGAGGCTCGACTGTCCGGTTCCGAAATCGTCGAGCGAAATGCGCACGCCCGCCTGACGCAGATCGGCAATGATGCGATTGGCCGTATCGGCCGAGCCCATGACCGCGGTTTCGGTAATCTCGAGCTCGAGGCGATGGGGATCGAACCCGACACGGCCGAGAATGGAGAGCACACTGCCGCTGGTGCCCGGGTCCATCAGCTGGGCCGAGGAGAGATTGAAGGACAGGAAGAGTTCGCGCGGCCAGGAGAGGGCCGCCTCAGCCGCCTTGCGCAAAAGGGCCTCGGAAAGCGCATCGATAAAGCCGCGCTCTTCGGCAAGCGGCACGAATACACCGGGCGAAACGAAGCCGAGATCGGGATCGTTCCAGCGGGCCAGAGCTTCGAAGCCCACGACCTGGCTGTTGGCGAGCGAAACGATCGGCTGGAAATGCACGTCGATCGCATCGGAGATGATCGCATTTCGAAGTGCCTGCTCGAGCTGTGTCGCTCGCTTCATTTCCTGGGCGATCTCGCGCGAATAGACTGTGATCTGGCTGCGACCGCGGCGCTTGGAACGGTAGAGCGCCGTCTCTGCGCTCTTTGTCAGTTCCTCGAACTCTTCGCCGGCAAAGGGGTAGATGGCAAAGCCGAAGGACGCCGACAGGCGGACGTTGCGGTCGCCGAGATCGTAAGGCGCGGAAAGGACCTCGCGGATCATCTGCCCGAATTTCTCGGCGCTGGCGCGTTCGAAGATCAGCGGCAGGACGAAAGCAAATTCATCGCCATCGTGGCGGGTGACCAGCGCGCCGTCCGGAATGCACGCCTTGAGGCGATGGGCCACCTGGCAGAGAATTTCGTCGCCGGCGCTGGAACCGAAGAGATCGTTGATCGGCTTGAACGAATCGAGATTGGCGATGCCGATGGTGAAGGGTGCCGGGTCGCTGGCGCGCTCCGCCGATATTTGGGCGACGCGGTCTCGCATGCGATAGCGGTTGCCCAGCCCCGTCAGCGGATCCGTATAGGCCATCGTCTGAAGCTCATTCTGGCTTACGGGCACCAACGGCATATCAGCCAACATCATCGCTCAGACCCAGGAGTTTCCCCTACAGGCGGCAGGATGGCGGGCAAGTCTTAAAAATTCGATATTGGAAGACCCTCATTGGAACCGTGTTCACTCCCAAGATCTTGGGAGTTGACGCTGGCGCCTATAGCCTGGCCTGCGCACTGTCGCCGCTGATATATTTCTGGAAGATCGTCTCGAGAATGTCGGGGCTCACCGGTTTCATGATGACGTCGTCCATTCCGGCTTTCGCGCATTCGGCTCGGTCGCGCTCGAACGCCTGAGTAAGCACGCCGATGATCGGCGTTCTGGAGGGGCAGCCGTCCTCCACCTGCCGGATCAGCCGCGCCGCCTCGAAGCCATTGAAGCCGGGCAGCGAGATATCCATCAGGACGATCTTCGGCTTGTGCTCAGTCCACAGCCGCACCGCCTCATCACCGCTGGCGGCGATCAGATACCGATAGCCGAGGCCTTCGAGGATCTGCGAGAAGACGATCTGGTTGATGTCGTTGTCTTCCGCGACCAGCACATCCAGCGCCCTCGCCTCTTCGGTGGTCGTTATTTCCCAAGCGGTATCGATGCCGACTGCCGTGCTACCGCTGTTGCTGCGGTTGAAGTGCCGAGCGATCCGGAAGGTCAGCTCATTGGCAAGCTGAAAACCATCCATCACCAGAGACGGAATGCCATACTGCTCGGCAAGTTCCAGGCAGCGCATTCCCATCTGATTGTCGACGATCAGCAGATCGAGCGAGATACCGGCCGATGTCGCGATTTCCAGGAACTGCTCCTGTTCGTCTTCGCAGTGCACCGCGCACGCCTCGAAGCCATATTTCGCAAGCGTCCTGAGCGCAGCCGTCTCAGCGGCTATGTCGCCGGTCACCACCACGATTTTCCGACCGGAGAAATTCTCCGGCACGATCGCCTCCATGGCCGCCGGCTCGCGGCGCTCTCCGTTGCCATTAGGAACATAGGCGCGCCGGTAGGAGCTTCTGCTGGAGGTCGTCACCGTCGATGCCAGTTCGAATTCATCGAGATCGGCGCCGTCGCGGGGTAGATCCTGCATTGTCGAGACAAGGAAATAGCGCCCCGGCTTGCCGATGCGATGCTTGCGGGAGACAATGTCCCGCTCCGAGCCGTCGCGCGCGACCTGCCGCTGACGCGAGACCGACATCTCTCCCGTTTCCAGGACGTGGCGATCGCTTTCTTCGAACCGGGCGGCGATCTCGGGCGAAAAGAGATCGCCGCTCTTGCGTCCCAACACCTCGTCCACCGTTGTCTGAAACTTCTCGCAGAAAGCGATGTTGACGGCGACGTAATTGAGATTGCGATCTTTGACGAAGAGCGGGAAAGGCAGATTGTCGAGAATATCTTCGGTCAACTGCACCCGTTCGAGGTCCAGCCGCCACTGTTCCTCGCGCTTCTTGTCCTCCGAAATATCCGAGATGACGCAGACCCCGTATCCGCTCGCGAGACGCCGCTTCTGGAAGCGTATCCAGCAATCGTTGGCATGACGTTCGACCGCTTCGAACCGCTCGCGCCAATGCGAGGCGATCTTCTGGGACAACCAGTCCTCGCGGCTGATCGCGCCCTTACTGCCTGTCGATTGGGTGCGGATGCCGGTATCGTAGATGGCGCCCAGAAAGTCGCGAAGCCGCGTGCCGGGCTTCAGCATCGCTGCAGAAATCGGAAAGTAGTCCAGGACCTGCCTGCTGGCAAAGACCATGTGATCGGCCTTGTCATAGACAATGAAAGCGGAGGAGAGACTTTCGCAAACCGCGTCGAACAGCGCTGTCTGCAGACTGGCTTCAGCCGGCAATTCGCCACTCATAGATGATGTGTCCGCTTTTTCGAAGCCGGCACCCATTCTCATGCGTCCTACATCTGTGCGATTACAATACATTACTCGAAATATCGGGATAAAATGGCAGGTATGTCTTAAGGCGCGCTTAACGATAAGCATCGGAACATTTGGGCGGCACAAGCTTTGCCGGCAGCACTTTCTCCCTTCCCTCCGGCCCACGAATCCGCGAAAATGGCTCATGGCCATCAGACAGCTTTCCGAGACACTCATCAATCAGATCGCCGCCGGCGAGGTCATCGAACGGCCGGCGAGCGCGGCCAAGGAATTGATCGAGAACGCGCTCGACGCGGGCGCGACCCGCATCGAAATCGCAACCTCCGGCGGGGGCAAGAGCCTGCTGCGGGTTTCCGACAATGGCGCAGGCATGGACGAAACGGACCTCGAGCTGGCGGTCAGGCGGCATTGCACCTCGAAGATCTCCGACACGCTGGACGATATCCGGACACTCGGCTTTCGCGGCGAGGCGCTGCCTTCGATCGGGTCGGTGGCGCGGCTCAGCATTTCGAGCCGTCGCAGGGACAGCGCCGGCGGCAGCGAGATCGCGGTTGCGGGCGGGAAGCTCCTGCACCTGCGCCCTTCCGCATCCAATCCCGGAACGATCGTCGAGGTCCGCGATCTCTTTTTTGCAACCCCCGCGCGGCTCAAGTTCCTGAAGACGGAGAAGGCCGAGGCCGCGGCGATCACCGAGATCGTCAAGCGCATGGCAATCGCCTTCCCCGGCGTCCGCTTCGTGCTGTCGGGAACGGACCGAACGACGCTGGAATTTCCAGCGACCGGCGATGACCATCTGGCGCGCATGTCGCAGATCCTCGGAAAGGAGTTCCGCGACAATGCCATCGAGATCGATGCGGAGCGGGAAGACGTTGTACTGACCGGCTTTGCCGGCGTGCCGACCTTCAACCGCGGAAACTCGGCGCATCAGTATGCCTTCGTCAACGGTCGCCCGGTCCAGGACAAGCTGATCCTGTCGGCGATCCGCGGCGCCTATGCCGAGACCGTCCCCTCCGGACGTTATCCCGTCGCAGTCCTGTCGATCGCGATCGATCCGGCGCTGGTCGACGTCAACGTCCATCCCGCGAAGTCCGACGTGCGCTTCCGCGACCCGCAACTGGTGCGCGGCCTGCTCGTCGGCGCGATCCGCGAAGCTCTTGCCCGGGATGGCAGCCGCGCTGCAACGACGGGCGCCGACGGCATGCTGCGCTCGTTCCGCCCCGGCTTCCAGCCGAACGCCCAGCGTCCGCAGCAGCCATGGTCGGCAGAAACATCACCCTCGCGGCCTTACCATCAGCCTGCCAATGGCGGCTTCGGCGAGCGCCCGCAGGCATCCTTTGACGGCCTTATGACACCCACCGCACGCAGCGAGGTCTCACAGCCATCCTGGACCTCGCCGCCGCCTGTGTCCGAAACGGCGGCGCGCTATCCCTTGGGAGCTGCGCGCGCGCAGATCCACGAAAACTACATCGTCGCGCAGACCGACGACGGCCTTGTCATCGTCGATCAGCACGCCGCACATGAGCGCCTGGTGTTCGAGGCGATGCGCAAGGCGCTGCACTCCAAGCGGCTGGCTTCGCAGGTGCTTCTGATCCCTGAGATCGTCGACCTGCCGGAAGAGGATTGCGACCGGCTGATGCGATTTTCCGCCGACCTCGGTGAACTTGGCCTTGCCATCGAACGCTTCGGACCCGGCGCGATCGCGGTCAGGGAAACGCCGGCGATGCTCGGCGAGGTGGATGCAGCAGGGCTGATCCGCCAGTTGGCAGACGAGATCGCCGAATGGGATACGGCATCCGGTCTATCGGCAAAACTTGAATACGTCGCCGCGACCATGGCCTGCCACGGATCGGTGCGATCGGGCCGGCGCCTGCGGCCGGAAGAGATGAATGCGCTTCTGCGCCAGATGGAAGTGACGCCGGGTTCGGGCCAGTGCAACCACGGACGGCCGACCTATATCGAGCTGAAGCTTTCGGACATCGAGCGGTTGTTCGGCAGAAGCTGAAAAATGCTGGCAATGACGTCTGCGCCGGGTTATGGCAGGGAAATGACCGGCAGCAAGGAACGGAGCGAATGAACTTGTTCGAAGGGAATGGAAACCGCGAGGCACAGATAAAGTATCTCGATGCGGACTTTCAGATCCTGTCGCCGGGCTCCTATGTCGTCTGCGCGATTACCGGAAAGCAGATTCCGCTCGATGAACTGCGCTACTGGAGCGTCGCCCGGCAGGAGCCCTATGCCGACGCCATGTCGTCGCTTGAAGCCGACAAGCGCGCCGGCGTGCTGCCGAACCAGAAGCGGTAGCCCCTAGGCCTTCTGCTTTTCCTTCAGCCGGCGCTCGCGGCAGGCTTCGATGGCACGATCGATGATAAGGCCCGGCGCAAGGTGATCGGCGAACGCCATCTCCACCTCGATGACCCTGCAGCGTGCGGCAAGCTCCTCGGCTTTGCCGTGGTGGCCTGCGAGCCGCACGAAATCCTTCGACGTCGTGACGATCTGAAGACCTTCTCGTTCGGCCGTCCCGAGAATGTCATCGATCTCATCCTCCGTCAGGTGCTCATGATCGCCGAATGACTGCCGGACTGCGATATGCGCCCCGACGGATTCCACCGTGCGAAAGAATTTTGACGGGTCGGCGATGCCCGCGAAGGCCAGAACGCTGCGCCCAGCCAGGTCGGTGCCCGCCGACACCTGCAGAGCTGCGGTAAAATAAGGCTTTGCGGCACGCGCGGCGATGCGGACGATCTTGTCGGCGGCTGTTCCTGTGCCGACCTTCAGCAATGCGGTGGCGTAGCGCAACTGCTGGCGGATCGGCGCGCGAACAGGGCCGCTGGGGACGATATGGCCATTACCGAGGCCACGGGTCGCGTCGATCACCAGCAGCGCGTAGTCGATCGCAAGTCGCGCACTCTGGAAGCCGTCATCCATGATGATCAGGTCGACGCCTTCCTTGACAAGGCGCTGAGCGCCTTCGGCTCGCCGCCGCGAAATGACCGTCAAAGCCTCGCGAGCGAGTAGCAGCGGCTCGTCGCCAACGGCAACGGCGCGGTGATGGACCGGATCGACGACCGTCGTGACATCCAGCGAGCCGCCATAGCCGCGGCTGAGGAAGCCGGGCTTGAGGCCTTTGGCTTTGGCGGCGCGGGCAATCGTCAGCGCGGTCGGGGTCTTGCCCGCTCCGCCGACGGTGAAGTTGCCGACGCAGATGACCGGAATGGGGACGGTCGCCCGCTTGCCATTCGCCATGCGGTAACCGGAAATTCGTCCGTAGAGAAAGGAAATAGGATAGAGCGTCCAGGCACGCCAATCGGCCTTCGTCCACCAGAAAGGCGGCGCTTCGGATACCATTCTTGCCGTCCTGCGTTTCGCACCGCGGGCCTGGCGCCCGCGGTTCTCATCCCCAACCGGCCAGAAAGAGAAGGCAGTTTTCAAGAAAAAGCAAGCCTTTGGTCGGTCAGGCGAGCTGAAGATCGGGCAACAGCCCCTCAAGCTCGGTGATATCGTTGAGGCAATAATCCGAGGCCGCGGCGAGCGACTCGCGTGATCCGGTGCCGGTCAGCACCGCAACCGTCACACCCGCCTTCGCATTGCGGCCCATGTGAAGATCGTGGTTGTTATCGCCGACAACGGCGATCTCTGTGGGGTCGAGACCTGTCGCGGCACAGAAGCCAAGCACCATGCCCGGCTCCGGCTTTGTGCCGAAGCCGCTGTCGTAGCCTGCCACATAATCCACGACATCGGCGAAACCGAAGCGCTGAGCCGTCTGCCGGATCGAGCGCTCGTTGTCGCTTGACGCTATGCCGAGACGAAAGCCGCGGGCATGAAGGCGGCGAAAAAATGCCGCCAGATCCGTCACGGGCACGGAAAATTCGGCGGCGTTGGAGAAGAGCTCATCGAGCTTGGTCGTCAGTTCGGCGGCATCGATCCGGGAACCGGCCGCGACCAGTCCATCGGCGATCTGCCGGGTGTTGCCTGCGGCCAGCAGACTGTCGGGAACGATATGGCCGGTTACCGGATCCATGCCGCATGCCGTCAGCAGATGATCGGCGAGTTGCCGATCATCTTCGGACGCGATGCGCGCAAGTTCGCGGTTCACCGGCAGCCAGCTCTCGTCGTAGTCGAGAAGCGTGCCGTCCTTGTCGAAGAGAATGCCTTTGATCGCCCGCATGCCAACTTGCTTTCAGCGTTGTGCTGCCGTCTTCGGCAGCAATCTTGCCTTGACCGTCAGCGGATTGACGTAGGGTTCCAGTCCCTTCATCGTCGCCGTCAGTGCTCCGCGCATTTCTTGCACAGCCACGATGCCGGCCTCGATCATATTGCGGCGCGCGTGGTCGTTGCTCAGCAAATAATGCACGCCCTTGGCAAGCATTTCGGTGTCGCGAACCATGCGGGCGCTGCCGCGACGCGCGAGCGTCTGGTAGGCGTCGCGGAAATTCTGGACATTGCTGCCCGACAGGACTGCGCAGCCGAGCATAGCCGGCTCCAGCGGATTCTGGCCGCCCTCGGCAAACAGCGAACGTCCGACGAAAGCCACTTCCGTGAGGCGCAGATAAAGGCCCATCTCGCCGATCGTGTCGCCCAGGAAGACATCGACGTCAGGCGACAGGATATCCTCGCGGGTGCGGCGTGCGACCTTGAGGCCCTGCTTGACGAGTTCCGCCTCGATGGCGTCGGCGCGTTCTGGATGACGCGGCACGATGATCGTCAGCTGACCGTCGCGCTCCTTCAGCGTCCGATGGACGATGCCGGCCGCCTTTTCCTCACCGTCGAACGTGGAGATCGCAGCCCAGGTCTTTCGCTCGCCAAGCTGCTTCTTGTAGCGGGCAAATACAGCCGCATCATAGGAAGGCGCATCGGTATCGACCTTCAGGTTCCCCGACATGATCACCTGGCGGGCGCCGAGATCGCGGAAACGCTCCGCGTCGACATCCGACTGCGCGATGACGAGCGCCAGATTTTCGAACAGCGCTTCGGCCAGGGATGGCCGGCGGCCCCATCTATCGAAGGAACGATCCGACATGCGGGCATTGACGAGGATCTGCGGAATGCGGCGCCGGCCAAGCTCCATCACGGTCGCCGGCCAGATTTCGGACTCGGCAATGATGACGCAATCGGGCTGCCAGTAGCTCAGGAAGCGGCTGACCGCAGGCTTCAGATCCAGCGGTACGTACTGATGGATCGCCTCGTTGCCGATACGCTCGGCGGCAAGCTTCGCGGACGTGACCGTACCGGTCGTTAAAATAACGTGAATGTCGCGCCGACGGATTTCACGGATCAGCGGAATGACCGCATTCATCTCGCCGACGCTTGCCGCGTGAAACCATACCAGCGGTCCCGCAGGCCGGTCGGCGCTGGCATAGCCGGAACGCTCCAGCCGGCGCGCGCGCTCTTCCTTGCCCTTTGCGGCACGGTACGCCAGATACCCGCCGACAAACGGGGACAACAGCGTACCCGCAGTCTGATAGACACCCAGCGCTAACCGCGCCATGCGACCGCTCATCTGACCTGTCTCCGATCAAGGATGATCGACATGAACCCATTCCCAATTATCGTTGCGGCCGGAATGACCGATCAGTTTGTTCAGAATGCGTCAGCAGCCGCCTCGGCGGCCAGGAGCAGTTCGCCGGGATCTCAGCTTATTTGTCGGACTTGTCTTCCGGATCCAGCAGGCGATGCATATGGACAATGAAATAACGCATGTGCGCATTGTCCACGGTGGACTGCGCCTTGGACTTCCAGGCCGTCAATGCGGAGGCGTAGTCCGGGAAAATACCGACAATATCCAGGCCGCTGAGATCGCGGAACTGAACGTCGTCAAGACTTTCCAGTTCACCGCCAAATACGAGGTGCAACAGCTGTTTCTTCTCACCGGAATTCGTCATCGTAGTCTCTTTCCTTGTCTGCTCCTCCGCCGCTTCATCTGAGGGATTTTGACGGAAACGTCAACTGCCTCATCGCGCGCCGACGTGCGTTATCAAATCGTTCAGACGCGGCTGCGAAGCGGCGCAAAGCTCGCCATGGCGAACCTCCGCTTTGTTGTAGACAAGGTCGTTCCCATCGAGATCGACGAGACGTCCGCCTGCCCGCTCCAGGATGAGATCGGCTGCAGCAAGATCCCAGTCGTGCGAGTTGCGCTTGACGAAGGTCCCGTCAATACTGCCGTCGGCAACCATGGCAATGCGATAGGCAAGCGAGGGCACATGCTTGACGCGCTCGATCCGGCGCCGCAGCACCTCGGGAAAGCTGCCGAGCACGTCTTCGGCGATGGCGAAACGGGCGGGCGTTTCCAGCGGCGTTGCTGATACGGCGATCGACTTGCCGTTCTTCAGCGCCACACCGCCCGCCGTTGCTTCGTAAAACTCGTCCAGCGCAGGCGCATAGAGCACGCCAGCGACCGGCCGGCCCCGATGGACGACGGCGACGCTCACGCACCAGAGGTTCTGTCCGGCCAGAAACGCCCGGGTACCGTCGATCGGATCGATGATGAACAGCGTGGCCTGAGACAGCCGCTCCGTATTGTCGTCCGTCTCTTCCGATAGCCAGCCGTAGTCCGGACGCGCACCGCCAAGGATCGTCTGGAGCGTTTCGTTGGCGGCAAAATCGGCAGCACTGACGGGCGATCTGCCCTCGTTCTTCCACCACACCTCGGGCGACTGATTGAAATGGCTGAGAGCGACGGCGCCAGCCTGCCTTGCGGCGTCGGCGATCAATTCCAGATCGCTCTGCCAGCGGGCCATATCCACGTCGCTCATTCCATCAATCCAATCCGTCAGCGGCCCGCAAGCGTCATTCCTTCGATCGCCAGCGTCGGCGCGGCGACACCATATTTGCGGTCAATGTCGTTTGCCGGCGTCACCCGCATGAACATGTCTTTCAGGTTCGATGCAATCGTTACCTCGGAAACGGCGAAGGTCAGTTCACCGTTTTCAATCCAGAAGCCGGTGGCGCCACGGCTGTATTCGCCGGTAATCATGTTGACGCCCTGGCCGATCAGCTCGGTGACGTAGAAACCGTTCCCGACGCTTCGGATCAGATCCTCGGGCGACACGTTGCCTGGCTCAAGGGCAAGGTTTGTCGACGCGGGCGTCACCGCGTTGCCGCCGCGCACGCCGCGTCCATTGGTTTCCATCCCGATTTCGCGCGCCGTCGATGTCGACAGGAACCAGTGCTTCAGCACGCCGTCCTCGATCATCACCAGCTTCTCGCCGGAGATGCCTTCGCCATCGAAGGGACGCGACGACGGGCCGCGCACGATCAACGGGTCATCGGTAATCGACAGCCCCGCCTTGAGGACCTGCTGTCCCATCTTGTCACGCAGGAAGCTGGTCTTTCGTGCAACCGAGGCACCATTGATCGCGCCTGCGATGTGGCCGACGAAGCCGCGGGCGACGCGCGGATCGAAGATGACGGTGACGTCCTTGCCGGTATCGACCTGGCGCGGGTTGAGGCGTCTGATTGCCCGCTCGCCGGCACGCCGGCCGATATCGGCAGCGTCGTCCAGCTCTGCGAAATAGATGCGACTGTCGAAATCGTAGTCGCGCTCCATGCCGGTGCCCTCGCCGGCAATGACGCTGACAGAGCGGCCGAAGCGAGACGCCATGTAGCTGCCTTCGAAGCCGTGCGAGGTGACGAGAACGAGCCCTCCCCTACCGGCAGACGCGCCTGCGCCGGACGAATTGGTGACGCCCTTGACCGCCAGCCCTGCCTCTTCGGCGGCAAGAGCGTCTTCCGCCAGTTGCTCTGATGACACCTCGGTCGTGTCGAGCAATTGCAGGTCGGGATAGGACCTCGCGAGCTTGTCCTCGTCGGCGAGGCAGGCGAACGGGTCCTCCGGCGATACCTTGGCCATCGCAACGGCGCGCTCGGCAAGGGCCGAAAGGTCGAAGCCTGGGTTGGCGGAAACACTGGCAACGCGCTGGCCAATGAAGACGCGCAGCGAAAAATCATCGCTTTCGGACGATTCCGTTCCCTCCACCTTGCCAAGGCGCACGCTGACCGATTGCGAGCGGGACCGCACGACGACCGCATCGGCGGCGTCGGCTCCGGCTTTCCTGGCGAGGTCGATCAGTTGGCTTGCGCGGGAAAGAAGCGTCGAGGAGTCGATTTCAGAGGACATGATTTGGCCTTTCCTTCGCGTTCCATTTATTGTGCGCTACGGAAAGCATCAAGGCCGAGAGCGCCGATTCTTTTCTGCACTGCTTACGCCGCCTTCCCGCCGAGAAAGAACGCCGCACCATGTCCGAGCCCAACGCGCTTTTTACTGAAACGATCCTGCTGCTCGGCGGCGCCGTCGTGTCGGCACCGATCTTCAAGCGGCTTGGGCTTGGAACCGTGCTCGGCTACCTCGCAGCCGGTGTGGTGATTGGCCCTATCTTTCATGGACTTACGGACGGTGAGCAGATCCTGAACGTCGCCGAGCTTGGCGTCGTTTTCCTGCTGTTCATTATCGGCCTGGAACTGAAACCAAGCCGCCTGTGGCAGATGCGGCGCGACATTTTCGGACTAGGAACCGCCCAGGTCGGAGCAACCGGACTGCTGCTGACGCTGCTGACCTATTTTTCCGGCGTTCTCGATTGGCGGGGAAGCATCATCGCCGGCTTCGGACTTGCGCTCTCCTCCACCGCATTCGCAATGCAGATTCTCGACGAGGAAGGCGAGGTGAACTCGCGGTACGGACAACGTTCCTTCTCGATGCTTTTGTTTCAGGACCTTGCGATCGTGCCGCTGCTCGCCCTGATCAACATTCTCGACACCGGCAAGGGGCACGGCGCGCCGGTTCTCGACTTCGCCATGGCGATCGGCGCCATCGGCGCGATGATCATCATGGGCCGATATCTGTTGACGCCGCTTTTCCAGATTATCGCCCGGACCGGAGCGCGCGAGGCAATGATCGCCGCAGCGCTCTTCGTGGTCATGGGATCGGCGAGCCTGATGCAGCTTGCCGGGCTCTCCATGGCCATGGGGGCTTTTCTTGCCGGCGTCATGCTGGCGGAATCCTCCTACCGGCACGAGCTCGAGGCCGACATCGAGCCCTTCCGCGGCGTCCTGCTTGCGATCTTCTTCATCGCAGTCGGCCTGTCGCTTCAGCTTGACGTGCTGTGGGACAATACACTGCTGATCGTCGTCACTGTGCCTGTGATCATGGCCGCAAAGGCAATCGTCATCTATGCGCTCTGCCGCCTGACTGGCTCCCCGCACGACGATGCCATCCGCATCGCTTTCCTTTTGCCGCAAGGCGGCGAATTCGGTTTCGTGCTTTTCTCGGCGGCCGGCGCCGCCGGCCTGATGGCCTCGAGCACGGCATCCCTGCTGATCGCGATCGTCACGCTCTCCATGGCGCTGACCCCGATCGGCACCATGCTGTCGAAAAGGCTACTGAACGGGGAGGAGCAGGAGGAGCTCGACGAGGATTTTGCGGGTGCGGGCGCCGACGTCCTGATGGTCGGCTTCTCCCGCTTCGGGCAGATTGCGGCACAGATACTGCTTGCCGGCGGGCGGGCGGTGACGGTGATCGACGTTTCCGCAGACCGTATCCGCCAAGCTTCATCCTTCGGCTTCCGCATCTATTTCGGCGACGGCACCCGCAAGGACGTGTTGCGGGCTGCCGGTATCGACCATGCCAAGATCGTCGTCGTCTGCACGCAGAAGCGCGAAGTCACCGACAAGATCGTGGAACTCGTGCAGGCGGACTATCCGCACGCGAAGCTGTTCGTGCGCTCCTACGACCGCATCCACTCGATTGCGCTGCGCAACCGCAACGTCGACTACGAACTGCGCGAGACGCTGGAATCCGGCCTGCTGTTCGGGAGGCGGACGCTGGAAGCGCTCGGCATCAGCGAAACCGACGCCTACGAGATCGGCGAGGACATCCGCCGCCGCGACGAGCAGCGGCTGGTGCTGCAGGTCTCGGAAGGACTGCAGGCCGGGCGCGACATGTTGTTCTCGCAGCCGGTCACGCCCGAGCCGCTGGTGAAGCCCAAACGCGCGGCGGATTTCGATGATGATGACCTTTTGGCAGGCACGGCCGAAGCGACGGCGGACGCCTAGAACCGCCGTGCACTTTTGCTGGAATACTCTAGGCCTTGAGGCGTGCTTCGATCTCGCGATCGAGCGCGTATTTCAGCTCGTCCTTGACGCCGGCCGACATGGTGAGAACGTCCCGGGCTTTCAGGAAATCCATGACGCCCGTGCGTCCGACCACGGGGCGCAGAAAGATATGCGGCGCCTGCAGCTTGAGCTTCAAAGAAATAGCGGTCTGCATCATCAACTGGCCGGAGCCAAAGATGCTCTCCATGCGGTTCGGGATGTGCGTTCCATCGCCTTCGGGAGCGCCGACGACATCGATGCCGATCACGATGTCGGCAAGGTCCATTAGGCATTCGTAGGGCACCGGGTTACTGATGCCGCCATCGATCATAACCCTGCCATGCAGGCGAACCGGCATGAAGACGGCGGGTATGGCGGACGATGCTGCGAGGGCAGGGAAAAGCGCCCCCTCCTTCACGAGCACCTCGGCCTGTGCGTAATAGTCCGTCGCCGTCACCGTCATCGGGATCAGCAGATCCTCGAAGCGCTCCGGCAGCTCGGCCGGCAGGAAGGCCTTGAGGATGCGCTCAAGGTTGAATTGGCCGATGCGAACTCCGTTGGCGACGGCGTCGCGCACCGTTTGCGGACGAAGTCCCCAGAGCCGGCTGACGACCGCCCCCTTGTTGCCGACAGTCATCAGGGCATGTTCGCGGATGGCGGCCCCCGTCATCCCGGCCGCCATGCCGGCGCCCATGATAGCGCCGATCGAGGAGCCCGATATCGCGACCGGGCGAATGCCGAGCTCGTCAAGGGTTTCGATAACATGGATGTGGGAGAGGCCGCGAGCACCGCCACCGCCAAAGGCGACGGCAATTCTCGGCAAGGACCCATGCGGCGTATCTTGTGCGGCAGGCGACTCGGTACTGGTCTTCTCGGCCTGCTGCACCTCTACCCCCAACGATAGTCCGCTATTTACTGAGGCTGATAGCGGAAGAAATGAACCCTGGTGTCGCCAAAAATACGGCTTTCCAGAAAGAGATAGGAAGGATCGACCGAAACGGCAACGTCGGCGCGTTCCTCGAGCACGGCAATCGCACCGGTCTCCAACCAGCCACCCTTGGCGGCAGCTGCCATCGCCTTTTCCCCAAGACCCTTGCCATAGGGCGGATCGGCAAAGAGCATCTGGAACGGCTCAAGATTGCCGACGCTGCCGAGATCGGTTGCGTCGCGTCTCAAGATGCGCGTCTTGCCGTGCAGGCCGAGCGCGTCGATGTTCTCCCAGAGCAGCCCCCTGCCCTCGACGCTGTTTTCGACAAACAGCGCATGACGGCAACCGCGCGAGACGGCCTCAAGGCCGACGGCACCGGTACCGGCAAACAGGTCCAGTATCCGGGTGCCATCGACGCATTCCGGATAGGCATGGCTCAGAATATTGAACAGGCTCTCACGCGTCCGGTCGGCAGTCGGCCGGATGTCGTTTGATTTAGGTACGGCGAGCGGCCGTCCGCGAAACTCACCGCCGACGATCCGCACCGCGCGTCATTCCCTTCCCTTTAGGTCCACCACGCGACGGCCCGCCCGAAGGCTTGCCACCGCCACCCGGCCGATCGCCCGAAGGCTTGCCGGAGAAACTCTTGCCCCCACCTGGCTTGCCGCCGAAGCTCTTTCCCCGCGGCTTGTCACCGGAAGGCCTGTCGCCGGCCGGCCGGTCGCTGCGTGCCGGACGGTCAGCGAAGGAACGCGGACGTTCGGCGCCCTCTTCGCGCGGCTTGCGATCACCGCGAGGCTTGTCGCCGAACGGGCGATCGCCGGACGGACGCTCCGAACGCGCCTCGCCGGAAAAGCTCTTGGCGCGCGGACGGCGCGGCTTGTCACCGGATGGACGGTCGCTGCGTGCAGGACGGTCACCGAAAGAACGCGGGCGCTCGGCACCCTCTTCGCGCGGCTTGCGGTCGCCACGAGGCTTGTCGCCGAACGGACGATCACCACGAGGGGGGCGGTCACCGGCTGGCCGGTCGCCGCGTGCCGGACGATCCCCATAAGGTCTGTCACTGCGTGCCGGACGGTCGCTGCGTGCAGGGCGGTCGCCGTAGGAACGCGGGCGCTCGGCAACCTCTTCGCGCGGCTTGCGGTCGCCGCGAGGCTTGTCGCCGAACGGGCGGTCGCCACGAGGGGGGCGATCACCGGCCGGCCTGTCGCCACGAGGCGGACGATCGCCATGGGGCCTTTCGCCACGTGCGGTACGGTCGCCGCGAGGCGGGCGGTCGCCGAAAGGCTTGTCGCCGCGCGCGCCAGATGGGCGATCGCCGGAGCGCTTGCGGCCACCCTCTTCGTTGCTGACTTCGCTGGAACGGATCCACTCGCCTTCGTCATCGCGGGCACGGTTGACCTGGACGCGCGGACCGGTGTCGTCGTAGCGGGTCGGCTGCGGCTTGGCACGGCCGGGCTTCTCGCCGCGCTTGAGTGCGGTCTGGGCATTCTTCTCGGCCTTGGCGGTGGCCTTCTCGCCCAGCGGACGGGCGCCGGGCGCCATCCAGACGTTGGCGTTGCGGCGGCTGCCGAGCGCCGGGCGCTTCGGCCGGTCGTCGTCCTTGCGCCCGCCATCACGTCCACCATCGCGGCCACCACCATCACGACGTTCGTCGCGGCGATCATCGCGCTTGGTGTCGAGGCGGCTCAAGGCGCGTTCGCGCTTGTCTTCCGGCTTCCATGAACGCTCGCGGCGTTCCGGCTTGGCTTCGACCTCTTCTTCGGCGGCAACAGCCGACGCGTTGTAGATCGGCGCGTCGAAATTGGCCTTGGCATCCTCGATCAGGCGGGGGCCGAGCTGGTCGCGGAGCGTACGGCCGCGCACCTCGACAACCTCGCGCTCCGGCAGATCGCCGAGCTGGAAGGGTCCATAGGAAATGCGGATGAGGCGGTTGACGTCGAGGCCGAGCGCGCCGAGCACGTTCTTGATTTCGCGGTTCTTGCCTTCGCGAAGCCCCATGGTCAGCCAGACGTTGGAGCCCTGCGTACGGTCGAGCGTCGCTTCGATCGCACCATAGAGCACGCCGTCGACGGCGATGCCGTCCTTCAGCTTATCGAGTGCGTCCTGATCGATCTCGCCGTGGGCGCGCACGCGGTAGCGGCGCAGCCAGCCTGTCGTCGGCAATTCCAGCGCGCGGGCAAGGCCGCCGTCGTTGGTGAGCAGCAGCAGACCTTCGGTATTGATATCTAGGCGTCCGATCGACATGACGCGCGGCAGATCGTCCGGCAGATTGTCGAAAACTGTCGGGCGGCCTTCCGGATCGGAGTTCGTGGTCACGAGGCCGGCGGGCTTGTGGTAGAGCCAGAGGCGCGTGCGCTCGATGCCGCGGATCGGCACGCCGTCCACTTCGATCCTGTCCTCGAGCGTGACGTTGACAACGGGCGTGTCGAGAAGCTTGCCGTTCAGCGTGACGCGGCCTTCCATGATCATGCGCTCGATGTCGCGGCGCGAGGCAACGCCGGCACGCGCCATCACCTTGGAGATGCGTTCCGCCTTGGCGTCGCTATCGGCCGTGCTCGCCTCGGTCCTGGCGAACGTCTTTGCGGGCTTCGCGCCGGATTTCGGAGCGTTATCGCGCGGAGATGGCTTGCCGCCAGGCCGTTTTGGCTTGTCTTTGAATGTCATTTGTTGTTTGCCTGCCTTTTGGGCCTGTCTATCAGGTCGCGCCCCTGCGGTTAAGTGGAAATTGTCGAGTTGTGAAGACAAATCAATTTATGAATCTGGCGCTCGATGAGGCGCGTGCTGCGGGCGAGCGCGGCGAGGTGCCGATCGGGGCCGTGCTGGTGCTCGATGGCGCCGTGATCGCACGCTCCGGCAACCGCACGCGCGAATTAAACGACGTCACCGCCCACGCGGAAGTCGCGGTGATCCGCATGGCCTGCGAAGCGCTCGACCAGGAGCGACTGACGGGTGCAGACCTCTACGTGACGCTGGAGCCGTGCACGATGTGCGCGGCCGCTATTTCATTCGCCCGCATCCGCAGGCTCTACTATGGGGCGGAAGACCCGAAGGGCGGCGCGGTCGACAATGGGGTGCGCTTCTTTATGCAACCCACATGCCACCATGCTCCGGACGTCTACTCAGGCCTGCAAGAGACCGTGGCTGCGGATATCTTGCGGGCATTCTTTACGCAGAGGAGAGAGACGCAATAATATTGCTTGCCGGCATCGTCCCCGCCATGCTCGCACTGGCAGGTTTCGCCTATGCCAGGATTACGCCCGACAGCAGGGCTGTGCCGATGCAGTGGTCCTTGTCCGGGAAAGTGAACTGGTCCGCGCCCCGCGCCATGGCTTTCGCCTCCATACCGATGCTGGCAATCGCGCTGATGACGGTCCTTGCTGCCACCAGAGCCGGGCACGGCAGGAATATCGGGCTGGTGGGCATTCTGCTGTTCGCGAGCCAAGCGATGCACATCGCGCTCGTCTCCCGCTGGTCAAAAAGACAACGGGGCTGACGCCCCGCTCGATCCGCTTACTGAAGAAGATTCCACCACTGCTTGCCAGAGCCGGCCACGGCAGCTTCTTTCTTTTTCTTCTTCTGCTTCTTGAGTTCCGGTTCGCCGAGATCGTCGAGCTTTGAAGGATCGTCGGCCTGGCGGTACTCCGTCGGCGGATCGGAAATGGAGCGGCGCTGATCGAGATAAGCACCCTTCTGGAGGGCGCGTGCCTCGCGATAGGCCTGGGTCTGCTCTTGGGTGGTGCGACGCCCGCCCTCGATTGCGGAGCTTGCCAGCGGCGAGCGGAAACTCGATTTGTCGCTATTGTCGTCCGCGTCCTTGACCAGGCGCGCGCGCGTTTCTTCCGGGGATTCGATCCACTGCGGATTGTCCTTGCTGGCGATCGATTGCTGCGGCTCGACCAGCGTTTCCCTCGCCGCCGTGGAAGGCAGGACCAAGCCCGGACGCGGGGTGTATTTCACGCCTTTGTTCTTTGGTTCGGCGCCGGTGAGCGAGGTCGACTGGCCGAGGTCGTCCGTCAGCTGCTGGAACGCCGTCTTGTCCGTGCCGTAGCGCGGGCCGCTGGTGCAGCCTGACATCATCGAGCTGCCTGCCATCGCAACAGTCAGGCAGACGCCCAAATGGAACCAACGCTTCGGTAACATGAAAACCCTTCCAGCAATGCCGGTGCAATCATCGCCCAAAAACCGGACAACCGTCCCCCTGACGGAAAAATCCGGCCATTTTCAGGCAGCTTTTACCGGATGAACCGCGAATGCGCAATTCACCCGGCACTTTTCTTCAGTTTTGCACCGCTAGTTCGCGAAGCGCTGCAGCATCGCGTGCCGAGACGTCCGGATAACCGGCATCGGAGCCGACATCGGTGGTGATCCGCCAAGAGCGGGCGCATTTCGTGCCTTCGGCGAGCTTCGGCTCGACGCTCACCTGCGGCACCTCGGACAGGCGGAACGCATCGGCCGGGCCCTCTGCGCCGTCGATCAGGATGCCCGAGGTGATGCAGATCTCCTCGAAGTCCTGACCTTCCAGCGCCCGCAGCAGCGCAGGATCGGCGATGTGCACCACCGGAGCAGCTTCGAGCGACGAGCCGATGCGCTTGTCCTTGCGTTCGATTTCGAGCGCGCCGGTGACAACGGTTCGCACGGCCCGGATCCTCTTCCACTTCTCCGCCAGCGCCTCGTTCTTCCATGCCGCCGGAATGGTCGGGAACTGCTCGAGGTGGACGGAAACCGCCGACGGGTTGCGCGACAGCCATGCCTCCTCGGTCGTGAAGGGCAGCATCGGTGCCAGCCAGGTCACCATGCAATCGAAGATCGTACGGATGACATGCAGGCTGGCGCGACGGCGCAGACTCGACGGCGCGTCGCAGTAGAGCGCATCCTTGCGGATATCGAAGTAGAAGGCCGAGAGCTCGACATTGGCAAAGTCGATGAGCGCCCGGGCGATCTTCTTGAAGTCGAAGGCGTCGTAGTTTTCGCGGACGAGCTGGTCGAGTTCCGCCAGACGATGCAGCATCAGCTGCTCCAGTTCCGGCAGATCGGCGAGCGCGATGACCTCGCCCCTGTCGTGCGCGAGCGTGCCCAGCATCCAGCGGATGGTGTTGCGCAGCTTGCGATAGGCGTCGACGTTGGTCTGGATGATCGTCTTGCCGACGCGCAGGTCGTCCGCATAGTCCGAGGTCATGACCCACAGACGCAGGATGTCGGCGCCGGCGTCCTTCATGATCTCCTGCGGCGAGGTGACGTTGCCCTTGGACTTCGACATCTTCTCGCCCTTCTCGTCCATGGTGAAGCCATGGGTGAGGACGGCGTCGTAAGGCGCGCGGCCGCGGGTGGCGGCCGATTCCAGCAGCGAGGAGTGGAACCAGCCGCGATGCTGGTCGGAGCCTTCCAGGTAGAGATCGGCCGGCCATTTCAGGTCCGGGCGGTCTTCCAGCGTGAAGGTGTGGGTGGAGCCCGAGTCGAACCAGACATCGAGGATGTCCATGACCTGCTTCCACGGCTCGTTCGACTTCTTGCCGAGGAAGCGCTCGCGCGCGCCTTCGGCAAACCAGGCGTCGGCACCTTCCTTTTCAAAGGCTTCTAGGATGCGGGCGTTGACCTCGTCGTCCTGAAGGATCTCGCCCTGCTCATCGACGAAGACGCAAATCGGCACGCCCCACGCCCTTTGACGCGAAAGCACCCAGTCCGGGCGACCTTCGATCATGGCGCGCAGGCGGTTCTGGCCTGCTGATGGCACGAAGCGGGTGTCGTCGATGGCGTTCAGCGCACGAGAACGCAGCGTCGAGCCATCGGCGAGGTTCTTGTCCATGTAGACGAACCACTGCGGCGTGTTGCGGAAGATGACCGGCTTCTTCGAGCGCCACGAGTGCGGATAGGAGTGCTTCAGGCGGCCGCGGGCGAAGAGGTTTTCGGCGGCGATCAGGGCCTTGATGACCAGATCGTTGGCGTTGCCCTTCTTGCCGTTGTCATCCATGACGCGGCCGGGGCCTTCGGCGCGATCGGTGCCGAAGCCGGGGACATCAGCGGTGTAGAAACCAGCGTCGTCGACGGTGAAGGGGATCTTCGACGAGATGCCGCGCGCTTCGAGATTGCGGGCTTCCGCCGTCCAGGCGTCAAAGTCCTCGCGGCCGTGGCCGGGGGCCGTGTGCACGAAGCCGGTGCCAGCGTCGTCGGTGACGTGGTCGCCATCGAGGAGCGGAACCTTGAAGTCGTAGCCGAGCGAGGCGAGAGGATGGGCGCAGGTGATGGCGCCAAGTTCTTCGGCGGTTACGTCGCGCAGGCGCTTGAACTGCAGCTTGGCCTTGGCAAAGGACTCTTCCGCCAGCTTGTCGGCGAAGATCAGCTTTTCGCCAGGGCGCGGACCGAAATCGTTCTCAGCAGCCGTAACTTCATAGAGGCCGTAGGAGACGCGCGACGAATAGGCGATCGCCCGGTTGCCGGGGATCGTCCAGGGGGTCGTGGTCCAGATGACGACATAAGCCCCGACGTACCGGCTTTGAAGCGTTTCGGCCACATCCTTTCTGATCATTTCCCTCTGTTGATCCAGGCTGTCCGCATCACCGGGATCATCAGAATCGATCTGCGGTGAGCAACCGAAACGGTCGGCAACATTGTCCAAAGCTTCGGCATCGGTTGCGATGCCCTTGACCGGAAACTTCACCCAGATCGCGTCGCTCTCGACGTCGTGATACTCCACTTCGGCTTCGGCCAGCGCCGTGCGCTCGACGACCGACCACATGATCGGCTTGGAGCCGCGATAGAGCTGGCCGGTCTTTGCGATCTTCAGCAGTTCGCCGGCGATGCGCGATTCCGCGTGGAAGGCCATCGTCGTGTAGGGATTGTCGAAATCGCCCTCGATGCCGAGGCGCTTGAACTCTTCGGACTGGATCTTGATCCAGTCGGCGGCGAAGTCGCGGCATTCCTGACGGAATTCGTTGACCGGGACCTCGTCCTTGTTCTTACCCTTCTCGCGGTACTTTTCCTCGATCTTCCATTCGATCGGAAGGCCGTGGCAGTCCCAGCCGGGAACGTAGTTGGCGTCGAAGCCGCGCATCTGGAACGAACGGTTGATGACGTCCTTGAGGATCTTGTTCAGCGCGTGGCCGATGTGGATGTTGCCGTTGGCATAGGGAGGGCCGTCGTGGAGGACGAACTTCTCGCGTCCGGCGGCGGAAGCACGCAGCTTCTTGTAGAGACCCATCTGCTGCCAGCGGGCCACCGTTTCCGGCTCCTTCTGCGGCAGGCCGGCGCGCATCGGGAAATCGGTTTCGGGCAGATAGAGGGTCTTCGAGTAGTCGATCTTTTCGGCTGTATCGGTCATGTCTAGCAATCGTCTCTGGCGCCTCGGGATGGCGCAACGGGCTTGAAAATGTTTGGCGACGGAGGCGCTCGTTTGACGAGCGCCAAAAACCCGGACCTTCCGGCCGCTTAGCGCGCGCGGAAGGCCGGGCCGATAATTCGTATCGTGATCGCCAGCCGGAATTTACTCATCGCGCCGGTTCATAGGCGCTTTTGCCGGGAAAAGGAAGAGGGAATTGGGCTTGGAACTCTCAGCGCAAAAGTGCCTGAACGTCACGAAAAGCAGATCCTGCGGTCGAGCTCGCCAAGCGGCTGCACGCCTGAAAGCAGCGCCCTCGCCTCTTCCTCGTCAAGCTTGATCTGCTGGACCAGCGGCTCCAGGCCGTCGAATTTCAGCTCCGGGCGCAGAAAGCCGAAGAAGGACACGCAACAGATCTGGCCGTAGAGATCGCCACTGAAATCGAAAAGATAGGTTTCGAGAAGCGGTGCGCCGGTGTCGGTCACGGTCGGGCGCCGGCCATAGCTCGCCACCGCATCATGGAGTGTGCCGTCGGCCAGGCGGAAGCGGACGGCGTAGATGCCGGACTTAAGCTCGACTTCCGGCGGCAAGCGCATGTTGGCGGTCGGAAAACCGAGCTGCCGCCCGAGCTTCTCGCCGTCGATCACCTCAGCCTCCACGGTATAGTGGTAGCCGAGCATGCCGGCGGCCTCGCTGACATCCCCGTCCTTCAGCCGTTCTCGGATACGGCTCGACGACACGACGTCGGCATTCTCGTCGCGAAACGCATCGATCAGCGTGACGCCGAAGCCGTATTTGTCGCCGGCATCCATCAGGAACGCGGGGCCGCCTTCGCGTCCGCGGCCGAAGTGAAAATCGACGCCGGTGACGACTTCGGACGCGCCCAGCCAATCCTTGAGGATCGAATGGATGAAATCATCGGCGGAACGCTGCGAGAATGCGAGGTCGAAGGGGTACTCGATGACGGCGTTGAAGTCCATGGCTTCGAGAATGCGCGCGCGAAGCGGAGCCGGCGTGATGCGGAAGACGGGGGTTTCCGGCCGGAAGACGGTGCGCGGATGCGGCTCGAACGTCAGCACGAGCGCCGGAATGCCGCGCTCGCTGGCAATCTCCAGCGCCCGATTCAGAACCGATTGATGGCCGCGATGGACGCCGTCGAAATTGCCGATGGCGATAACGCCGCCACTGAGGTGGGTGGGCAAGGGGTTGCGGGTTTCGTTGCGGTGAAAGACGGTCATCGGCTGGCTTTTCTAATGCGGGGTCTCTTATGCGAGGCGGGGCATCCACCACTTCGGCGTCGCTCTTTCCCGCTCCAGGTAGGCTGTGAGGATCGCCTCGTCGGTCTCGCCATTCAGGGTGTACTCCTGCGCATGGATGCCGCCGCTGATATAGAGGAGATCGAGGCCGTAATCGAGAGCGCCGCGCACGTCGGTCGGCATGCCGTCACCTATCGCCAGAACGCGGTCCAGCGGAAAATCGCCATGCGCTTGCCGGGCAACGGACAGAACCGCGTCATAGATTGGCGTGTGCGGCTTGCCGGCGATGCGGGTCTCGCCACCAAGCTGCGTGTAGTAGGCGGCCATTGCGCCGGCGCAGGGAATGATGCGGTGACCACGCTCGACAACGAGATCGGGATTGGCGCAGATCATCGGCACATTGCGCGCCCGAAAATCCGTCAGCATCTCCGTATAGTCTTCCGGGGTTTCCGCCTCGTCGTCGAAGAAGCCGGTGCAGACGACGCTATCGGCCTCCCTGGCGTCGACGCGTTCCACGCCGAGACCTTCAATGAGGGCGACATCGCGCTCCGGGCCGAGAAGAAAGACCTTCCTGGGGCCTTCCGCAATAAGGCGGCGGGTCACATCGCCCGACGTCACGATCCGGTCATAGGCGCCGTCCTGGATTCCGATCTGCTGAAGCTGCGTCACCACCTGCGAAGCAATGCGCGGAGAATTGGTGATGAGGACGACCGTCAGGCCCTCGGCGCGGGCGGCCTCGAGCGCCTGAGCGGCTTTCGGGAAGGGATCGATGCCGTTGTGCAGGACCCCCCATACATCGCAGAACACCGCGTCGTACCGGCTGGTGATTTCCGCAAGGTTCTCGATCCGCTTGGCCATTCCGATTTCCCGATTTGCGTAGAGTGACGGCTGACATCGCAAAGGCAATGCGCGATGGCAAGGCATTTTGCGGTCGCTGGTCGCAAAAGTCCGCCGGACAGGCGTTACAGAAATACCTCTCCGGCTTTCACGAGCAGGCCGGCCAGCGCGCAAATCACCAGGATCTTCACCATCCCGAGCTTGAAACGGAAGAGCAGCACGCAGGCCACGAGAAAAAGCCCGAGCCCTGCGACATCAAGCGTTCGCCATTCCGGCCAGGCGAGGCTGACCAGCGGCAAACCTGCCCCGCCCGTCAACAGCGCGACACGTCCCACCTCGGCAAAGAGCACGTGCAGACCAAACCAGAGCGCCAGGTTGAGAATGACGCCGACGACGGCGGCCGTGATCGCCGACATGGCTGCGGAAAGCGTCGCGTTATCGCGCAGCTTCTCGATGAACGGGGCGCCGGCGAAGATCCAGATGAAGCTTGGGACGAACGTCGCCCATGCCGCCAGCGATGCGCCGAACAGGCCACCCGCCAGCGGCGCCATGGCGATGGGATTGCGGAACCCGGCAAGGAAGCCCACGAAGCAAAGCACCAGCACCAGAGGGCCGGGCGTGGTCTCGGCGAGCGCCAGACCATCCAGCATCTCGCCGGGTTTCAGCCAAGCGTATTTTCCGACAGCGACCTGCGCGACATAGGACAGGACGGCATAGGCGCCACCAAAAGTGATGACCGCCATCTTGGAAAAGAAGACGAAGACCGCACCGAAGACGTTGGTCTCGCCGCTCAGCGTCTCCGCAATCAGGTCTGCCGGCCCATCCAGGCTGCGCACAAAAAGCAGAGGGGACTGCCAGACGAGTATCCAGAACACGAGGACGATGAGGGGCTTGGCAATGGAACGCGTCGTCAGCGGCAGGAAATAGGGGCGCGTTGCCACGTCCGCTGGCGGGTCGTTCCACTGCTTGTCTCGCCTCATCGCAAAGCCGGCTGCGCCCGCCAGGATCACGACCAGTGGGAACGGCAGGTTCAGGAGGAATAGCGCCAGGAACGAGGCGGCTGCGATACAATAGTGAAAGCGGCCCCTCAGCGCCCGACGTCCCAGCCTCAGCAGAGCTTCGATGACAATGGCGAGAACTGCGGCCTTGAGCCCGAAGAACAGGGCCGAGAGCCAGGCCGCATCCTGAAAATACGCGTAGAGGCCGGACAGCACCAGAATGACGGCGAAGCCCGGAAGGATGAAGAGAAGCCCGGCCAGCAACCCGCCGCGGATACCGTGCATGAGCCAGCCGATGTAGGTTGCAAGCTGCTGCGCCTCCGGTCCTGGCAGCAGCATGCAGTAGCTCAGCGCATGCAGGAACCGCTCTTCCGAGATCCAGCGTTTTTCCTCGACGACGACCTTGTGCATCAGCGCAATCTGGCCGGCAGGCCCGCCGAAGCTCAAGCAGCCGATTTTCGCCCAAACGCGCATAGCCTCCTGTAGCGACGGTGCCGCCACGACATCATCGGCCGGGGTTATTTCATTCACGGTCTTTTGCCCCTCGCCCGGCCATCAGCGCGATCGTGTTTTTCTCGGCGTCGCTCTGCTCGATATCATTGGCACGGATATGCGACAATCCCAACGCGCTGGCCCAACGCGCTGGCCCAATGCGTTGACCGGGAGACGGGCGGCTCGCGCCGCGTCGCAGCGATTTCCGTCACATGGTCAATGCGCCGCAGCTGCCGACAAACGATTGTTCGTCCAAGACTATCTGCGATCCTGGATGATTTTTCGCGGGATCGGGCTTTCTGCCATCAAAAAGTTGCACAGGTGTCCTATTGAAAATTGCGAGGTTATCCTTGACTCCCCTACGTGCCATCCCTAAATGCAGGCCGCTAGCACTCACAACAGGCGAGTGCTAACATCCATCCGTGCGGGCCGTTTCTGGCCCGCAAGTGTCATTTGATCGAGGGATTAGACAATGGCAAGCACCAACTTCCGCCCCCTTCACGATCGCGTCGTTGTTCGCCGCGTTGAGTCCGAAGCCAAGACCAAGGGCGGCATCATCATTCCCGATACCGCTAAGGAAAAGCCGCAGGAAGGCGAAATCGTCGCCGTCGGTTCCGGCGCTCGTGACGAGTCCGGCAAGGTCGTCGCTCTCGACGTCAAGGCTGGCGACCGCGTTCTGTTCGGCAAGTGGTCCGGCACCGAAGTCAAGATCGACGGCGAAGACCTTCTGATCATGAAGGAAGCCGACATCATGGGCATCATCGGCTAATCAGCCGACTGCCTTTCCGACATAGCCGACGGGTCCAGAACCCGGACAACTCGAATTCAGGAGTTTCAATCATGGCAGCTAAAGAAATCAAGTTTGGCCGCACCGCGCGCGAAAAGATGCTGCGTGGCGTCGACATTCTCGCTGACGCAGTGAAGGTAACGCTCGGCCCGAAGGGTCGCAATGTCATCATCGACAAGTCCTTCGGCGCTCCGCGCATCACCAAGGACGGCGTTTCTGTCGCCAAGGAAATCGAACTTGAAGACAAGTTCGAGAACATGGGCGCCCAGATGGTCCGCGAAGTTGCTTCGAAGACCAACGATATCGCCGGCGACGGCACCACGACCGCAACCGTTCTTGCCCAGGCGATCGTTCGCGAAGGCAACAAGGCTGTTGCAGCCGGCATGAACCCGATGGACCTGAAGCGTGGCATCGACCTCGCCGTTGCCGACGTCGTGAAGGATCTCCAGGCCAAGGCCAAGAAGATCTCCACTTCGGAAGAAGTCGCGCAGGTCGGCACGATCTCCGCAAACGGCGACAAGCAGGTCGGTCTCGACATTGCTGAAGCCATGCAGAAGGTCGGCAATGAAGGCGTCATCACGGTTGAAGAAGCCAAGACCGCCGAAACCGAACTCGAAGTCGTCGAAGGCATGCAGTTCGACCGCGGCTACCTCAGCCCGTACTTCGTGACCAACCCGGAGAAGATGATCGCAGACCTCGAAGACGTCTTCATTCTCCTTCACGAGAAGAAGCTCTCGAACCTGCAGTCGATGCTCCCGGTTCTCGAAGCTGTCGTCCAGACCGGCAAGCCGCTCCTCATCATTGCTGAAGACGTCGAAGGCGAAGCTCTTGCAACGCTCGTCGTCAACAAGCTGCGCGGCGGCCTGAAGATTGCTGCTGTCAAGGCTCCTGGCTTCGGCGATCGCCGCAAGGCAATGCTCGAAGACATCGCCATCCTGACAGGCGGCACTGTCATCTCCGAAGACCTCGGCATCAAGCTCGAATCCGTAACGCTCGACATGCTCGGCCGTTCGAAGAAGGTTTCGATCTCCAAGGAAAACACCACGATCGTCGACGGCGCTGGCGCCAAGACCGACATCGAAGGCCGCGTTGCGCAGATCAAGGCTCAGATCGAAGAGACCTCGTCGGATTATGACCGCGAAAAGCTGCAGGAACGCCTTGCCAAGCTCGCTGGCGGCGTTGCCGTCATCCGCGTTGGCGGCTCGACGGAAGTCGAAGTCAAGGAAAAGAAGGACCGCATCGACGACGCCCTCAACGCGACGCGCGCTGCTGTTCAGGAAGGCATCGTCGCCGGCGGCGGCATCGCTCTTCTGCGCTCTTCCACGAAGATCACCGCAAAGGGTGAAAACGACGACCAGGAAGCCGGCATCAACATCGTTCGCCGCGCCCTGCAGTCGCTGGTTCGCCAGATCGCTGAAAACGCTGGTGACGAAGCTTCGATCGTTGTCGGCAAGGTGCTCGACAAGGACCAGGACAACTACGGCTACAACGCCCAGACGTCCGAATATGGCGACATGATCGTCATGGGCATCGTCGACCCGCTCAAGGTTGTTCGCACGGCTCTGCAGAACGCTGCTTCTGTCGCATCGCTGCTGATCACCACCGAAGCCATGATCGCCGAACTGCCGAAGAAGGATTCTGCTGGTGGCATGCCTGGCGGCATGGGCGGCATGGGCGGCATGGACATGATGTGATAGGCAAAAGCCTTCGCTGATCCATTTCCGGTCTCCGGAACAGAAGGGCGGTCTTCGGGCCGCCCTTTTTTCGTTGCCTGATTCGTCCACGCCTCGGCCGAATTTCCCGCTGTCGCGAGCTAAAACGTTTGATCAAGCTGAGCCGAGCGCTCCGCCCGGACACGAAGCTTGCGCCAAGCTTGCGACGTCACGCTTTTTTTCAACGCTGAATTTGTCGAAGATCGCATCGGTTTGTGAGGCTTTGTCAGATTTGACGGCTGCCGTAATCGTTTCAGTCCATCATTTTTTGGTTATTTAGCGATTTTTTTGCCATTCCTGCGCGATTTCATCCAAATGTCGCGTTGCACCGACAAAACGTGGGCGTGCAAAAAGCGATTGCCGTTTGCGAAAAAATTCCTATAAATCCGCGCTGCGTTTCACGCTTCGTTGGACAGCGAGAGGTCCTGTGTGACAGGGCTCTCTCGATTACTCGGTACTGACGTCAAACTCAGAATTAGATTTTCAATATTTAAATTATAAGTTGTGTATATTTTTCCGGAGAAAGTGGACGCGGGTGCCCTTAAAAAGGAACCGATCGTCCGTACCCCTTTTCCCGGGTCCCCCGAGCATGACGCCCGGGTGGCATAAACCTGTCCATATTTGTCGGGAGCGCAGCAGGGGAACGCTGCCCCCAAAATGGGGAAAAATTTGTTTAAGATCGCCAAGACCACCGCTACCGCACCACTCATGCCGGGATCGCTGGAACTCAACGACAACGACCCGGAGATGCTCGCTCAATTTTCCGTCGCTGAAACATGGGTAGGGGATTTGTCTAGCGGCGTGATCAGTCTCAAGGCGCGCAGCGCCAAGCTGCATGGTTTGTCAGTGCCGGAGTGCGGCCTCCTGAGCCTCATGCGCTGCTATGACCGGAGCGATCACAATCGCATCCTGGAGATCTTCGAACAGGCAGCGACGCTGTCGGCGTCCTTCTGTTTCTCGACGACGATCACCATGCCGAACGGCTACCGACAGCCGCTCTTCTGCATGGGCGAGTCCAGCGGCTACGAGGAGGGGTATGGCGGCAGCATGCTTGGCATGTTCGTTTTTCCACGCCTCAAGAACGACATCGGCGGCGCTTTCGCCCGTCGCCAATAGATATCTCAGACAGAAAGCCAGCCCCGCGGGACTGGCCTTCCTTGCCTCCGGGCGATCAGGCCGGACGCCGCGGCATGTTCAGACCCTTTTCGCTGGCCGGTCGTGCGATGCAGCGCTCCAGCCAATCCATAACAGCCGGGAATTTCGCGTACTCCAATTCCTCCCTGCCGCCATAGAAAACGTCGGCGCCACGGATCCATGGAAACGTGGTGATGTCGGCAATCGTGTAGAGATCGCCCATGATCCATTGGTGGCCCTTTAACCTCTCCTCCAAAACGCCGAGCAGGCGTTTCCCCTCATCGCGATACCGCTCCATCGGATAGGAATTGTTCGCGACCTTGTCGGCGGCGAACTTGTAGAAGTGGCCGAACTGACCCAGCATCGGCCCGATACCGGCCATCTGGAAGAAGACCCACTGGATTGTTTCGTACCGGCCGGTCGCATCTGCCGGAATGAGCTTGCCGGTCTTTTCCGCGAGATAAAGAAGGATAGCGCCCGATTCGAAGAGGCCGATCGGCTTTCCGTCGGGTCCGTTGGGATCGATGATCGCCGGGATGCGGCCGTTCGGGTTGAGCGAGACGAACTCCGGCGATTTCTGGTCGTTGGTGCCAAAAGAAATCAGATGCGCCTCGTATGGCAAGCCGAGCTCTTCAAGCGCGATGGAAACCTTCACGCCGTTCGGCGTCGGAAGCGAGTAAAGCTGGATGATATCGGGATTATCCGCCGGCCAACGGGCTGCGATCGGAAATGCTGAAAGGTCTGCCATCGTGTTCTCCGTGTTTCGGTGGCCGACCATAGAAGAGGGCGGATGGCAGTGACAAGCAGCGTCCGCCCGGATTATTCGTTCAACAATAGCGAACAAAGTGTCTGCGTTCGTTTATCTTTCCACGACGACGAAAAAAGGCGACAACGTGTCATCCGAGGTCAAGACCGTGCCGGGGGCACAAGACCTCAACCACCATTCAACCGGAGACAACGTCCCATGTCGAATACCAATAACATCGCCATTCTCGTCGCCCGCGTGCTGCTCGCCTTCATGTTCATCATGGCCGGGTTCGGTAAGCTCACGGATCCTGCAGGCACGGCTGGCATGATCGCCGGTGCGGGTCTTCCGGCCTCGGCGGCACTGGCCTATCTCGCTGGCGCCTTCGAGCTGGTGACCGGCCTTGCCGTCCTGCTCGGCTACCAGACCAAGATCATCGGCTTTCTGCTGGCTGCCTTCTGCATCTTCACCGCGCTGGTCTTCCATCTGCCGGCCGTCAACGTTCCTGATTTCCCAGCTGCAGCAAACGGATGGATCAATGCCCTCAACCAGATCATGGTCATGAAGAACTTCACGCTGGCCGGCGCCTACATCTTGCTCGCCATCGTCGGTCCGGGCGTCTACTCGCTCGACGCCCGCCGCGGCGCCTATGCTGCTGCCTAAGCGCTAAGAGCTTCTTCCCCAGCATGCTTGACCCGCCGTCACCAGACGGCGGGTTTTGTCGTTGGTTAACCCTCCCGCTCGGCGCCGGGAAGCGCTGCGATATCGGACAGCCACGGCACGGCCGAACGGCACCAGACCTGCCGACAGGGTTCGAGTTCGACGCGCTGGTCGATGCTGCACCTATCTCTCAGGTGGCAGATGCCGACCGCAAGGGGGTCAATCACCGCCTCGTAGGTCACGTAACCGCAATGGCATTGTCCGGTGATGCGCATGCCCATCCCATCTGACGGGTTCGATGCCGCCATCGACCGAATGCAGGCTATGGAACCCGCTTCGCCAGCCAGACGGTCGCGCCGCCGCATTGCGGATCTTGCGACATCTGCGCGACGACCGCAAAGCCATTTTCCGACAGCAGGGCCGTATACTCCTCGAACGAGAGGCTGGCGTGATAGAGCGGTTCGCCGGCGAACTCGCCCATCGCCACGCCGTCGAAATGGCCTGCGGTGAACATCAGCGCCGCACCCGGCGCCGCAAGGGCTGCGAACCGCGGGAACATCGCCCGCTGGTCGTCCTGCTTCAGGTGGAAGAAACTGTGCCAGGCGAGAATGCCATTATATTTCGCTGGCAGAGAAAATTCTCGCATATCGGCGACGAACCATGACCGATCGGCGAAGCGCTGGCGGCAGAGTCCGATCAGCGTCTCCGACGCATCGACCCCCGTGACGCGAAAGCCGCCGCGGATCAGGCTCGATGCAATCGGCTCCGCTCCACCACAGCCAAGGTCGAGAATATCGCCGCGTGGCGGCACGAGCGAGGTGAACCGGTCCAGCCACGGCTTTTCGAACAAATTGCGGCCGCGAAGCGCGTCGAATGCCACGGCGTTGTGCTCGTAGAGCGAAACGACGTTGTCGTCCTCGCCGACCATTACAGCGCCGAGCGAACGGCGTCGATCAGTCTTGCGACCGACGGCTGATCGGCATGGCTCTCCTTGCGGGCGCGCACCAGGCAAGCCTCCGAACGCAGGATGACGCCGTCGGAAAGAACCTTCAGATGGTTCGCCCGAAGCGTTGAGCCCGTCGAGGTGATGTCGACGATGATGTCCGCCGAACCGGATGCCGGCGCGCCTTCGGTTGCGCCCAGGCTCTCGACGATGCGATAGAGCTGGATGCCGTGCTGGCTGGAGAAGAACTGCTGCGTCAGGCGCCAGTATTTCGTGGCAATGGCCAGGCGGCGGCCATGGCGGGCACGGAAGTCGGCGGCGACGTCCCCCAGATCGGCCATCGTATCGACATCGAGCCAGATCTCGGGCACGGCGACAATGACGTCGGCATGCCCGAAGCCGAGGCGAGCGCAGAACTCGACGCGCTTGTCGGCTTCCGCGAGACCTTCGCGGATCAGGTCCTCGCCGGTGACGCCGAAATCGACGGTGCCGTTTCTGATCTCGCGGGAAATTTCCGAAGCGGAGAGAAACGCGACTTCGACATCGTCCCAGCCCTCGACCCGGCCGCGATAGGAGCGATCGTTGCCGACCGCCGTGATCGGCATTCCGGCGCGTTCGAAAATGGCCGAGGCGTCTTCCTTCATGCGGCCCTTTGAGGGGAGCGCGATGGTAATGGTCATCAGGCGGCCCTCTCGGTTTCGATGCGATCCAGCCAGAGTGAAAAGCCGACGGCCGGAATGCGATCCTTGGCGCCGAGGAAGGTCATCAGCCTGTCGAACCTGCCGCCGCCTGCGAGAACCTGCTGCGAACCTTCCACGCCGATCTCGAACACAAGGCCGGTATAGTAGTCGAGCGGACGCCCAAACGCAGCGCGATAATCGATCAGGGAGAGATCGACGCCTGCGTTTGCAAGAGCAGCCACTCGGCCATCGAAGCGGGAAAGCGCGTTTCCAAGCTTGAGACCAGCCGCATCCGCAAAACCCGAAAGAGCCGCGGAGGCATTGATGAGCGGCACGTTGAGCGACAGGAATTTTTCCAGCACTCCAAAGGCCGCGTCATCGAGGCGGGTTTCCGAAAGGATCAGCTTCTCCTTCAGCCGACGCGCGATGTCGTGCGGTGAACGGCTGGCGTTCGAGGAATAACCGGTCCGGTGCATGGTCGCGTCGATGTGAGCCACGAGGGCCGCCTCGTCGTCAGCGCCGACCAGACGGGCGACGTCATCATCGAGGCCCGTGACGAATTGGGGGCTGACCAGGCTCGCCAGCAGCGTTTCCAGCTGGATCATGTTGCCGAAGGCATGGATCAGGCGCTTCTGCCAGCCGAGCGGCAGGCCTAGCGCCTGAACGACGGCTTCGAAGACCGCCTGATCGCCGAGCGTCACCGAAAGGCGCTTGCCGGGTAGAAGACGGGAGAGAATGCCGGTTGCATCGCCGATCGCACGCGCATCGGCACTCGAGATGTTGATGTCGCCGAGATCCTCGATGCCCGCCTGATAGAATTCGCTACCGCCTTCGCGGCGCTGGCGGAAGACTTCGCCAAGATAGGAATAGCGCTTCGGCGTGCCGGTCGCCGTCTCGATATGCTGCAGGCAGACGGGGATGGTGAACTCGGGGCGCAGGCACAAGCTCGCGCCCGTCTCGCTCTCTGTCATGAAGATGCGACGGCGAAGGTCTTCGCCGGCGATATCGAGGAAGGGTTCGGCCGGCTGGATGACAGGGGTATCGACGCGTTCGGTGCGACGTGCGGCGAATTCCGACAGGAGTTCGGTAGAGAAATCGGGGAGATTTATCAGGGGCATGGTGTTGCTCCAGGGAAAAGTCCCCTCCCCGACCCCTCCCCACAAGGGGGTGGGGCTAACCCGGTGCGCTTGTCGAGCGAAATCGGGCAGTTTCCCGCGCGAGCAAAGGGTCCGTTGAGCAGGGCGGCGCGGCTCAATGCCCCTCCCGCCTGTGGGGAGGGGTTGGGGAGAGGTCTACCGCACATTCTGAGCTCGCTTCCGGTCTTCGGCCTGCGCAGCGAGGATTTCCTTCACCTTGGCGACCAGATCGGCTTGGGGAACGGTTTCCTGTGCAACACGGGCTTCGCGCCAGCTGGCGTTGTCGTCGATCTCGCCGGACAGGCGTTTGCCCTCGATCAGGTCCTTGATCTGCACGACACCCTCGGCGCGCTCGTCGCCGCCCTGGATGATGGCGACGGGACAGCCGCGGCGATCGGCATATTTCAGCTGGTTGCCGAACTTCTTCCAGTTGCCCTGGTACATCTCGGCGCGGATGCCGGCAGCGCGCAGCTCCTGCGTCATGCGCTGGTAGCGGCCCATCGCCTCGACATCGCCGTCCATGACGGTGACGAGCACAGGCGCGATAACGTCGCTCTGGCCGAGCTTGCCGAGGTTCTTCAGCGCCGTCATCAGGCGCGAGACGCCGATGGAAAAACCGGTCGCCGGAACGGGCTGGCCCATGAAGCGGGAAACAAGACCATCATAACGGCCGCCACCGCCGACGGAACCGAAGACGACCTTCTCGCCCTTCTCGTTGGTGACGTCGAAGGTGAGTTCGGCTTCGTAGACTGGGCCGGTGTAGTATTCGAGGCCGCGAACACAGGAAGGATCGATCTTGATGCGATCAGCGCCATATCCGGCCGCCCGGATCATCGGTTCAAGTTGCTCGGTGAGCAGGTTGACGGCGTCGTCATATGGCAGATGAGACATTCCGCCAAACTCGTCCGGGACGCCCCCGGTCTTGGCCGTAACTTGATCAAGCACCTGCTGAAGGCTAGGGACGCTTGAGGACGTTACCACCGCAAGCACAGCTTCGATCTGCCAAGACCAAAGCCCCACGCCCTTGGTGAAGTCACCGCTTTCATCTTTGCGCCCCGGACCAAGGAGTAGACGCACGCCCTCGGGGCCGAACTTGTCGAGCTTGTCGATGGCGCGCAAAACGTTGAGCCGCTGCAAGGCCTTGTCATCGCCGCCGAGGCCGATCGCTTCCAGCACGCCGTCCAGAACCTTGCGGTTGTTGACGCGGATGACGTAGTCGCCGCGCTTGATGCCGAGGGCTTCGAGCGTATCGGCCATCATCATGCACATTTCGGCATCGGCCTGGACGCCCGGCGCGCCGACGGTGTCGGCATCGAACTGCATGAACTGGCGGAAGCGACCCGGGCCGGGCTTCTCGTTGCGGAAGACATAACCGGCGCGATAGGTGCGGTAGGGAAGCTGGATTTCGTTGAAGTTCTCCGCCACGTGGCGGGCGAGCGGCGCCGTCAGGTCGTAGCGCAGCGACATCCACTGGTCGTCGTCGTCCTGCAGCGAGAAGACGCCCTCGTTCGGCCGGTCGGCATCCGGCAGGAACTTGCCTAGCGCATCGGTGTATTCGAACAGCGGCGTCTCGACAGGATCGAAACCATAATGCTCATAGACTCCGCGGATCTTCGCGGTCATCTCGTTGACGGCGCGAATATCGGCCGCCGAACGATCGACGAAGCCGCGGGGAAGTCTGGCCCTGAGCTTTTGTGGTTTCTTCTGCTTGTCGTTCATTTCCAACGTCTTCCGCTCACTGTGACAGTGGCGGTTTCCTAGCGGATTGGGCCCGGTGCGGCAAGGGCGAAGGCCCTTGATCCGGAACACAGAATCGATTGATCGAAGGATTGAGATCGTATGGCGGGAGCTACATCATGATTGCCGAGGCGCTTGTCTATGCCGCGACAATGCCGGTGACGCAAAAGGCGCACCGGAAATTCATAGGGTACTCGGTCAATCTCTGGTCGCGCGCCGGCCGCTGCAGCCGGCAATGGGCGGAGCATGAGGAGAATAGCCGCAACGCAATCCTGCAGGCGATGCCAGGCCTTCGCCAGAGGCGGACGGCCGTCGTTCTCGGCTCCGGCCTGCTTCGCGATGTGCCGATTAAGGAACTCGCGGAAGCCTTTGATACGGTCGTGCTCGTTGACCTCGTTCATCTCGCGTCGGTGCGGCTGTGGCTTACATTCAAGGGCTATCGCAACGTGCGGCTGATCGAGCGCGACTTGTCGGGCTATGATGAACTGGCGGCAGGCAGGGTACCCGAACCTCTCGGCTTTCTGCGCGGCGTTCCCTATCTCGATTTCGTCGTCTCCGCCAACCTCCTGTCGCAGATCGGCCGTGGCGTGGTGCGGCGCTGCGAGGCCGAGGAACCGGGCCGGATGCCCGATGACACCGTCGCGCGACTGATCAGTGCCCATCTTGGCGATCTGGCCGCCCTGCCCTGCAGAACCTGCCTTCTCACCGACATTTCCTACGCCGTCATCGACCGCACCGGCAAAGTCCACGATCACGCGGACCTCTTGCACGGCGTCTCGCCGCCGGCGGCGAAAGCCGAATGGTCATGGCCGGTCGTGCCAATCGGCGAAGAAAGCGTCGACTACCAGATCATTCACCGCGTGATTGCCGCCTATTGAATTGCAGCGTATCGCGGACGCAGTCAAGGATTTATTGTATCACTTTTATTTTGTGATATTCTGCCTATGGAAATTGGCTCTGATGAGCCGAAACGCATAAGGAATTTCGAGAAGCACCGGCTGGATTTCTTCGCTGACGCGTTGATCGTTCCAGCAAGGGAACGCCGCCTGAAAGCCGTCGGGTTCTGGACCGAAGCCGTGATCGCGGTCGTCTTTGCAATCCTTGGGGCGCAAGGCATTTCGGTCATATCGCTGCCCCCGGCCAGCCGCCAGGAAAGGAGACCACATGAACAATTCCAATCGGGTGATCAGACCTCTCACTGACGAAGGGGAGGCAAGGATCCAAAAAGGGACTGCCGAAGACCCGGACAATCCCGAATGGACCGAAGAAGACCTCAGGATAGCCCGTCCCTTTGTCGAGGTGTTTCCCGGACTTGCCGAGAGCATTCGCCGGTCGCGCGGACGGCCTGCCGTGGAGATGCCGAAGCGGCAGATTTCGTTGCGGCTCGATCCTGATGTGATCGATGCCTTCAAGGCAACCGGCAAGGGCTGGCAGGGGCGGATCAACGATGCGCTGCGCAAGGCGGCGAAGCTCTGAAACGGCAAACGGCACGTCTCCAACGGGCACGAAGTATCCGTGAGCCCCACGTCTCGGCGCCACCTCCCCGGCTCGTCTGGCACTTCTGTTTCGGGCTTGTCCAATTTCATTCGCAAGACAGAGGAAGAAAAACCATGTCTCTGAAAACCCTCGCCATTGCCGCAAGCATCGCCCTGTCGACAGTGCCCGCCCTCGCCGAGGATATGCAGATGGACATGAGCAAGCCGATAGGCGATCACAGTGCATCCAGCCATGCCTTCACGGAGGCAACTGACACTATGCACAAGAGCATGATGATCGAGTACAGCGGCGATCCGGATGTCGATTTCGTGCGTGGCATGATCCCGCACCACCAGGGCGCGATCGACATGGCCAGGATCGAGCTCCAATACGGCAAGGATCCGGGCATCCGCAAGCTGGCGGAGGGGGTGATCAAGGCGCAGGAGGCGGAAATCGCCGAAATGCAGGCCTGGCTGAAAGCTCACGGCAATTAGAAGCTTATAGGGATGCCGGCGTATCCACGCCGGCATCCCTAGCATTCAGGCCTTGGGCTCGAATGGCGCCGGACGCCGTCCGGCACCCTGCCGTGCAAGCATCCAGCCCGGATATTCCGGCGCCAGCGCGCTTACCTCGTCAAGCTTCGCCAAATCATCAGCATCCAGCTTCACGCTCACGGCGGCAAGGTTCTGGTTCAGCTGCTCGACCCGCTTGGCGCCGATGATCACTGTGGTTACGAAAGGCTTGGCGAGGATGTAGGCCAGCGCCACTGTCGCCACTCCAACCCCGTGTTTGGCGGCAATCTCGCGCATGGCTGCAACGCAAGCCCAGGCGCGATCCGTGTCTACCGGTGGAAAATCGAAGGTGGCGCGGCGACCTTCGCCGTTGCCGGGTGCACCCGGCCCGTACTTGCCGGACAGAAGACCACCGGCCAGCGGCGACCAGACCATCAGCCCAAGCTTTTCCTCCTGCATCAACGGCACGACGTCGCGTTCGAGATCGCGGCCGGCGATCGAGTAGTAGGCCTGCACCGTCTCGAAGCGGGAAAAGCCGCAGCGCTCTGAGATGCCGAGGGCCTTGGCGATGCGCCAGGCCTGCCAATTGGACACGCCGACGTAGCGGACGAGACCCCGGGACACGAGATCATCCAAGGCGCGCAGGGTTTCGTCGATCGGCGTCACCGTATCGGTGGCATGGATCTGGTAGAGGTCGATATGATCGGTCTGCAGGCGCTTCAAGCTCGCTTCGACAGAATCCATGATATGGCCGCGGGAGGCGCCTCGGTCATTCGGCTTGTCCCCCATGACCCCATAGACCTTGGTGGCGATGACGACGTCCTTGCGGGGAACGCCGAGGTTCTTCAGGGCCTGACCGAGCAGCTTTTCCGACTCTCCGAAGGAATAGACGTCTGCGGTATCGATGAAGTTCACGCCGGCGGCCAACGACCGCTCGACGATCCCGTCGGCGGCCTTCTGATCGACGTCGGCGATAGCGCTCCACATGCTGCCTTCGTCGGCGGCGCCGAAGGTCATGGTGCCGAGGCAGATTTCAGAGACGAACAGTCCCGTATTTCCAAGCTGATTGTAACGCATGGTCGGACGTTTCCTTATGACGGCCGCGAGCAGAGGCTGGCGGATTGACGGGTTGGATTTTTGGTTGTTGGCCTGCGCATGACAGGAGCAGCCGGGCCGCTGCACGGATGAGGCAATCTGAATCTAACGCATAGTGCCAGCTTTTCAACCGGGTCAGCCGCACGCATTTGGCATTCACGCTCCTCTTGTTTCGCGGCAGCCATCGAATAGATTCACGTCAAAATCCCCGGAGAGGACCGATGACGACCCGCACACTGACAACGATCGGTTTCGACGCTGACGACACGCTCTGGCAGAACGAACAGTACTACCGGCTGACCGAGGCGCACTTCACGGAGTTGCTGTCCGATTTCGCCGAGGGGCCGAAGATCTCGGAACGGCTGCTGGAAGCAGAGAAACGCAATCTCCGGCACTATGGCTTCGGCATCAAGGGTTTCACGCTTTCCATGATCGAGACGGCGATCGAGGTGACGGAAGGCAAGGTGTCGGCCGGCGTAATCGCCCGCATTCTCGATACCGGCCGCGATCTGCTGTCGCACCCGGTCGACACGCTGCCGCATGTCCAGGAGACGCTCGAGGCGCTGTCGGAGAGCTACCTTCTCGTCATGATCACCAAGGGCKACCTCTTCGATCAGGAGAGGAAGCTGGCGCAATCAGGGCTCGGCGATTTCTTCCACGCGGTCGAGATCGTGTCCGACAAGACAGCCGTTACCTACCGGCGCATCTTCTCCAAGATCGGCGGCGGACCCGAGCGGGCGATGATGGTCGGCAATTCGCTGAAGTCCGATATTGTTCCGGCCATCGCTGCCGGCAGCTACGGCGTCTTCGTGCCTCACGAACTGACCTGGGTGCTGGAGCATGTCGACGAACCGACGGAGGCGCCGCGGTTTCGAAGGATCGAGCACCTTGGAGAGTTGCTTAGCGTCATCGAGAGCCTCGGCTAGCGTCGCCGTGTTTAAGGCCGTGCCGGGAAGAGCGGCGACGGCTTGCGTTCGTCGGCCGGCGCCGGCATGGCGGGCGGCGCTGCCTGGGGCTCCACAAGGACGCTGTAGGGCGCACCCAGTCCGCGACGCGGCGAGGCCTTCGAATAGTAGGGCCGGAGCAACCAGGTGGTGCTGTTCTTCACCGTTATGCTGTAGCTCTCCCCATCTTCGTCCGTGCCGAAGATCGCCTCGTCGTCGGGAGCGGCAAGATCGAAGATGGCGAGAAAGGCAAACTTGCTCTTTGTCGAGAAACTTATTTTCACATGCTGGCCGGCCTTGACCGGCAGCGTATAGACCCTGCCCTTGCCGAATTTCGTCCAGCCCTTCAGTTCCATTGTCGCAGCTGGAAACTGCAGCTTCTCCAGCTGCTCGCCCGGCTGCAGATCGGGCGTCTGGGCGAATGCCGCGCCGGCCAACAGCGCCAGCGCTGCGGCCATGGCCATCATTATTCTCATGGACGTACCAATGCGTCGCGCATCGCCTCTACCTCGGAGCGGCAGAAGCAGCCTTCGAAATGATCGTTGACGAGACCCATTGCCTGCATGAAGGCATAAACTGTGGTCGGACCGACAAAGGTCCAGCCGCGCTTCTTCAGATTCTTGGAAATGAGGACCGATGTCGGCGTCGTGGGGTTGGCCATGATCGCGGCGCGGTCGACCACGCCGGGGCGTTCGTTGTGGCCGGGCTCGAAGCTCCAGAAATAGCGCGCAAGCGAACCGAATTCCTGCCTGAGTTCAATCGCGCGCTTGGCATTGTTGATCGTCGAGACGATCTTGCCGCGGTGGCGCACGATGCCGGAATCGCCGAGGCAGCGCTCGATATCGGCATCGTCGAACCGGGCTACTTTCTCGAAATCGAAGCGGGCGAAGGCGGCGCGGAAATTCTCGCGCTTTCGCAGGATCGTCAGCCAGGAAAGGCCCGACTGGAAACCTTCCAGGCAGATCTTCTCAAACAGGCGGATGTCGTCGGTGACCGGTCGTCCCCATTCCTCGTCGTGGTAGCGCATGTAGTCCGGCAGATTGGCGTGCCAATGACAACGATGCTTGCCGTCGTCGCCGATGATGATGCCTGTTTCGCTCATAGGTCCGCTTCGTTTCACAGCTGCGAATCCGGCTTTACCACTTAGAAACCCTCTTTCCAAACCGAACGATAACCCTGACGAAAAGTTTATCCGACGCTTTGGCCTTTAATGAATTCGAATTTACCATTCGCTGCAGGACGCGGTGGCAGCATGAGCGCAGGCGGCGTGTGCTGCCAGTGCATTTTCGGCCATTTGTAGAGAGTCCGTCCGATGATGAAATCCGTATTGCTCGCCGCAGCCCTGCTCGGCGTCTTCTCAACCGCCGCCTTTGGCGATGACCGCTATGCGACACGTCCGCCAGTCGTGCTGAGCCCGGACCTTGCTGCTCCCTGGATCATGCAGCTCGGCGGCGGCAAGGTGCGCCCCGTCGTCTACCAGCGACCCGTTCAGCAGCGCGGACTTTTCGCCCCGCGCGCCATTCGACGCGCTCCCCCTGCGCTCGCCCAGCCGGTCTCGGCGATCAATCCAGGCGTTCCCGTGATCCGTCAGCGGGTCGAGCCGCAGTTCCTTCCGCAAATCGTCAGTTACGAGACAAGGGAACGACCGGGTACGATCGTCATCGATACCAACAACCGCTTCCTCTACCTCGTCATGGACGGCGGCAGGGCGCGGCGCTATGGCGTCGGCGTCGGCAAGCCCGGCTTCGAATGGGCGGGCGCGCACAAGGTCACCCGCAAGACTGAGTGGCCCGACTGGACGCCGCCTTCCGAGATGGTCAGCCGCGAGGCCGCAAAGGGGCACTACCTTCCGGCGCGGATGGACGGCGGCCCTGAGAACCCGCTTGGCGCCCGCGCCATGTATCTCGGCTCGACGCTCTACCGTATTCACGGCACCAACGCGCCATGGACGATCGGCAGCGCCGTATCTTCCGGTTGCATCCGGCTGCGCAATGAAGATGTCGTTGACCTTTACGAGCGCGTAAAGGTTGGAACGCGCGTCATCGTCATGTAGTGGGCTTGCCAATACTGCTGCGGGGCAAGAATAGACGCCGGATGGCGCCGAAATTGCCTTAATCGGCACCCAAGACCTTGAATCGGATCGAAGTTCGGGTAGCTTCGATCCGATTTTGCTTTGAGGGAATCAAACATGACGAAATTGACGACGGCTCTTACAGCCGCCGGGCTTATGCTCACCTTACTGTCGACTGCCGCTATGGCCCAGCCGAACACACCCGCCCAACAGGGCAGTCCGGTGGTTCGCGTGGCCCAGATGCCAAAAACCGTGAAGCCGCAATTCAAGCGCCAGAGCGTCCGCCTGGTGACGTCCGAAGCGCCGGGCACGATCATCATCGACACCAACCACAAGTATCTTTACCTCGTCGAAGGCAGGAACCGCGCTACGCGCTACGGTATCGGTGTCGGCCGCGAAGGTTTCGGCTGGTCGGGCGTCGTGAAGATCGGCCGCAAGGCTGAATGGCCGAGCTGGACACCACCGGCGGAAATGCGCGTTCGCGAAGCCGCCAAGGGCCATATCATTCCCGCTTTCCAGGAAGGCGGCGAAGACAATCCGCTCGGCGCACGCGCCATGTATCTCTACAAGGGCGGCAGGGACACGATCTTCCGCATCCATGGCACCAACCAGCCCTGGACGATCGGACTCAACATGTCTTCAGGGTGCATCCGCATGATGAACCAGGATGTGACGCACCTCTATGATCGTGCGCCTGTCGGTACGAAGGTTATCGTCGTCGGCCCCGGCAACAAGCAGGGCGAGGTCAGCTTCGATGACCGCGGTATCGACGTTCTGCGTACGATATTCGGCGGCTGAAGCCCCGACGATCGACAAGCCAGAGGCGGCTGACGCGTCGGCCGCCTACTTGGAGCCGCAACTGACCTTGCCGACGGCGGCAATGGGCTTTGCGCCACCTTCCACCACCATTTCGTAGGTCCCGGAGAATGCCGCAGCAGACTTTCCAGGCTGCTCGGCCGCGATCGCAAGGTTTAAGGTCTGCCCGCCGGCTTCATCGCCACCATTGTAGAATATCTCGAGCCGCAGCTCGCCGCCGTGCGACCAATGGTGCATCAGATTCGATGACGTGAGCACGATCTTCCTGAAGGCCGGCGTGAGTTCGGCGGTCTTGACCTGAATGGCGCCGCGAAAGTGATTGAGCTTGTGTCCCGCATCCGCCTCGAAGCCGCTTTCAATCGTAAAGCGCACATCCTTGTCGTCTGCCGAACAGAAGAACCGGCTGTCGGCGTGAGCGAGCTGGGTCGCTCCACATAGAACCGTTAGCGCGAGGATTGTGCGACGCATGCTGAGCTCCTGAGACTGCCGGACATCCGGCGGCGCTAACCTAGCGCCAGATCTCTTAATTTTTCCGGTACGTTGCCACCGTAGGCCCAGTCGAGCAGCTGGACCGTGTGCACGATCGGAATTGCAGTTCCGGATGCGATCTGGGTCATGCAGCCGATATTGCCGGTTGCGATGACATCAGGCTTCGTTGCCTCGATATTCTTGACCTTGCGCGTTTTGAGCACCTCGGAAATATCCGGCTGCATGATGTTGTAGGTGCCGGCAGAACCACAGCAAAGATGGCCCTCAGCCGGATCGCGGACGGTAAAACCTGCGGCCTTGAGAAGCAGCTTTGGCGCCGTCGTGATCTTCTGGCCGTGCTGCATCGAGCAGGCCGAGTGATAGGCAACGGTTAGGCCCTTCGTCAGTTGCGACGGCAGATCGAGCGTGGCTAGGTACTCGGTGATGTCCCTGGCCGTCGACGATACGCGGGCGGCCTTTTCGGCGTAGGCAGGATCCAGGCGCAGCATGTGGCCATAGTCCTTGATGGTCGTTCCGCAACCGGACGCCGTGATGATGATCGCATCGAGACCGCCGGTTTCGATCTCGCGTGTCCAGACGTCGACATTGGCGCGCGCGCTCGCCAGGGCTTGCTGCTCGCGTCCCATATGATGGACAAGCGCGCCGCAGCAGACCTCACCTTCCGGGAGGACGACCTCCACACCGAGGCGGGTCAGCAGCCTGATCGTCGCCTCGTTGATTCCAGGGTCGAGCACCGGCTGCGCGCAACCCGTGAGAATTGCGACGCGCCCCCGCTTTTCGGCGCCGGCTTCATGGATTCCCGGCGTGGAATAGGGCGAGGCGGCCGGCACACTGCGCGGCGCCAGCGCCAGCATCGCCGCGAACGGCTTGAGCGTCGGACTGCGCCGCAAGAAACCCGCAAACGGCCTTCCGAGGCGCGCCAGGGTGAGCGCCAGCCGGAAACGGCTCTGATAGGGCAGAACCGAGGCGAGAATGGCACGCGTCAGGCGATTCATGAACGGCCGTTTGTAGGTCTTCTCGATATGGACCCGGGCATGATCGACGAGATGCATATAGTCGACGCCGGAAGGACAGGTGGTCGTGCAGGCAAGACAGGACAGACAGCGGTCGATGTGGGTGACGACTTCGGCGTCCGCCGCCCGGCCGTTTTCCAGCATGTCCTTGATGAGATAGATGCGCCCGCGCGGGCTGTCGAGCTCGTTGCCGAGCGTCACATAGGTGGGACAGGTCGCGGTGCAGAAGCCGCAATGCACGCATCTGCGCAGGATCTGCTCGGACTCCGCCACATCAGGATCGGCAAGCTGGGCCAGGGTGAAGTTGGTCTGCATCGCCTAGGTCCCCGTCATCTTGCCCGGATTGAAAATGCCGGCCGGATCGAGCTTTGCCTTTACACGCGCAGACAGCAACTCCACCGCCTCCGGCTGCGGCTGGAAGGCGTTGGTGGTCACCCTAGCCTGCTCTGGGGCACGGATCAGCGTCGCATGACCGCCGCCGAGGGCCTTGAGGAAACGACGCAGCAGATCGGCTTCGGCATCCGCTTCCATCCGCATCCAGACGAGACCGCCCTGCCAGTCGTAGAAAGCGTCGACGCCTGTTTCGAGGCGAAGTGCCGCGACAAGCTGGTGGCCGACGCTCGGGGCAACGGAGACGCGCCAGACCGGGCGGGGCGTGCCGTCGGCATAAGGCAGGACATCGCGCACCTCCCGCCAGAGTTGGGCGCTGTCATTGCGATCCAGGTGCGAAACACGGCCGAACGCAGCCATTGCTGCAACAAGCTTTGCCGCCCTCGCTTCCACCGGACCGGGCAGGCCCTCGATCCTGAGGACGGTGGCCTCGGTCGGCGGCAACGTTCCGTCGAGAAACTTCCACGTGACCGTCATCGGCAGATGGGCCGCGCCCGAAACCTCCACCGGCAGCGCCATCGCCGTCGCCATGGCGTTCGTCGCCTCTGCGTCATTGAGCCCTTCGACTATGATCGTCGCTTCCGCCTTCGGCCGTGGCGGCGCCCGGAACGTGACTTCCGTGAGGAAGCCGAGCGTACCATGCGAGCCTGCCATCAGCTTGACGAGATCGAGGCCGGTGACATTCTTCATGACCCGGCCGCCGGACTTGATCAGTTCACCCTTGCCGTTGACGAAGCGCACACCGAGCAGGCTGTCACGCGCCGCACCCGCGACGACTCGGCGCGGTCCGGAGACGTTGGCAGCGAAGACGCCGCCGATCGTCGGTTCGCCTGCCGTCGCCATGACCGGCCGGTGGTCCATCGGTTCGAAGGCCATCATCTGGCCGTTTTCCGCCAAAGCTGCCTCAATCTCCAACAACGGGGTGCCCGCCCGCGCCGTCAGGACCATTTCGCCGGGATTGTAGGCGACGATGCCCGAAAGGTTGGTCGATCGAAGGCGGCTGACAGCCGTGACGGCATTGCCGAAGCCGGAACGCGTGTTGCCGCCACAGATCGCAAGCGTCTTTCCCGCCTGCGCGTGCGAGCGAACGATGTCGGCTGCGTCCTCTTCTGTCGTCGGGAACAGATCGATCATGCGGCAGAGCGTCCGTCGAGCGGGAAAACCTTGGATGGATTGAGAATCCAGTCCGGATCGAAGGCAGCCCGAACGGCCATCTGCTGCGCAAGGTCCGCCTCGGTATATTGGTGGCGCATCAGGTCGCGCTTCTCGATGCCGACGCCATGCTCTCCCGTCAGACAGCCGCCGGCATCGACGCAAAGCTTCAGAATGTCCATTCCCGCAGCTTCCGCCCGCGCCGCGTCCTCCGGATCGTTTGCGTTGAAGAGGATCAGCGGATGCATGTTGCCGTCGCCGGCGTGAAACACGTTGGCGACGCGCAAGCCGTAGTGCTCCACTATTTCAGCGGTCTTCCTCAAGACATAGGAGAGCTGGCTGAGGGGCACCGTCCCGTCCATGCAGATGTAATCGGCGATGCGTCCGGTGGCGCCAAAGGCAGATTTGCGGCCTTTCCAGATCAGCGCCGCCTCGGTTGCCGACTGACATTCGCGCACGGTCTTCACGCCATGCTTGCGGGCGATCTCGACAATGCTTTTCAGTATGTCGTCCATCTCCGCGTCAGACCCCTCGACTTCAACGATCAGCAGTGCGCCGACGTCAAGCGGATAGCCGGCCTTCGCGAAGGCTTCGCAGATCTCGATGGCCGGCTTGTCCATGAATTCGATGGCGACGGGAATGATGCCTGATGCAATGACGTCGGCAACGCAGGATCCTGCCTCCTCCGACGTTTCGAAGCCGAAAAGGACGGGACGCGCGCCTTCCGGCTTGGCGATCAGGCGAACGGTTGCTTCGGTGACGATGCCGAGCTGACCCTCGTGGCCGCAGACGAGGCCGAGAAGATCGTAGCCCGCCGCATCGAGCCCCTTGCCGCCGAGGTCGACCACCGTGCCATCGGTCAGCACCATCTTCACGCCAAGCAGGTTGTTGGTGGTGACCCCGTACTTCAGACAGTGCGCGCCACCGGAATTCATGCCGATGTTGCCACCGATCGTGCAGGCGAGCTGCGAACTCGGATCAGGCGCGTAGAAGAAACCGTCCGCCGAGACGGCTTCCGAGATATTCAGATTGGTAACACCCGCCTCGACGACGGCAGCGCGGTTCGCAAGATCGATGTCGAGAATGCGGTTCATTTTCGAAACGCAGACGACGACCGCGTCCTCTTGCGGGATCGCGCCGCCCGAAAGCGAGGTCCCGGCACCGCGCGGGACGACGGGAATGCCGTAGCGGTGGCAGTATTTCATCACCGCGGCGACTTCGGCCGTGCTTCGCGGGAGAGCCACCGCCAGCGGCACGCGACGATAGGAGACAAACGCGTCCGTCTCGAAAGGCACCAGTTCGCGCGCCTCATGCACCAGACATTCCGGCGGCAGCAGATCGACGAGGTCGGCCACGATGTGCCGACGGCGGGCAATCACATCGGCGCGTAGAGCGAGAAACGGAATGGCGTCGGACATGGCTCTCTCCCTTCGCCGGCGGCGACGAAAACCGGAGGCGATCCTCCTTGCCGCCGATCGCATGGGCTTAGCACTTTCCCTGATGTGGCGCAAATGCTAAGCACTTATGACAAAAGAAGAATATATCAGGTTCGCATGACCAATCTGGGTGATCTCGAAATCTTTGCCAAGGTCGCGGCGACCGGCAGCATGTCGCTGGCCGGCCGCGCGCTCGGCTTCTCGCCGGCCGTCGTTTCCAAGCGCATCAAACGGCTGGAAGACAGGCTCGGAACACGGCTCCTGCAGCGCACGACCCGGCAGATTTCGCTGACCGAGGCGGGCCAAGGTTTCTACGACCGCGTGCTCGGCATCCTCGCCGGGCTGGAGGAAGCGGAGTTTTATATTTCCGGCCGTTCCGCACAAATGCATGGGACGCTGAAAGTCTCTGCTCCGACGTCATTCGGCCGGATGCATATCGCCCCGCATCTGAAGGCCTTCATGGACGCGCATCCGGACCTCGCCATCAACCTGGTCCTGAGCGACGAGTTCAGCGACATCGTCGGCGGCGGGTTCGATCTCGCGATCAGGATCGCCGAATTGACCGATTCCAGCCTTGTCGCGCGGCGGCTTGCACCGGTGCGGCGCGTGCTGTGCGCCTCGCCGCTCTACCTGGCAACCCATGGCGCGCCAAACAGCATCGAAGACCTCAAGCATCACCGCTGCCTGCCAGCCCACAACAACGACATCTGGCGTCTGGATGGACCCGAAGGCGCATTGTCGATGCGGCCCGAGGGCATGCTCATCACTAATTCGAGCGAGGTCATTCGCGAGGCCGTGATCGCCGGGCTCGGCGTTGCGCTGCGCTCCACCTGGGATATCGGCGCGGAGCTGAAGAGCGGCCAACTCCTACAGGTGCTTCCGGCGTACGAGGGTTCGCGCAGCGTGACGCTCTCCGCGGTCTATCCAAGCCGCCAGTTTCTGCCGGCAAAGGTGCGCCTGTTCATCGACTATCTCGCCGAGCTCTATGGACCGGTTCCCTACTGGGAGCGGTGACGCTTCAGCGCGCCAGGCGTTCGAGGACGAGATCGAGCAAGGCGCGCAGCCGCGCCAGCCGTTTCATGTCACGGTGATAGCCGACCCAGGTGTCGCGGCCCGGCGGCGCTTCGCCAAGATCGACACTCTCGATGGCCGCGATCGAATCGCCAAGCGGCCGTGGCAGCACGGCGAGCCCTGCGCCATTGACGCAGAGTGCCGCCTGCACATCGCGGTTGTTGCTGCGCATGACGATCTCGGCCTTCGGCAGAATGCCCTTCAGCCAGACCACATCTGGCATGCCCCCGAATGCCTCGTCCATCGTCACCAAACGTGCGGCTGTTCCTTCGCCCGCCTTCGGGTGCTCGACGCCACGCCTTACATAGAGGCCATACTCGATATGAAGAAGCTTTCGCGAGATCACCTCCACCTCTGTAAAGGGCGCGATGCGAAAGACAAGATCGGCCTCCCTCCGGGACAGACTCAGCAGCCGGCTGTCGGTCAACAGTTCGACGACGACTTTCGGGTAGGCCTGCGAGAATTCCGCGAGAACCGGCGAGAGGACGTGCGCGCCGAACCAATCCGACGACGACAGCCGCAGGAAGCCGGTGAGCTGGCGGTCTTGCCCCGCGAGTTCGCGCTCCAGCCCGAGCGCTTCTTCCTCCATCCGTTCGGCGCGCGCAAGGACGGTCGCCCCCTCGTCCGTCAGCACAAAACCATCGGCTGTTCGCTGGAAGAGTGGCTGACCAAGCGACGCCTCCAGGACGCGCAGGCGCCGACCCATCGTCGGTTGGGTCAAACCGAGGCTGCGAGCGGCTGCTCCCAGGGTCCCGAGCCTGGCGATCGCCAGGAACAGCTTTAGGTCACTCCATTCCATGCGCACCCATACGAAATTGCATGATCCTTGTTCAGTATCTTTGGTTTCCATTCCCATTTCAACGGCGCAGTCTCCTCGCAACAAAACGAAAGGAGATTTCCATGTCCTCCAATACGCGGATGAAGGCACTTCTGGTCGAGTCGCAGAATGGCGCCTTCCGGCCGGTCCGGTTGGCCGTGCCTGTAGCTCGTGACGGTGAAGTCCTGGTTCGGATCGGCGCGAGCGGCGTCAATCCGCTCGACACGAAAATCCGCGCCGGTAATGCGGCCCATGCCCGCCATCCCTTGCCTGCAGTCCTCGGCATCGACATGGCCGGTGTCGTGGAGGACGTCGGACCCGGCGTTTCCGGCTTCCGACGCGGCGACGAGGTGTACGGCATGACGGGCGGCGTCGGCGGCATCCAGGGGTCGCTCGCAGAATTTGCGGCCGTCGATGTTCGCCTGATTGCGTTGAAACCCCACAATCTCTCGATGCGCGAAGCCGCAGCCCTACCGCTCATTTCCATCACGGCATGGGAAGGCTTGGTCGACCGCGCCAAGGTTCAGGCTGGGCAGCGCGTTCTCGTGATCGGCGGTGCGGGCGGCGTCGGCCATATGGCCGTGCAGATCGCCAGGGCCGCCGGCGCAGAGGTCTACGCGGTCGATGGCGCATCGAAGGCGGACTACATCAGCAGCCTTGGCGCCACACCCATCGACCGTGCGACTGATACCGTGGAGGACTTTGTGGCCAGGTATACCGCAGGACACGGCTTCGACATCGTCTACGACACCATTGGCGGCGACGGGCTGGATACGGCATTCAGCGCGGTCAACCGGTTCGGCCATGTCGTCAGCGCGCTCGGCTGGGGCACGCATGCGCTTGCGCCGCTGTCGTTCAAGGCCGCGACCTATTCCGGCGTCTTCACGCTGCTTCCGCTTCTGACCGGCGAAGGCCGCGCGCACCATGGCGAGATCATGCGGGAGATGACCAAGGTTGTCGAAGCGGGGCAGTTGGCGCCACGCCTGGACGACCGACGTTTCGGCCTCGCCAATGCTGCCGAAACGCATGAGTTGATCGAAACCAGCCAAACGAGAGGCAAGCTCGTCATCGAAATCGATTGAACAGAAGACGCGCCATTATCGCGCCAGATCGAGGTAGGCGCTCGCCACCATCGCATCGATATCCGCAGGCACCGGAACGATGCACGATTCAGCGCCGGCTTGGCGCCTGGCGACCCTTTCCAGGCAGCGAACCTGCAAAGCGAACCCGAGGTCCATCGACTCCACCGAGTTGCCGAGCGGTCGCGGGCCGGCAAGATTGGCCATGTGACCGCCGCCGAGAACGTGGATGGCGCGGCCGTCGTTCAGATGCAGCGTCTCGATGCCGTCAGCCTCGTACCGGTCGACCCCGATGACGTCGGCATGCTGCCTGAAGGCCGCGACATCGATCTCATTGGGAAAATGCCCGCCGTTCATCAGGATCGCGCCGTTCTTGATCAACGGCAGATCCTCGGCGGTCACGATGCCCGGATGGCCGGTGACGGTCACAAGGACATCGGCCGAGCGGATCGCATCGACACGCGACTGCGTCGCGAAGCCATCGAGATGAGCCTCGAGCGCCGTCACAGGATCGATTTCGACGACGCTGACCTGCGAGAAGGCATTGCGGAAGCAGGCGGCGGTCCCCTTGCCACAGGCGCCATACCCGAAGACCGTCACGCGCTTGCCGTTCGTCGAGCGGTTGGTGAAGCGCATGTAGCTTTCGAACAGGCTCTGCCCGACCGCATGCCTGTTTTCGGCGAACTGCTTGATCGGGCTGTCGTTGATGACGAGGATCGGCATGTTCAAACTGCCGCGCATCGGCAGGAGGCGCGTGCGGCCGGAGGTCGTCTCCTCGGTGCCGCCGAGAAGATTGGCATAGGGACGCTCTGCCGCGATGGCGAAGAGATCGCCGCCATTGTCCAGCAGCAGATCGGGCTTCTCGGCAACTACGGCTTCGAGGCTCTGGTGGTGGGCGACGGGGTCGGTCGTCTGCGTCGCGAAGACGGTCATCCCTTCGGAACGCAAGAAATCCACGGTCGAGGGCTGCGTGCTGTTGAGATTGCCGGTGCAGACGAGACGTGCGCCGCCGGCGCGCAGCGTCATCAGAAGCGCCACGGTCTTCGGCTCGAGGTGGATGCCGGTACCGATCGTCAGACGGTCGAATGGTCTCGTCTCCCTGAACTCCGCGGCTGTTGCCTGCAACAACCGGCAACCGTTGCTGATCCATTCGATGCGCGTTGCGCTTCTTGACATGGGTTGATCCTTTCGCTTTGCGGCATTGTTAGGCCGAATGCGATCTGGCGAACATGGACATATTTCTACGAAAAGCGCAGAAAATCTGCTTGGCCTCCCGACTGCATTCGACCAAAAACGGGTCGCCACGGCGCACTGAAAAACCTGCCGGCAATATTAGCCGGCAATCTTTTTTACGCATTCCGGACGCATAATCACCATAGTGCCGACTTAACGGTGCACGACATGCCGGCGTCATTGATTGCAGTGCGATGGAAGCGCATATTCATTGGCGTGTGACGTGACGGAATCAGAGCATTTCATGACGGTTTCCTCAACTCGAAACCAAAACGAAACGCTCTATTGGTAACTATGAATGCTGATACGAAGAACTGCGACGCATGGATCGCGCAAGCTTTCCATAAGATACTAGTAATATAATCGACCAACGAACCAAACGATAAAGGTGACCCGACCGTTGACTCTTCTTGCCCGCCTGGCCTCCGATGTGCAGCTGATGTTCCGGCGCCCCCCGCGCCAGCAGTATGCTGCGCTCTGCTACAGGGTAAAGCAGAAGACCACCGATCTCGAGGTGCTTTTGCTAACAAGCCGCGACACCGGCCGCTGGGTCATTCCCAAGGGCTGGCCGATGGAGGGACGCACCTCCTATGAAGTGGCTGCGCGCGAAGCCTACGAAGAGGCCGGCGTGCGCGGCACGGTGGAGAGCCAGACGATCGGCTGCTATCACTATCCCAAGGTCCTCAAGAACGGACTGACGGTGACCTGCAAGGTTCAGGTCTACGCTCTTGAAACCGCGACCATCGCCAAGAATTTCAAGGAGAAGGGCGAGCGTCGCTTCGAATGGGTCTCCTGCGACGAAGCTGCAAAGCGCGTTCGCGAGCCCGAACTTCGCGATCTCTTCCTGCTGTTCAAGCGCCGTATGACGGAAGAGCTTGCCGGACGGTTGCCCAAGCAAATTCCGGCGGAATGAATCCTGCCGCCTTGCGCTGTCGAACGGGACGGCGCTAAAGCAGGATTCAGCCACAGGGAACAGCATGCCAGACCGCCCCACCACTCTCACAAAACGAACGCTCGACAAGGATCTCGACAGGCTGACGCAGGTTGAGGACGCGGCGAAGCATGTTTCGCGGAAGCTCGTCGGGCCCGGCATCGGGTTGGTCTTCCTCGGCCTCGCGATGCTGTTTGCGGGCGTCTATGTCTTCAACCGGCCTGGCGCCGTTCTCGTGATTGCCGCAGTAGCGCTCGCCGCCTACATGGCCATGAACATCGGCGCGAACGATGTGACGAACAATGTGGGCGCAGCCGTCGGCGCACGCGCCATGACCATGGGCCAGGCGCTGGTCATTGCGGCAATTTTCGAAATTCTCGGCGCTACCATCGCCGGCGGCGAGGTGGTGAAGACGATCTCGTCCAGCATCATCGATGCCGTTCAGGTGCCGGCCGGCATGCTAGCTTGGATCATGATGGCGGCGCTGATGGCGGCCGCGTTGTGGATCAACCTTGCCACCTGGATGAACGCGCCGGTCTCGACCACCCACTCGATCGTCGGCGCAGTGATCGGCGCCGGCATTGGTGCGGTCGGACCCGGTCCGGTGAATTGGCGCGTGATGGCGGAGATCACATCCAGCTGGGTGACGTCGCCGTTGATCGGCGGGATCATTGCCGCCGGCCTGCTCTACCTGGTCAAAACCCTCATCATCTACCGCGAGGACAAGATCGCCGCCGCAAAGCGTTGGGTGCCGGTTCTGATCGCCGTCATGGTCGGCGCCTTCACCGCTTACATGATCCTCCAGCTCGAATCCACCGGAACGTTCTCCTCGACAACCATCGCCCTGCTGGGCGTGGCTGCGGGGTTCATCGCCTGGTTTGTCGGACGACCGCTGCTCCATCGGCGGGCGCAGGGCCTGGAGAACCGCAACAGCTCGCTTCGCGTCCTTTTCCAGCTCCCGCTGATCGGATCGGCGGCGCTGCTGTCCTTCGCCCACGGCGCAAACGACGTCTCCAACGCGGTCGGACCGCTGTCGGCCATCGTGCGCGTTTCGATCGGGCAGCCGCTCGGCGACGACGCTCCTCCTCCGCTTTGGGTCATGCTGATCGGGGCGCTCGGCATCTCGGTCGGCCTGCTGCTGTTCGGCCCGCGCCTGATCCGGCTGGTCGGCGAACAGATCACCAAGCTCAATCCGATGCGTGCCTATTGCGTGGCGCTTTCGACAGCATTCACTGTCATCGTCGCCTCATGGCTCGGGCTTCCCGTCAGCACGACGCATATCGCCGTGGGCGCCGTGTTCGGCGTCGGCTTCTTCCGCGAGTGGTATACCCGCCACTCGAAGCGCCGGATCGAATACATGCGCCGAAAGGCGGAGGTCTGGATGGTCGAGGAACCGGACGACCCGAATACCCACGAGGTTCGCCGCCGCTTCCTCGTTCGTCGCTCGCATTTCATGACGATCATCGCCGCCTGGATCATCACCGTGCCTGCGTCCGCCGCGCTTGCAGCGATGATCTATTGGGTTATGTTCGCGCTCTTTGTCTAGGCAGGACTTTTCGATGCGAGCCAATTTCCGGATGCAACGCCTGTTCGTCGATGCGCCTCTCGCTGCGGGGGGACCCGTCGATGCCACCGCGGACCAGTTCAACTATCTCGCAAACGTGCTGCGGATGCCCGACGGTGCTGAGATCCTCGTCTTCAATGGCCGCGACGGCGAATGGAAGGCCCGCGTCTCCTTTCCGACCCGCAAGCGCATCCTGCTTGTTGCCGAGGAACAGACCCGGCCGCAGCCTGATACCTCCGATCTGCACTACCTGTTTGCGCCGCTGAAGGTAGGGCGGCTCGACTATCTCGTGCAGAAGGCCGTAGAAATGGGCGCCGGCCTGCTGCAGCCAGTGATGACGCAGCATGTGCAAGGAAAGATCACCAACGTCGACAAGCTCAAGGCCAACGTCATCGAAGCGGCCGAACAATGCGGCATCCTTGGGATCCCCGACGTCCAAGAGCCGATCAGGCTGTTCGATCTGCTCGACGGATGGTCGCCTGAGCGGCGGATCATCTATTGCGACGAGGGCGATGCGGGGCAAAACCCGCTGCCGTTGCTCTCCAGGATCATGGAGCGCAAGCTTGCGCTGCTCGTGGGGCCGGAGGGCGGCTTTTCCGAGGAGGAACGCTCGCGCCTGCGCAGCCTCGACTTTGTCACCGCCATTCCGCTCGGCCCGCGGATCCTGCGCGCGGATACGGCCGCTGTCGCCGCCATGGCGGTCATCCAGGCAGCGATCGGCGACTGGAATTGAGCTTCGAGGAGGTTCGTCGCGAATGCGCTGCTATTTTTTTGATGAGCCGTTGAAACATTTTCACTTGCAACATACCTGCCAGCGGTCCTAATCACCCTTCCAATTGTCCGCTCCCCCCGGGCGTTTTCCAAATACAGGTTACTTGAATGGCTCGCGACACCACCGACCAGACGCCGCTCTCTTCGGTTCAGGAGCTGACCGATTATCTTGCTGCGGGCAACAAACCAAAAGAGAACTTCCGCATCGGTACGGAGCACGAGAAATTTGCCTTCTTCCGTGCCGACAACAGCCCGGTTCCGTACTTCGGCGAAAGCAGCATTTCGGGCCTGTTGAAGGGGTTGCAGCAGAAGAGCGGCTGGGATCCGATCCTTGACGGCGACAACATCATCGGGCTTGGCGCGCCAAATGGCATGGGCGCGATTTCGATCGAACCCGGCGGTCAGTTCGAACTCTCGGGTGCGCCGCTGGAAACGATCCACGAGACCTGCAAGGAATCGAATACGCACCTGGCAACACTCCGGGAAATCGCCGAACCGATGGGCATCCGTTTCCTCGGCATCGGCGGCAGCCCGAAATGGACACTCGCAGAGACACCCGTCATGCCGAAATCTCGCTACGAGATCATGAGCCGCTACATGCCGAAGGTCGGCACCAAGGGCCTCGACATGATGTACCGCACCTGCACGATCCAGGTGAATCTCGACTTCTCGTCGGAAGCGGACATGCGCAAGAAAATGCGCGTCTCGATGAAGCTGCAGTCGCTGGCAACCGCGCTCTTTGCCTCCTCCCCGTTCACCGAGGGCAAACTCAATGGCCTGCTGTCCTGGCGCGGCGATATCTGGCGCGATACCGACAACCGTCGTTCCGGCCTGCTTGACTTCACCTTCCGCGACGACTTCGGCTTCCATGACTATGTCAAATGGGCGCTCGACGTGCCGATGTATTTCATCGTCCGTGACAGCCGCTACCATGACTGTACCCACGTCACCTTCCGCCAGTTCATGAACGGTGCACTGAAGGGCGAGGTTGCCGCCTGGGAGCCGACGATGGGCGACTGGACGAACCATCTCTCGACGCTGTTTCCCGATGTGCGCCTGAAGCGCTTCCTGGAGATGCGCGGTGCGGACGGCGGTCCCTGGAGGCGCATCTGCGGGCTGCCGGCGTTCTGGGTCGGACTGCTCTACGACGACGGGGCGCTCGATGCAGCTGACATGCTGACCAAGGACTGGACGTTCGACGAGGTGGATGCGCTACGCAACGCCGTTCCGGCCGAGGGTCTGAAGGCGAAGTTCCGTGGCCATGCGCTCTACGAGACGGCGCGCGAAGTCATTGCCGTTTCGAAGGCTGGCCTCAAGGCACGCGGCAGGCTCAACAAGGAAGGTCAGGACGAAACGATCTTCCTTTCCCCACTCGATGAAGTCATGGCGAAGAAGGCGACTCTCGCCGAGGATCTGCTGGCGCTTTACCACGGCCGCTGGGGCGGTTCGGTAGAACCGGTGTTTGACGAGTATCAATACTAACCCCTTCTGCAAAAAGCGGTTTGCGCGTCCCTTTTTCGGGCTATAGTGACACGATTGAGCGTCGCGAACCGGGGAAAGGGATTTCCATGCTGCCACTCTTCGACATGATGATGCAGGCGCAGAACGGCGCGGCGATGGACGCGGTCTCCAAGCAGTTCAATCTCGCGCAGGAGCAGGCGACCAAGGCCATGGCAGCCCTGATGCCGGCCTTCTCTGCGGGATTGAAACGCAGCACCAGCAACCCCTACGACTTCATGGGGCTGATGCAGGCTGTGTCCTCGGGCAACTACGCGACATACTTCGAGGACATGGGCCGGGCCTTCACGCCGCAAGGCATTTCCGACGGCAACAACATCCTTGCGCAGCTGTTCGGCTCCAAGGAGGTTTCGCGTGCTGTGGCCGCGCAGGCAGCCCAGATGACCGGCATCGGCCAGGAGATCTACAAGCAGATGCTGCCGGTCATGGCAGGGACGCTGATGGGCGGCCTGTTCAAGCAGTCGATGGGGCAGATGAGCGCGCCGGTGAACCCCTTCGTGAACACCGCCATGGGGGAATCCATCCAGAAATGGCTGGAGAGCACCGGCTTCGCCCCCAAGCAGAACACCGCTCCCGAGCCCAGCATCTTCGACAATCCCTTCACGCAGGCCATGCAGCTGATGTTCAGCGCCGCGAAGCCGGTGCCAGAGAAGCCGGCGGCGAACCCGTTCCTCGACAATCCCTTTGCCAAGGCTTTCCAGGAAATGATGGGCAACCTCGGAAAGCCCGTCGCGCCAAAGCCTGCCGAGCCGCCAAAAGAGGAGGCGAAAGCGGCGACGGAAGGTTACATGGATATGTTGAACACGATGTTCGACAGCGGCCTCGAAGTGCAAAAGAGCTATCAGAAGAACATGGAAGCGATCTTCGATACCTATACGCCGAAGGCGCCCGCCGCCCCTCCTCCAAAGGCATAAAAAAACCCGGAGACGGCTGGGAGGCCGGTCACCGGGCAAGAGGCAGGGCTATTGGCTATCACCCTGCGGGGAAAACTGGACCGGCCCTATTCCTTGTGGGACCGGAAGATCGAATTGCGCCCGCGATTGCGCACGGTACGCGTCAGGTGATCCGACGGGTCCTCGAAGAAGGTCGACGCCAGGAACGCCGAGGTCAGATCGGCCCTGCTAAGGCCGATATCCTTCAACTGATTGTCGTCGAGCTCGTGCAGCCGGTTGATCTCCATACGATTGCGGAACACGCGCAGTACGGATGCCAGCGTTGCGAAACCGTTTGCGAGACGTCGGGAAAACGTCATCGTGGTCTGGCTGCAGTCGAGTTCTAATATCCGGTCTGTCGTGCGCATGGGACGATCCTTTCATTGGCGCGCAACAACCCACCCCTCCCGCGAGGTCGAACGGGAGGAAGTCAGGTTGAAATCGGGGCGGACAGTCAGGGTGTCCGTCCATCACTTTCTTGATTTGCATCCCGAAGATGCCAAACGCCTATTGATCAGTCCAACGAATGTTTCTAATGATTATCATCAGAGATCGTTATAGGTGGGATCATGGCCGCGCCTCTTGATATTGACCAGTTGCAGACCTTCATCGCAATTGTCGACTCCGGCAGCTTCACCAAGGCCGCCGACCGGGTCTACAAGACGCAGTCGGCGGTCTCCATGCAGATGCGACGGCTGGAAGAGCGCGTCGGCAAGCAGTTGTTCATCAAGGACGGGCGCGGCAACCGGCTCACCGTCGAAGGCGAAAAGCTGCTCAATTACGCGCGGCGCATCATCCGCCTCAACAACGAGGCGATCGCAGCCTTCGACGACAATCGCCTCGAGGGCATGCTACGCATCGGCACACCCGATGACTATGCCGACCGCTACATGCCGGAGATCATCGGACGTTTCGCCAAGACGCATCCGAACGTGGAACTCTACATCGTCTGCGAACCTTCGGTGGACCTTGCAGAGCGAATGCATCGCGGCGAGCTCGATATCGCGCTGGTGACGCATAACCCGCGCGAGCGCATGTCCGATGTCGTGCGGACGGAACCGCTCTGCTGGGTCGGCTCTGCCAACCATCCGATCCGTGACGACGCGCCGGTGCCGCTTGCGGTGGGCCGTCGCGACTGCCAGTGGCGCCAGCTCGCCTGCTCGGCGCTCGATGCGGTAGGCCGCGAGCATCAAATCCTGTTCACCAGCTGGTCATGCACGGTTGTTGCTGCTGCGGTTCTTGCCGGCATGGCCGTGTCCGTCATGCCGGAATCGGCGCTGCGCACTGGCATGAAGGTGCTGAGCCAGGCGGACGGCTTCCCCGCCCTGCCCCCGGTTCAGATCGGCATCATGAAGCGGCCGGGCGTTTCGATTTCGTTGATGAACGCGATCACGGCGCACATCACGGCCTGTCTCGACAACATCACGCCGGCGGTTGTCGACGACAATCTCGAAGCCGACCTGAAAAACGCCTATGGCCGGGTACAACCCCGGCTCAAGGTCGCAAATACGGTGACCAGCTGGTGAGCTTCAGACAGCTGCTGTCGAGAAGAAGGATGAGCGGACCACAGCCTTCCACTCGTTCAGAATGCGCTTGGCCAGCGAAGCCTCGCTAACGACGGCAAGCCGGATCGACGCACCGATCAGGTGACTGAAGAGATAGGTGCGGGCCTGCATGTCGACAGCTGCCAGGTCCGGCGCAACGCGCCGCACCGTATCGTGGAAAATGTCGGCAATTCGGGTGCTGTGTTCGATATTCAGCTGCAGCAGATCCTGATCGGTCTCCGTCCCCATCCAGATACCGAGATAGCTGGCATCGCTGCGGCAATCGTCATAGTGCCAATCGATCGTTGACGCGAGTACGTCGAGCGCGTGCTCGACGGACTGAACTGACGCAAAGGCTTCCGCTATTCTTGCCTGAATGGCGGAAGCATGCCGATCGAAGAGCGCTTTGACGATGGCGGCCTTTTCCGGGAAATACTGATAGACGGAACCGATGGGAACCTGGGCGGCGACGGCCAGTTCGGTCATGCGCATGGCGCTGACGCCCTTTTCGGCAATCAGCCGCGCCGCAGCGGATAAGATGAGATCCAGTCTCTGGATACTGCGTTCCTGTTTCGGCTTCCTGCGCAGTCCAATGCGATCCAATGCGACGTTCATGTCGTTCCCCATCCACCTTTATTTGCATTCAAATCGGTGCTTTTGGCGGATATGACATGCAGGTCTTCAGGGTGGGTAAACGACAACAGTCGGATTTTAACGATTTCGAAAAGCATAAACAAATCGGGGTGATACACCCCGATTTGGTCGTTTTTCGATGGTGGGCCTACTCGGCGGCGGCCGGCTGTGCGTTGATCGTATCGACCTTGTAGCCGTGCTGCTTTTCAAGGGCCGCGCGAACACCTGATTCGTAGTCCGGGTGGACCAGCTCGAAGTGTGCGAGCTGGCGCTCGACGATCGTGCCCGGTACGCCGCCCATCGCCGCCGCGACGTTGGAGAACAGCCCTCCTGCTCAACGTCGAACAGATTGAACAGCGCCCGCACCTAGCCGTAGTCGTCGTTGCCGACGCGATGATTGTAGCGGGCAACGTCGCCGTCGACCTTCAGCGGCGGCTCCTTGGTGGATGCATCCTCGAAGGGGCTACCATTGAGATGGAGGCGCTGGCGGAGGCAATCATAGCGATCGCCCCCGCTCCGCACGCCGTCGCGGCCTGATCAGGCGAGGTTCTTCTTCAGGAACTCGACCGTGCGGCCCCAGGCAAGGTCCGCCGCCTTCTTGTCGTAGCGTGCCGCCGAGGTGTCGTTGTTGAAGGCATGGTTGGCGCCGTCGTAGACGAAGATCTGGACATCCTTGCCGTTTGCCTCGAGCGCTTTCTTGTACGCATCGATGCCGGCATTGATCCGATCGTCCAGGCCCGCATAGTGCAGCATCAACGCGGCCTTTATGTTTGGCACCTCGGCCGCCTGCGGCTGCGCTCCATAGTAGGCGACGCCGGCCTTCAGCTCCGGAGACTTCGTCGCGAAGTTGTTGACAAGCCCGCCGCCCCAGCAAAAGCCAACGGCTCCTACCTTGCCGTTTGCGTCCTCCAGCTTCGACACATAGGCGAGGCTCGCTTCTGCGTTGGCCACGGTTACGGCAGGATCGAGCTTGCCGAACATCTCGCGTGCCTGATCCTCGTTCTCGGGCGTGCCGCCGGCGGGCGACAGGAAATCCGGTGCGAGTGCAATGAAGCCTTCCAGGGCCATGCGGCGGGCGACGTCGCGAATATGCGGGTTGAGGCCGCGGTTTTCGTGAATGACGATCACCGCGCCGAGTTTGCCGGGGGGGTCCTTCGGCTCGACCAGGTAGCCTTTCATCTCACCGCCGCTGCCGGGATAGGTGACGTCTTCCGCCGTCAACCGTTCATCGCCGGCTGGGACCATCTCGGCGCTCGCCTTGCTTGCGGCCAGCATCGGCGCGATGGCGGCGGCGGCACTGGCGGAACCGGCAAGCTTGGCCAGCTTGTCCATGAAGTTGCGCCGATCGAGCGTCAGGTGCGTGTATTCGTCATAGGCGTTTATCATCGCCTGCGTGATTTCCGGCTTTTCCATTTCAGCCTCCTCTTCCCTACCCAGGCATTTGCCTGAATGAAGATAAGCCAGTCACCGGTAACGCAGGAACAAAACTGCGTTACTTCACGCTGCCGAAGACATCACCCGTTCGGGAAGGCCATCCATACGGCAAGCCAGACCCACATGGCGCCGAGAACGATGTAACCGACGGCAAACAGGGGGCTGCGATAGCGGATGCGGTTGCTGGTGACATGCACGAAGGCCTGGGCGTAGCGAAGCGCCACGAATATCCACGCGAGGATCACCGCGACGAGGTTATCGGCTTCAGTAACATATAGAAGGATGCAGCAGGCGTAGAAAAGCACCGGCAGCTCGAACTGGTTTGCGATGCAGTTTTTGACGAACAGGCTTTCAGGCGGTTCGTCGCGGTTTTCGCGGTAACTTGAGAGTCTGACTTTCCCGGCCTGGACCACTTTCCGGCGGCGGTAGCCGAGCAGCATGTAGAGGATATAGATCAGGGCCACGTGGGCGATGATTGGCCAGAACATTTCGTAGCCGGTCATTGCGCTCATATGGTCTTCTCCTTGCCGCTTCTGCTTTGATTTCAGAGCTGTAGAGGAAAAGATTCGGCCTTTCCAGTCAAATGCCCGCCGCAGACGGCGCGGCGGGCATGCCTTGATCAGGCCTGGGCGATAGAAATACGGCTGCCCCAGCATCCGCGCGATCTGGCCGCACATCATTGCTATGCCTACGGCCCGCGGCGGGACGTCTGGCGGCGACGAGGAAGTCGTGGCCGCGCTGATCGACTATTGCGCACCCTGATCGCCGGGAGGTATCAGGCGCACGATGGCAAAGCGGATGATGACGATCAGCGATATGGCGAGGGCCGCGAATTTCAGACTGCTCGCCCATGGCAGCAGGGCTGCGGCGAAGCTCCAGGCAACACCGTCATCGAACACGTTCGTCGTCAGTATGTTCTCGGCATAGTCGGCGACACCGTAGATCAACGGCAGGGCATAGAACGCCCCGATCAGAAGAGGATGCATCGGGCGGCCGAAATAGACCCCGCCCGGCTGCAGCTTGACGATGACCGCGACGATCAGCACCGTCATCAGTGCGGGAAAGACGAGTTCCGGCCCGGCATGCATGCCGAACAGAAGATCGCGCGCTGCGGGCGTCCTGGCGAAAACGCCGCGCATGGCATCGATGTCGGTCGCATCGTAGCCGGCCAGGCGCGTTTCGAGCATCCACGTCCTCGTCAGCTCCCGGAAGGGCAGAACAAAACCGAAGGCCGACCATGCGAACACGGCGAGGCATAGGGCTGCGAGCAGCGCGACGATCCCAAGTGGAATACGGCTGCCCGCGTTTGCCATCAAGCGCCGGAGCCAGGGTAGTTCGGGCTCTCACGGGTGATCGTCACGTCATGCGGATGGCTTTCGCGAAGGCCGGCGCCCGAAATGCGCACGAAGGTCGCGCGTTCCTGGAACTCCTTGAGGTCCTTGCCGCCGACATAGCCCATCGCCGCCTTGAGCCCGCCCGCGAGCTGGTGCAGCACGCCGGAGACCGGCCCCTTGTAGGGAACCTGACCTTCGATGCCTTCCGGCACGAGCTTCAGCGTGTCGCGTACTTCCGCCTGGAAGTAGCGGTCAGCCGAGCCGCGGGCCATTGCGCCGACGGAGCCCATGCCGCGATAGGCTTTGAACGAACGACCCTGGTAGAGGTAGACCTCACCCGGGCTTTCATCGGTGCCGGCGAGCAGCGAGCCGATCATGACGGCGGAAGCGCCGGACGCGATCGCCTTGGCGACATCGCCGGAGAACTTGATGCCGCCGTCTGCGATGACGGGAATGTCCTGCGCCTGCGCGGCTTCGACAGCCGACATGATGGCGGCAAGCTGGGGAACGCCGACACCGGCGACGATGCGCGTCGTGCAGATCGAGCCCGGGCCGATACCGACCTTGACCGCATCCGCGCCGGCATCGATCAGCGCCTTGGTGCCCTCCGATGTCGCCACGTTGCCGGCCATGATACGCACCGAGTTCGAGAGCTTCTTGACGCGGGTGACGGCTTCGAGCACGCGCGCCGAATGGCCATGCGCGGTATCGACGACGAGCAGGTCGACGCCTGCCTCGATCAACCGCTCGGCGCGCTCGAAACCATCTTCACCGACGCCGATGGCAGCTGCGGCGCGCAGCCGGCCCTGAACATCCTTGGAGGCATTCGGGTTCAGCTGGGACTTTTCGATATCCTTGACGGTGATCAGACCGACGCAGCGGCCTTCGCCGTCGACAACCAGCAGCTTCTCGATGCGGTGCGAGTGCAGCAAGCGCTTAGCTTCCTGCTGATCGACGTTTTCCTTGACCGTGATCAGGCCTTCGCGCGTCATCAGTTCGTAGATTTTCTGCGACGGATCGGACGCGAAGCGAACGTCGCGGTTGGTCAGGATGCCAACGAGACGACCGGACTTCTCGACAACCGGAATGCCGGAGATGCTGTAGGTTTTCATCAGCCCAAGCGCATCGGCCAGCGTCGCATCGGGGCCGATCGTCACCGGGTTGACGACCATGCCGCTTTCGAACTTCTTGACCTGGCGGACCTGTTCGGCCTGTTCGACCGGCGACAGGTTCTTGTGGATGACACCGAGCCCGCCTGCCTGCGCCATGGCGATGGCAAGACGGCTTTCGGTGACGGTATCCATGGCCGAGGAGATGATCGGGATGTTCAGCTCGAAATCGGTCGCGATCCGCGTTGCGACGCTCGTCTGGCCGGGCAGGACCTCCGAATGACCGGGCTGCAGCAGCACGTCGTCGAAGGTGAGAGCGTCTAACCCGGTTGGCGTTTCGATGATGCGAGCCATGGCCAATTTCCTCAATTACGAAAAATGCGACGCCACCCGGAACGAATCGTCCGCACCGGCGGTGTGCAAGGGTTGCTTTGGAAGTTGGCGAGGGCTGGTAACACGTCTATGACACGAAGGGAATAGAAAAAAGGCGCGCGGGGCCGCCGAAGCTGGATCGCAGGCAAAGCCGATTGTGCGCGCCACAAAACGTTCGACGAGCGATGGCTCCCATTCGGCGGGCCCCTAAAACGCCCCTCGTCCCTGTGCTCGTCAAAGTGATCCAGCGCATTCAAGTCCTTGGGTGTAAAAGACTCTTCTCAAGGCACCGACGCGCCGTGGCTGAATTCTTGTGACAAGCACAGGAATGTCGGCCGGAGGAAAGAGGTTGCTAAAAAAGGACTACAACAGATCGATTTCAGTGGCATGAACCCGGGGTGTCCGGCGGGCTTGGTATGGCTGCCATGCAGCAACGTCACAGATCGAACTGATAGGTCTTCGGTACGAAGCGGTATCCGGTGTCATATGTCTCGACAAAGCCCACGGCCGGGAACGGCATGTGGTAGCCGAGGAAAGCGACCCTGTCGGTCGCAATCATGTCGAACACCTTTTTTGCGCGATGCGGCTGCTTGCGCCTTGTCCATGTCGCAACGGACCTCCCATTCGGGTTTTTGCAGCGACAGAATGTAGTGGTTGGCGGTGTCGCCGGTGGCAACGAGACGTTTGCCGTCGGATTCGACATGAAAGACCATATGGCCCGGCGTGTGGCCCGGTGCCAGCATCGCCGCGATGCCGGTTGCGACCTTGTCGCCTTCTCCGATGAAGGTCGTCTTTTCGGCGAGCGGCACGACATTTGCCAACACCGCCTCGGCAGGAAGTTCTTCGCCAACAACTCCCGGACCGTTTCCGGCTTATGATTTGTGCCAGCCGAGCTTGAACTGATTGAACCGGGGCTGCGTCGTCGCATCCATCTTGGTCGTGTCTCCGCTTGCGGCCATTGCGGCCGTTTGTCTCAAAATCACCGGCGCCGCCAGCAGGCCAACGCCTGCAGCAAAGAACGCACGCCGCCTTATCCTCGTCGACACTGCCATATCCCGTCCTTCCAATAGCGCACGACGTCGTCATCGCACAGACCTCCGTCGCGACGGACCGATGCCGTGTTGCAATCGGCCGCGACAGACATATGTCAATCTTGATCGTTGAAATTGCTGGGCAAGCAGTCTCACGCAGACGTGATGCAAACCTGTCTCCGCAGCCTGTTGAGGGGTTGGCAGAGGCTGATGCGAGGACTACAGAGCAGTGGCTTTCCGAGCCGCCTTCGCCAGACCTTCAAGGCATTCGTGTATGAACCGCGTCGTCCCGTTGATCCTCGCCGTCGCTCTCTTCATGGAGCAGATGGACTCCACCGTTATTGCAACCGCTCTGCCCGCGATCGCCAATGACCTGCATGTCGGGCCGATCACCCTGAAGCTGGCGCTGACCTCCTACATGGTCTCGCTCGCGGTCTTCATTCCGATCAGCGGCTGGATGGCGGACAGGTTCGGCGCCAAGCGCATCTTCCGGCTGGCGATCTGCGTCTTCGTCATCGGCTCGATCTTCTGCGCGGCATCCTCCGGCCTCATCGAATTCGTCTGCGCCCGCTTCTTGCAGGGCATGGGCGGCGCGATGATGACACCTGTCGGGCGGCTGGTTCTGCTGAGAACGACGAAGCGAAGCGATCTCGTCTCCGCCATGGCGCTGCTGACGATCCCCGCCCTCGTCGGGCCGCTTGCCGGACCGCCGCTCGGCGGCTTCATCACCACCTATTTCACTTGGCACTGGATTTTTCTGATCAACGTTCCGGTCGGCATCGTCGGCGTCTGGCTTGCAACGATCTTCCTGCCGGAGGTGGAGGCAACGGCTCCGCCGAAGCTCGACGTCACCGGCTTCGTGCTGACCTCGTTTGCCGCCGCCGGCGTGGTCCTCGGACTGTCGGTCGTCAGCCTGCCGGCGCTGCCGCCGATCATCGGCATCGGCGCAACGGCGATCGGCATCGTCTGCGGCGTGCTTTACGTGCGTCACGCCAAGCGGCATCCGGCGCCGATCCTCAACCTCAAGCTCTTCCGCAATCCGACCTTCCGGGCATCGACGACCGGTGGAACACTGTTTCGCATCTGCATCGGCGCCATGCCTTTCCTGACCCCACTGATGCTGCAGCTCGGTTTCGGGCTGACGCCTTTCCAGTCCGGCCTCATCACCTTTGCCGGCGCGATCGGCGCGATCACCACGAAATTCATGGCGCGGCGCGTTTTTGCGGCTGTCGGCTTCCGCACGACGCTGCTTTCAGCGGCTGCCGTGACAACCGTGGTGACCGCCACGACCGGGTTTTTCACGCCGGAAACGCCGCATCTCGTCATCATCGGCATTCTTCTGATCGGCGGCTTCTCGCGTTCGTTCTTCTTCACCGGCGTCAATGCGCTCGCCTATGCGGACATCGATGATGCGCAGGCAAGCCAGGCAACCTCGATGAGCTCGGTGATACAGCAGATCAGCCTGGCGCTCGGCGTTGCTGTTGCCGCGGCGATCTTGGAAACCTCGATCTACCTGCGCGGCGAAACCCTGCAGGTGGTGGATTTCCACGTCGCCTTCTACGTCATCGCGTTGCTGACCGTGGTGGCCACCATCCCGTTCATCCGAATGGACAAAAGCGCCGGCGCGCTGGTGTCGGGCCACCGCGCGACGCCGATGACCGCAGCTGCGGTGGAGGCCGAGCAGTAGGCAGTGAAGTAGCCTATTCCGGCGTTTCGCAGACCGCGCTCAGCTTGTTGCCGTCCGGATCGCGTACGTAGGCGGCATAGAAGCTCGCATGAAACGGCCGGAGCCCCGGCTCGCCCTCGTCGGTGCCGCCGGCGGCTATGGCCGCGGCATAAAAGGCATCGACATCGGCTCTCGTTTCAGCCGCAAGCGCGACCATGGAGCCGTTGCCATTCGAGGCCCGTCGACGATTGAAAGGCGTCACGATCCAGAGCCGGCAACGGGTGTCGCCATCGGCCGCATAGCCGATTTCCTCCTCGGAATAGCGCTGGCGCCTATAGCCGAGCAATGGCAGCACGACGTCGTAGAAACGCCGGGCCCGATCGATATCGTTTGTTCCGAGAGTAACGTAGAGCAGCATTATCAGCGGGTCATTCCGGTCATGGGAAGCTCATATTCCACCCAGAACGGCCCAAAGATCAAGCTTCCGTCACGTCAGGCTGCACTTTACGGCCTTTGAAGCCCTTTGCGAGCAGGAACATTTCGACCGATTCGGCACGCGACGATGCCGGCTTGACGTGCACCACCTGCTTGAAATGCTGCTTCAACATGGTCAAAAGTTCGCGCTCGGCGCCGCCCTGGAAGGTCTTGGCCAGGAAATGACCGCCTTCGCCAAGGACTTCGACCGCGAAATGGGCCGCGACCTCGCAGAGATGCATGGTGCGCAGGTGATCGGTGCGGTGGTGGCCGGTGGTCGGCGCCGCCATGTCGGAGACAACCAGATCCGGCGTACCACCGACAGCTTCCAAAAGCTGAGCCGGCGCGGATGGATCGAGGAAGTCGAGCTGCAGGATCTTGACACCCGGGATCTGGGCCATCTCGAGAAAGTCGATCGCCGCAACGCGGATATCGTCGTCGGTGGAACCCGTGACCTTGGCGGCAATCTGCGACCAGCTGCCCGGTGCTGCGCCAAGATCGATGATGCGGCGCGCACCCTTCAGGATGCCATGCTTCTCGTCGATCTCCAGCAGCTTGAATGCGGCGCGGGCGCGATAGCCTTCCAGCTGGGCACGCTGCACGTAGGGATCATTGATATGACGCTGCAGCCACTGCCGCGACGACGCCTTCATCTTCTTGTTCTTGACGCGCTGGCCGAGCTTGCGGCCGGTGCGGTTGCCCGCAATCGTAGGCTTGGTCATGCTTGTCCCCTATTTGCCGCGCTGACCGCGGCGGTTGCGGTTGCGCCGCCAGACGCCGTCGTCGGCCATCATGTCCGTCAGCAGGCCCTCCCTCAAGCCGCGATCTGCAACACGCATGCGCGGGCTCGGCCAGCGGCGTCGGATCGCTTCCAGGATCGCGCAGCCGGCAAGAACGAGATCCGCCCGGTCCGGCCCGATGCAGGGATTGGCGGCGCGGCTCGCAAAATCCCAAGAGAGCAGCTTGGCCTGCATCGCCGAGACCTCGTCATCGGACAGCCATATGCCGTCGACCTTGCGCCGGTCATAGCGCGGCAGATCGAGATGCACGCCGGCAAGGGTCGTGACCGTGCCGGAGGTGCCGATCAGGTGAAAATCCCCCTGTTGTCCGGCGTCGATCGCGGGGCAATCGAAACCGGAGAGCATGCCTGCAACCTCCAGCACCATGCCCTCGAACACGTCAGGCGTGACGTCGCGGCCGCCATGCCGCTCCGACAGGGTGACGACGCCGACGGGCAGCGACGTCCAATGCGTGATGTGATTGGCCAGCCTGTTGAACCTGCTGTCGCCGATGCGGATGACGGCAATTTCGGAGGACCCGCCGCCGATATCGAAGAGGACGACGGAGCGGGTTTCGCGGCCGACCAGCGAGGCGCAGCCGGAAACGGCAAGGCGTGCTTCGGTCTCGCGATCGATGATCTCAAGCTCGAGGCCGGTCTCCGCCACCACCCGCTCGAGGAACTGCGCACCGTTGCTCGCCTGGCGGCAGGCTTCGGTCGCAATCAACCGCATGCGGCGAATTTCGCGGTTCTTCAGCTTGGATGCGCAGACGCGCAACGCATCGACGGCACGATCCATCGCGTCGTCGGACAAGCGGCCGCTCGCCGCCAGGCCTTCGCCGAGCCGAACGATACGGGAAAAGGCATCGACGACGCGAAACTGACCCGGCCGGGTTGGCTGCGCGATCAGAAGGCGGCAATTGTTGGTTCCCAGGTCAAGCGCGGCATAGAGCTCATCGGGCCAGGGCTGCGCGGAAGCGGGGCGCTGCTCGCGCTCGGCATGACGCACCTGATTGTCGTTCTGGCCGATCCGGCCATCATTCGCAACGCCGCGCACGGCAAGTGCCGGCTGCTGCACGGTCTGACCGGCTGGTTTCGACTGGGCGAGCGGCCGCCCCTGCAAGCCGCGCTTGCCCCGGTGCTTGCGACGGTTGCGTTTGCTGGACGCCGATTCGCCGTCATCGCGGGCGGCACGCTCCGCCGAAACGGCGCTCGTGTTTTGCGGTTGATTTGCCGCGGTCTCGCCCGGCCGGCCGGAAGCCCGACGCCGCCGCTTTCGCTTGCGCGCCGAACCTTCGGCGGCATTGTCTGCTGTATTGTCCAATGGGCGCGCTGCCTCGCCGACACTGCCGGAGGGGACCTGCGAAGCGGGCTGGCTCGCATTGCGGGATTGCCCGCCACGCTTGCCTTTACGGCGCCTGGATTTTTTTCCATCCCTGCGCCCTGCCGCCGACGCCCCGTCAGATTGCGGCTTTACGCCGCCTTCGGGGTCTTCCACGTTCGTTTTCCATCGCGCCGCGCAAGTTCCCTGGAGGTATGCAGCTGGCGCTCATTCGATTTTGCGTTGCGGCAAGAATATCAGTGCGCGGCGGAATCACCAAATTCTTTTTGCTTGCGCTCCCAAATCCCACTCCGGAAGCCCTCAAAAGCACCGGGCGATTTTTTTCAAAACAGGTATTTGCAATCCGCGAGCTTTTGGTTATAAGCGCCGCACAGCAGCCAAGCCGCACGCGGCAGCGCCTGTTGGGGAATAGTTCAATGGTAGAACGACGGACTCTGACTCCGTTAATCTTGGTTCGAGTCCAGGTTCCCCAGCCAAATTTTCCGCAACGATTTGACGTGAGTTGAGAGGGTGCCGATCTGGTGAGCGGCTTCGATAGCGGCCTTGATCCCTACATCTCCCCCGCAGCCGTCTAATTCCGGGTACCGCGCGTCGCCAAACTGCGCGCCGTGGAGGGCGTGAACTCGGCTTCCTCGGCGAGCCTGTCGTCAATGTTCTAGCGTTGAACCGGAGCCTTGATGCTTCTATGACTCAGTAAAAGCAGGAGGTTGGGCGCTTGCTTTTTTTCCCTCATTCCTGTGTTCGCCACAGGAACCAGCTACGCGATGTCCTTCGCGCGAAGGAGGTTTCCCGCGCTGCGGACGCGGCGCTGCTGGAACCCCGCGACAAGCACAGGAATGGGGGGCGTTTGATGCGTACCCAACTTTGAATTCGGCATCATGAAAGAGACCAGACCGCATGCCAGACGACAACCGCGACCAGGCCGGCAGGCCCTCGCCCGATGCTCTTCTTGAGAAGGCCCGGGCCGAAACGCGCGGGCGTCTGAAGATATTCCTCGGCGCGGCGCCCGGCGTCGGCAAGACTTACGAGATGCTGGTGTCCGGCCATGCGAAGATCGCCGACGGCGTCGATGTCGTGGTCGGCGTCGTCGAAACCCATGGACGCATGGAAACGAAGGCACTGCTCGACGGCTTCGAGATCGTCCCGCGCGTGCAGATGGACTACAAGGGCCGGCTGCTGGAGGAAATGGACCTCGACGCCATTCTTGCCCGCGGGCCCGGCCTCGTTCTCGTTGACGAGCTTGCGCACACCAATGCCGAGGGCAGCCGCCACCCGAAACGCTATCTCGACGTCAAAGAGCTGCTGGATCGCGGCATCGACGTCTATTCGACGCTGAACATCCAGCATGTCGAAAGCCTGAACGACGTCGTGTCGCAGATCACCCGTATCCGCGTGCGCGAGACGGTCCCGGATTCGGTGATCGACATGGCCGACGACGTCGAGATCATCGATCTCACGCCTGACGACCTCATCAAGCGGCTGCATGACGGCAAGGTCTATGTCACGAAGACGGCCGAAAAGGCGCTGACAAACTACTTTACGCCCGGCAACCTGACGGCGCTGCGCGAACTGGCGCTGCGTAGGACGGCCCAGCGCGTCGACGACCAGTTGCTCATCCACATGCAGGCGCATTCGATCTCGGGGCCATGGGCGGCGGGAGAGCGCGTTCTGGTGTCGGTCGACCATCATCCGAGCTCCGCGTCACTGGTGCGCTACGCCGCGCGCATGGCCTCCCGGTTGCGGGCGCCGTGGGTCGCGGTCAACGTCGAGACCAACCGCTCGATCAACCTGACGGAGGCGCAACGCGACACGATCGCGGCAACCCTGCGTCTTGCCGAGCAGCTGGGCGGCGAAGCGATCACGGTTCCCGGACGCGAGACATCCGAGGAGCTCATGCGCTATGCGGCTGCGAACAACGTCACCCACATCGTGAGCGGCGCACCGAAGCAGCCTGCGTGGCGCGAATGGCTCCATCCCTCGACCGCCAGCCTGTTGATCCGCAAGGCGGGCGACATCAGCGTCCACGTCATATCGGGCGCCGCCCAGCGGGAGACCCCCCGGCGTAGCGTGAAAGCGGCGGCACCGGCGCTCGATGTCCGGGCCTACCTGCTCGCAACCGCCTATGTGGCCATTGCGCTTGCCGCGGGGATCGTGCTCGATCAGGTGCTGGACGTGCGCAACCTTGCCCTCGTCTTCCTGATGGCGGTTCTCACCTCGGCCGTCCTGCACGGACTGCGTCCGGCGCTCTATTCCTGTATCCTCGGCGCGTTTTCGTTCAATTTCTTCTTCCTGCGGCCGCGCTACACGCTGACGATCAACGATCCGGACAGTGTGCTCGCACTGTTTTTCTTCCTTGGCGTTGCGATCATCGCCAGCAATCTGACGGCAACGGTCCAGCGGCAGGCCGCAGCGGCCCGACAACGGGCGCGTAAGACGGAAGACCTCTACCTGTTTTCGAAGAAGCTTGCCGGGACCGGCACGCTCGACGACGTGCTCTGGGCAACGGCATTCCAGCTTGCCTCGATGCTGAAGGTTCGTGTCGTGCTGCTGCTGCCCGAGGACGGAACGATTGCCGTCAAAGCCGGCTATCCGCCCGATGACACGCTCGACGACGCAGACATCGCTGCTGCCAGCTGGGCCTGGGAACACAATCATCCGGCGGGTCGGGGCGCAGATACCCTGCCCGGCGCCAAGCGCCTTTATGTGCCGCTGCGCACCGGCCGGACGGCGGTCGGCGTCATCGGCCTCGACGGCGACCGCCGCGATGGTCCACTGCTGACGCCCGAGCAGCAGCGCCTGCTCGACGCACTGGCCGATCAAGCCGCCCTTGCCATCGAACGCATCCAGCTCGTTGCCGCCATGGACCAGGCAACGCTTGCGGCCGAAGCCGATCGGCTTCGTTCCGCCTTGCTGACCTCGATCTCGCACGACTTGAAGACGCCGCTTGCTGCAGTCCTCGGCGCATCCACGACGCTGCGCGATTACTTCGCCCCGATGTCGGAAGAGGACCGTAAGGACCTGCTCTCGACCATCGTGGACGAATCGGAGCGCCTCAATCGCTTCATTGCCAACCTCCTCGACATGACGAGGATCGAGTCTGGCGCGATGGAACCGAATTATGCGCTGCACGATATCGGCGACGTCGTCGGCAGCGCCTTGCGGCGGGGCGCGAAGATCCTCGGCGGGCATGCGGTCAACGTACGGATCCCCGAGGATCTGCCTGTTGTGCGCGTCGATCCGGTCCTCTTCGAGCAGGTGTTCTTCAACCTGCTCGACAACGCCGCGAAGTATGCCCCGGAGGGCTCCACGATCGACATCACCGGGTGGACCGGGACCGACGCCATCGTCGTGCAGGTCGCCGACGCGGGGCCAGGCATTCCGCCAGGCGACCTCGATCGCATCTTCGACACATTCTATCGGGTGCGCAAAGGCGACCAGGTTCGCGCCGGCACCGGCCTCGGCCTCTCCATCTGCCGCGGCTTCATCGAGGCGATGGGCGGGACGATCACAGCGGGCAACCGGACGGATCGCGCGGGAGCCGTCTTCACCATACGCCTGCCCAAACCCAACGATGTTCTCAAGCTGGATGAGCTCAAATGACCGGTTCGCCCGTTAAGATCCTCGTCGTCGACGACGAGCCGCCGATCCGCAAACTGCTCCGCGTCGGCTTGACCGCGCAGGGATATGAAGTGCATGAGGCCGCCGACGCCGCGGCCGCCCGCCGTACCACGCAGGAAGCCTCGCCCGACCTCATCGTGCTCGATCTCGGCCTGCCGGATCAACCCGGCCATGACCTCCTTAGGGAATGGCGTGAGCAGGGGCTTGCGACGCCCGTCGTCATCCTATCGAGCCGCACCGACGAAGCCGGCATCGTCAAGGCACTCGAAACCGGCGCCGACGACTACGTGACCAAGCCGTTCGGCATGAACGAACTCGGCGCCCGCATTCGCGTGGCGTTGCGCCACCGCCTGCAGCAGCAGGGCGAAAGTGCCGTCTTCCGCACGGGGGGCCTGTCGATCGACCTCGTCAAGCGCATCGTCAAGGTCGACGATCACGAGATCAAGCTGTCGCCGAAGGAGTACGACATCCTGCGGGTGCTGGCACAGCATTCCGGTAAGGTATTGACGCACCAGTTCATGCTCAAGCAGATCTGGGGACCGGCGGCCGACGTGCAGTATCTGCGCGTCTATGTGCGCCAACTCCGCCAGAAAATCGAAGCGAGCCCCGATCAGCCCCAGTACATCACCACCGAGGCCGGCGTCGGCTATCGGCTCAGGGAAGCCGACCTGACCACGTAAGCGACGAAAATGCTTCACGCAGAGGCGGAGGAAGGCTACAGCGGTTGGTTGACGCACAAGAACTGGACGGGCCCATGACCGACACTGTTACCGATCGTTTCCTTCGCTATGTCGTTATCGACACGCAGTCGGACGCAAAGTCACCGACACAACCCTCGACCGACAAGCAGAAGAATCTTGGCCGTGTGCTGGTCGAGGAACTGCTGGCGATCGGCCTTTCGGATGCGCATCTCGACGAGCATGGCTACATCTATGCGACCATTCCATCCAACGTCGACAAGCCGGTGCCGGTCATCTGCTTCTGCTCGCACATGGATACGGCACCTGACTTCAGCGGGACGGACGTCAAGCCGCAGATCGTGCGGAACTACGGCGGCGGCGACATCCAGCTTGCCGGCGATCCGCAACAAATCATCCGCGTCGTCGATCATCCCGCGCTCGAGGATCAGATCGGCAACGACCTCGTCACTACGGATGGCACGACGCTGCTCGGCGCCGACGACAAGGCCGGCATTGCCGAGATCATGACGGCAGCGCAGTTCCTTGTTGCCAATCCCGAGATCAAGCATGGGACGATCAAGATCCTGTTCACGCCGGATGAGGAAATCGGCCGCGGGGTCGACAAGGTCGATCTGGCCAAGCTCGGCGCGCAGTTCGCCTACACCATGGACGGCTCAACGGCCGGCCACATAGAGGACGAGACATTCTCGGCGGATGGCGTGGAGATTAATATCCAGGGCGTCGCCATCCATCCGGGCTTTGCCATCGGCAAGATGGAGAACGCCATCAAGATAGCCGGCGGGATAATCGACCGGCTGCCGAGGGATGTCGCTCCGGAGACGACATCGGGCACGGAAGGCTTCGTGCATCCGACCGGCGTGACCGGTTCGATGGAAAAGGCAGCCATCGGCCTGATCGTCCGCGACTTCAGCGATGATGGCCTCGCTACCAAGGAAGCCATGCTCGAGGCGATCGTGAAGGAGGTCATGGCTGGCTATCCCGGCTCGACCTACACCTTCGACGTGACGCAGCAGTATCGGAACATGAAGGTGGTGCTCGACCGCCATCCGGAGATTGTCGACCACGCCGTGGAGGCCATACGGCGCGCCGGCATGGAGCCGGTGCGCGGCAGCATCCGCGGCGGCACCGACGGGTCGCGGCTGTCGTTCATGGGCCTGCCCTGCCCCAATATCTTCGCTGGCGGCCACGCCTTCCACTCGCCGCTCGAATGGGTCAGCCGGCAGGACATGGAAAAAGCAGTAAAGACGATCGTCGAGCTGGCCAGGGTCTGGGAAGAGCGCGCCTGAGCGCGCGCCTTTCCGCGAGGTTTGCCGGGTCTCGCGGCCCGGCAAACATCCGTAGCGTCAACACTCAGCCGCGCAGGCCGGGCGCTTCCTGGCCGGTGCGTTCCACGTATTCGGTGTAGCCGCCGCCATATTGCTGGATGCCATCCGGCGTCAGTTCCAGGACGCGGTTCGACAGGGCCGCCAGGAAATGGCGGTCGTGCGAGACGAAGAGCATGGTGCCTTCGTACTGCGACAGCGCCTTGATCAGCATTTCCTTCGTGTCGAGATCCAGATGGTTGGTCGGCTCGTCGAGCACCAGCAGGTTGGGCGGGTCGAAGAGCATCTTGGCCATGACCAGCCGCGCCTTCTCGCCGCCCGACAGCACGCGGCACCTCTTTTCCACGTCGTCGCCGGAAAAGCCGAAGCAGCCTGCCAGTGCGCGCAAGGGCGCCTGACCGGCCTGCGGGAAGGAATCCTCCAGCCACTCTAGCACCGTGCGTTCGCCATCGAGGAGATCCATCGCGTGCTGGGCGAAGTAGCCCATCTTGACGCTGGCGCCTAGGGCGACGCTACCCTGATCGGGCTCCGCAGAGCCTGCCACCAGCTTCAGCAGGGTCGACTTGCCGGCGCCATTGATGCCCATGATGCACCAGCGCTCCTTGCGGCGGACCATGAAGTCCAGGCCTTCGTAGATGGTCCGGCTGCCGTATTTCTTGTGCACGTTCTTCAGGTTGATCACGTCTTCGCCGGAACGAGGTGCCGGAAGGAAGTCGAACGCGACGGTCTGACGGCGCTTGGGCGGCTCGACGCGGTCGATCTTCTCCAGCTTTTTCACACGGCTCTGCACCTGTGACGCGTGCGAGGCGCGCGCCTTGAAGCGCTCGATGAACTTGATTTCCTTGGCGAGCATCGCCTGCTGGCGCTCGAACTGCGCCTGCTGCTGCTTCTCGTTTTGAGCCCGCTGCTGCTCATAGAAGCCATAGTCGCCGGAGTAGCTGTTTAGCGAACCGCCGTCGATCTCGATGATCTTGCTGACGATGCGGTTCATGAATTCGCGGTCGTGCGAGGTCATCAACAGCGCGCCGTCATAGGTCTTCAGGAATTCTTCCAGCCAGATGAGGCTTTCGAGATCCAGATGGTTGCTCGGTTCGTCGAGCAGCATGACATCGGGGCGCATGAGGAGAATGCGGCCCAGCGCCACGCGCATCTTCCAGCCGCCCGAAAGCGCGCCGACGTCGCCGTCCATCATCTCCTGGGTGAAGCTCAAGCCGGCCAGCACTTCGCGCGCCCGGCCCTCCAGCGCGTAGCCGTCCAGCTCCTCGTAGCGGGCCTGGACTTCGCCGTAGCGCTCGATGATCCGGTCCATTTCGTCCAGTTTGTCAGGGTCGACCATCTCCGCCTCGAGCTCGCGCAGCTCGGCAGCCACGACACTCACGGGGCCTGCGCCCTCCATGACTTCGGCAACGGCGCTGCGGCCTTCCATCTCGCCGACGTCCTGATTGAAGTAGCCGATCGTGACGCCTTTTTCGCCGGAGACCTGGCCCTCGTCGGGCTGCTCCTGACCGGTGATCATGCGGAAGAGTGTCGTCTTGCCGGCGCCGTTCGGACCGACAAGGCCGATCTTCTCGCCCTTGTTGAGCGCTGCCGAGGCCTCGATGAAGAGGATACGGTGGCTGTTCTGCTTGCTGATATTTTCTATACGGATCATATGCGGATGAGGTCCAAAACACGTTTTCGGCGCCCTTATGCCATGCAACGCAGGGCCTGTCGCCCGTTTTCCGCACTGCACCAAACGAATGCCGCCGCGACTTTCCCGTCGCTGCAGTCCCGCGGGCCTTCCAAAGAATCGCCAGCACTGGTACGTTCCACGTTTGTTCCGAGTCGCCGTTTGCGCGGCGATCTCGATGCGAAAGGCTGAAGAACTGATGCAGGCCGCGGCCTATCTTGAAAAACTGAACGAGCAGCAACGTTTGGCCGTTGTACACGGTGTGGGCAAAGAAGACTCTGGCGGACCGCTGCTGATCATTGCGGGCGCGGGATCGGGCAAGACCAATACGCTGGCGCACCGGGTCGCGCATCTGATCGTCAACGGCGCCGATCCGCGCCGCATCCTGCTCATGACGTTTTCGCGCCGTGCCGCCTCGGAAATGTCGCGCCGCGTCGAGCGCATCTGCAAGCAGGTGCTCGGCGCCCAGTCGGCCGTGATGACCGATGCGCTGAGCTGGGCCGGTACTTTCCATGGCATTGGCGCGCGCCTCCTCAGGATCTATGCCGAGCAGATCGGGTTGAACGTGGATTTCACCATCCATGATCGCGAGGATGGCGCCGACCTGATGAACATCGTCCGGCACGAGCTTGGCTTCTCCAAGACCGAGAGCCGATTTCCGACCAAGGGCACCTGCCTTTCGATATATTCGCGCACGGTGAATTCCGAAACGCCGCTGAACGAGGTCTTGAAGACCTGGTATCCCTGGGTTTCCAGCTGGGAACCGCAGTTGAGGGAGCTGTTTGCAGCCTATGTCGAGGCCAAGCAGGCGCAGAACGTTCTCGACTACGACGACCTGCTTTTGTACTGGGCGCAGATGGTTGGCGATGCCGAGCTTGCAGACGACATTGGCCAGCGTTTCGACCATATCATGGTGGATGAATATCAGGATACCAACAGGCTGCAATCGTCGGTCCTGATCGCGCTGAAGCCCAGCGGACGCGGACTGACTGTCGTTGGCGACGACGCGCAATCGATCTATTCGTTCCGTGCAGCGACCATCCGCAACATCCTCGATTTTCCCAAGACCTTTTCGCCGCCGGCCGACATCATCACACTCGACCGGAACTACCGTTCGACGACAACGATCCTGGCGGCGGCCAACGGGGTCATCGACCTGGCGCGCGAACGCTTCACCAAGAACCTGTGGACGGACAGGCAATCGGCCGAGCGGCCGAAGCTTCTGACCGTGAAGGACGAGAACGATCAGGCGGGATACATCGTCGAGCAGGTTCTCGCCAATCGCGAGGTCGGCATGACGCTGAAGCAGCAGGCAGTGCTCTTCCGCACGTCGAGCCACAGCGGCCCGCTTGAGGTGGAGCTGACACGGCGGAATATTCCTTTCGTCAAGTTCGGCGGGCTGAAATTCCTGGACTCGGCGCATGTGAAGGACATGCTGGCGGTCCTTCGCTTCGCGCAGAACCCGCGCGATCGGGTGTCGGGCTTCAGACTGCTGCAGATGCTGCCGGGGATCGGACCGCAGACTGCGGGCAAGATCCTCGATACGATCGCTGCCGATCCCGAGCCGCTGATGGCGCTCGCGGAGATTCCGCCGCCGGCGAAGACAGGCGAGAGCTGGCCCGCGCTGGTCCAACTGCTGGAAGGGCTGCGCAAGTCGGGTGGGCAGTGGCCGGAGGAAATCGCGCTGGCTCGGGAATGGTACGAGCCGCATCTCGACCGTATCCACGAGGATGCGGACACCCGCAAGGCCGACCTGCTGCAGCTCGAGCAGGTTGCGTCCGGCTACGCCAACCGCGAACGCTTCCTCACGGAACTGACGCTGGACCCGCCGGATGCGACGAGCGATCAGGCGGGTGTGCCGCTTCTCGATGAAGACTATCTCATTCTCTCGACCATCCACTCCGCCAAGGGGCAGGAATGGCGGGCCGTCTTCATGCTCAACGTCGTGGACGGCTGCATCCCCTCCGACCTCGCAGTTGGAACGACCCACGAGATCGAGGAGGAACGCCGCCTTCTCTACGTCGGCATGACGAGGGCAAAGGACAGCCTCACGTTGATCACCCCGCAACGCTTCTTCACCAGCGGCCAGCACGGCCAGGGTGACCGGCACGTCTATGCCTCGCGCACCCGGTTCATCCCCGTGACGCTGCTGCAATATTTCGAGACTGCCGCCTGGCCGATCGTCAGCGCGTCGGCGTCCGAGCGAAGCACCAAGCAGATCCGTGTTGATGTCGGCGCGCGCATGCGCACCATGTGGCGATGACGGTGTGCACTCGTTTGATGGGCCTGACGGCTGATGCCGCACCGTGCGGCGCCCTTACTCTCCCCGCGGGGAGAGGGGGAGCAAGGCTGTTGGCATCGCCACACATCCCTTCTCCTTTCGGGGAGACGGTGCCCGAAGGGCGGATGAGGGGCTGCGTGCCACCTCACCGGTCAAACCGCCAATCGCGCCCTGACATCCTCGACAATCGCCTGCATCCGGTCGAGCGGCGCGTGGCCGATCAGCATGAAAGCGTGCGATGGGTTCGACCAGTAGACAACGTTCATGCCCTTGCGGCCCTCGACCTCAGGCGGCTTTGCGCCGTCGTCGGAGCGAACGATGCAGAGCGCCATCGGGCCGCTTTCCGGATCGAGATAGGCGATCTGGGCCAGCGGCTTGTCGTCGTATTGCAACAACAGGGCCCGCTTGAAATCGACACCCGGCAGGGTGATCGTTTCCGGCGCAAGCGAAAGGCCAAGCTTTCCCCCAGGAATGGCAAGCTGCGCGGCCTGCGCCTCGCGCGACGGCACGGGACCGGCCAGCGTATCGGGCGTGTAGAGTGCGATGTACTCGGCAACGGCCGCGCGCCACTCGCTGCTCTCGTCCCTGGCGACCAGGCGTCGTTGGAGGCCCATGAAGGTGCGGTCCACGACCACGCCGGCAACAAGGCAGGCTGCGAGGGCACCGAGAAAGCCTCGACGGCTGGTGCGGACCGGTATCGGAGTCGGCTTTGCCTCAACGGACAGGGCCTCAAGCATCGCTTCCAACTCCGCCTTCGGCGCAGCCTCAAGCAGCGGCTTGAAGGCTTGCCCGAAGGGAAGGCTGCTGCGCGACAGGAACGTCAGCCTTGCCGCCACGCGCTCGTCGGCATCAAGGATCGCCTCGACGCGCGCGGCTTCATCCGGTGGCAACTCGCCATCGATATAGGCCGTCAGCTGTTCGTCGGTGAGGAATATGCTTTCGTTGCTCATAGTGCCCCCTCCTCCGAAACGTTGCCGGAGAGCTTTGCGCGCGCGGCGGCAAGACGGCTCATCACGGTCCCGATCGGTATCTCCAATACGCTTGCCACCTCCCGATAGGACAGGCCTTCGACATAGGCCAGGAATACAGCCGCGCGTTGCGCATCGGGGAGCGCGTTCACGAGCCTCAAAACCTGGTTTGCCATGACGTGCATTTCCGTCTCATGGGCGCCGTCGAACACCAGCACCTCGTCGGCATCGACGAAGCCCTGACCCTGGCGCACGCGCCGGGAACGGACTTCGTTGAGCCAGATCGAATGCAAGATCGAAAGAAGCCAGCGATCAACGCGCGTACCAGCCTCGAATTGTGCCGAACGCTCGAGGGCTCGCACGCATGTCTGCTGCACCAGATCGTCGGCCACGTCGCGGCGATGCGACAGCACAAGACCGTAGCGCCAGAGCCGCGACAGGTTTTCCGTCAGGCCGCGCTTTATATCCACTTCGCTTGCGATGGCCGCCTCCGCCACGGGTTTTGCAATGGAACCCGCCGGACTGGCCTGCGGGTTCCGCGTTGCGCGACTATAGGCAGGAAATTTGGTGTAGGCGACCGGCATTGGAAAATCCCTCCTCAAGAGCGCCTCAACCTCCCGTCCATGGTCCGTCAGATCTTCGAAGGATCGGCGATGGCTTCGTTGAGGTCCTGATATTCCTCGCACCCGGTGCCGCAGATCGTCTTGATCGTATTCAGTTGATCCTTGGCGAGATCGATGCGTCCTTTGACGACGTAGGCCTCGCCGAGATACTCGCGGACCTTGGCGTATTGGGGATCGAGCTCGACAGACTTGAGATAGTAGGAGATGCCCTCGTCCGTGCGCCCGAGCTTGCGTGTGGCATAACCGCGGTAATTCAGAGCCTCGGCAGTATTCTGATTTTTCAACGTGTCGAGCATGGCAAGCGCTTCGTCATAACGGCCGGCCTTGGCCAGCGAATACGCGTATTCGGTACGGTTTTCGTCCGTCACGTTCGCACTCGCCTGCCTGACGCATTTCTGGGTCTTCTTGTCATACATCTGCCCCTTCTTGCAGACCGGTGTGGTGGCGCCGCCGCCGTCTCCCCCGCCCACAGCGAAAGCTGGCGCCGACATGGTCACAGCGGCAATGACGCCACCAAATAGGATGGATGCAATCCGAACAGTTGCAGTCGTCATGGAATATCTCCTTCAAAGACAGGGTTGCGGAGGATGAACACCGCGACGGTCTGCTTTATTCGGTGGACTTCTTCTTTTTTCCGATCACTGTCTTGTGACAGCCGGCGAGCGAATAAACGGACCTTTCAAGTGTTTGCCCCTTGCGTCGGGCAACAAGGAGCATTCCGTGAACGACACCGTAAAACTACTCAGTCTCGCCGTTGCGGCGCCCGAACACGTCATCACGCAGGAGGAGGCAGCCGAAACGTCAGCCCGGCTGTTTTCCAGCCGGTTACGCGATTTCCAGCATCTCGCCAGCGTCTTCGGCAATGCCGGCATCCGCACACGCCATGCCGCGCGGCCGCTCCAATGGTTCATCGAGCCGCATGGATGGGAGGACCGAATGGCAGCCTATGGCGAGGTCGCGCGAAGCCTGTTTCTCGAAACGGCAACGAAAGCACTCGACCGGGCCGGCCTCAAGGGATCGGACGTCGATTGCATCGTCACCATCTCCTCGACCGGGATCGCGACCCCGAGCCTCGACGCCCAGCTTGCCGCGACGATGGGGTTTCGTTCCGACGTGGAGCGCGTGCCTGTGTTCGGCCTCGGCTGCGCGGCCGGCGTCTCCGGCTTTGCCATCGCCACCCGGCTTGCGCGGAGCCGGCCAGGCGCCACCGTGCTGTTTGTCGCGATCGAACTCTGTACACTCGCCTTCCGGCTGGACGAGCTGACGCGTGCAAACATCATCGCCACGGCGCTCTTCGGCGACGGCGCTGCGGCGTGCGTGTTGCGAACCGGCCCGTCAGGCCAAGCCGAGGTGGAGACGACGGGCGAACACCTCTTTCCCGATACGCTCGGCATCATGGGCTGGAAGATCGACGACACGGGCTTCGGCGTGGTTCTCGCACAATCATTGCCGCCGTTTGCGGAGGCGGAACTCGGCCCGGCAGTGGATGGAATTCTCGCGCGCCACGGCCTTGCCCGCAAGGACATCGACCGCTTCATCTGCCATCCCGGCGGAACGAGAGTGCTGACCGCACTGGAAAGCACATTATCGCTTCCGTCAGGATCCCTCGACCACGAACGCGACGTGCTCGCCGAGTACGGCAACATGTCTTCGCCGACCGTGCTCTTCGTGCTTGAGCGGGTGCTGCAAGCGGGCCTTCCGGAACGTGCCGCGATGGTCGCCATGGGACCGGGTTTTGCCGCAAGCTGCGTGACCCTGAAGAGGGTCGCCTGATGTGGATTTCGATTGGCCTGCTGGCCTTCGTGACAGCACAACGCCTTGCCGAGCTCGTGCTTGCCCAGCGCAACACGCGCGCGCTGATCGCGAAGGGCGGGCGGGAAATCGGCGCCCAACACTATCCCTATATGGTCGCGCTGCACAGCTGCTGGATCGCCGGCCTCTGGTTCCTGGCACCCGGACGACCCGTGGAGCCAGCATGGCTTGCGGTCTTCGCCCTGCTGCAGATCGGTCGCTTGTGGGTCATCGCCACGCTGAAGGGCCGGTGGACCACTCGAATCATCGTTTTGCCCGGCGCACCTCTCGTGAGCACGGGCCCCTATCGGTTCTTCTCGCATCCGAACTACGCCGTCGTCGTCGGCGAGATCGCGGTGCTGCCGCTGGCCTTCGGCATGCCCGTCTACGCGGCCATCTTCTCGGTGCTGAACGCGCTCATGCTGCGGGTTCGCATCACCGCCGAGGACAGGGCGCTGAAGGCGGCAATGTTTTTGAAATAGAATGCGATTTTTCGTTTGCGCGGCGCCTGCCGGAGAGGCATTTTCGTTCCCCTAAAGCAAGGTTGGACTACGCGATAATGAAGAAGAACGTGATCGTGCTCGGCGCCGGCATCGTCGGGGTGTCGACTGCCATTCATCTGCAGCGACGCGGGCGGCAGGTGACGCTGATCGACCGGAAAGCGCCCGGCAAGGAGACGTCCTTCGGCAATGCCGGCCTGATCCAGCGGGAGGGTGTCGTGCCCTACGGTTTTCCGCAGCAGCTCGGGCTCCTGATCCGCTACGCCTTCAACAATCGCATCGACGCCCACTATCACCTGAAGGCTCTGCCGGGGCAGCTTGCCTTCCTTGCTCGATATTGGTGGAACTCCAATACCAAGCGGCATGAGATGATTTCGAAGGCCTACGCGCCGCTGATCGCGCACTCGATCTCGGAGCACAACGATCTGATCGAGGCCTCGCAGGCGGAACACCTGATCCGCAAGAACGGATGGATGGAAATCTTCCGGACGTCGGCCAGGCGGGATGCGGAATTTGCCGAAGCCGAGCGGCTGCAGAAGGAATTCGGCGTCGGCCACGAGCCGCTCAGCGCCATCGACATCGCGCAGCTGGAACCGGATATCAAAGGCGATTTCGTCGGCGGCCTGCGATGGCGCGACCCCTGGTCGGTTCTCGACCCGCATGGGCTGACGGCTGCCTATCGCACTTACTTTGAAAGCCTGGGCGGCAAGTTCGCCAGCGGCGACGCAAACTCGCTCGGCCGGTTCGGCTCCGGCTGGAAGGTGGAAACGAGCGGGGGATCGCTGGAGGCAGACGACGCTGTGCTGGCGCTCGGCCCGTGGGCGGCAGTGGCAACGCGGCGACTCGGTTATGCGTTCCCGCTCGGCGTCAAACGCGGCTATCACATGCACTACTCGGCGCAAGGCAACGCAGTCCTCAACAACTGGACGATGGATTCAGAACGGGGCTATTTTCTGGCGCCGATGAGCCGAGGCATCCGCCTGACGACCGGTGCGGAGTTCGCGGCCATGGATGCGCCGAAGACGCCGGTGCAGCTCGACCGCGCCGAGACCGTGGCGCGCACCGTGTTTCCGCTCGGCGAAAGGCTCGATCCGGAACCGTGGATGGGAGCCCGCCCCTGCACGCCCGACATGATGCCGGTTATCGGCAAGGCGCCGCGCCATGAGGGGCTCTGGTTCGCCTTTGGCCATGCGCATCATGGGCTGACGCTCGGTCCGGTGACCGGCCGGGTGCTTGCCGAACTGATCACCGGCGAGACGCCGTTCATCGATGTTTCGGCCTATTCGCCGCAGCGTTTCAATCCATAGGCGCGAAAAGTTTCTTCAACGCGACATCAGACAACACCGAGCAAGGACAGGTCGCGGAGTGCCGCCGTCGCGATCCCGTCGATCGTATCGTCGATGCCGACGGTCGCGACACCCGGTTCGCCGGTCGGCACCTCAAGCGTCGCAAGCTGGCTTTGCAGCAGCGAAGGGGGCATGAAGTGCCCCTTGCGTTCGCCCATGCGCCTCGTGAGCAGTTCCTTGGAGCCGTGCAGGTAAACGAAGAAGAGATTGCCGTCGACGGCAGCGCGCAGACGGTCGCGATAGCTTCGCTTCAGCGCCGAGCAGGAAACGACGATGCCTTCGTTGCGCTCAAGCGTAGCCTTCATCGTCTCGCCGATCACGTCCAGCCAGGGCATTCTGTCTTCGTCCGTGAGCGGAGTGCCGTGCGACATCTTTTCAACGTTGGACCCTGGATGGAGCTGGTCGCCCTCGACGAATTCGAGGCCGAGTGCCTCGGATATGGCCACGCCCACCGAGGACTTGCCGCAGCCGCTGACACCCATGACGATGATGGCATGGGGGTCCGCACTCGTTTCAGTCATTGCTGATCTCGCTCATCACTTCGACACCGGTGCCCACCAACGCTGGAGGAGCGAACCCTAGGACGCTACCAGGGCCGCATTCTTGCGCGCAAGACGCGCCCTAATGGTCCCGACATCGGCGCGCGGCGTGGCCGCAAACAATGTCTTGGTATAGCTGTGCTGCGGATCGTTGAACACCTGATCCCGGGTTCCGTATTCGACAGCCTCGCCGAAATACATCACCATGACGTCGTCGGCCATATAGCGAACGACCGAGAGATCGTGGCTGATGAAGACATAAGTGAGGTTCAGTTCGTCCTGCAGGTCCGCAAGCAGATTGAGCACCTGCGCCTGAACCGAAAGGTCCAGCGCCGAAACGGGCTCGTCGAGAACCAGAAGCCGCGGGTTCAGCATCAAGGCGCGGGCAATGGCGATACGCTGACGCTGGCCGCCCGAGAACATATGCGGGTAGCGGTTGAAATGGATCTCCTGAAGGCCGACCTTCTTCAGCATCGACATCGCCAAGGCCCGCCGCTCGGCAGCGGGCGTATTGGTGTTGATGATCAAAGGCTCCATCAGGATGTCGCCGACCTTCTTGCGCGGATTGAGCGACCCGTAAGGGTTCTGGAAGACGATCTGCACCTTGCGGCGCACTTCCGGCGTCAGGTCGCCCGCGGCGATGTCGACCTTGTTGCCATCGATGAACAGTTCGCCGCCGCTCGCGGGATCGATCATCGTGACGATGCGGGCAAGGGTGGACTTGCCGCAGCCGCTTTCTCCGACGATCGCGAGCGTCTTGCCCTGTTCTACCTTGAAGCTCACGCCCTTGACGGCGTTCACCGTTTTCTCTTTCTTGAAGAGGCCGCCCGGCAGATAGTAATTGCGGACAATGTCTTTTGCTTCGAGGACTGGCGTCATTGGGCCGCTCCCTCCACGGTCTTATCCTGGTTGAAAATTTCGCCAATCGTCGGCAGGCGGTCGCCGGTCGCATTGTCCGGCAAGGCGGCAAGCAGCGCCCTTGTGTAATCGCTCTTCGGCGATTCGAAGAGCGACAGCACGTCGGCCTCCTCCATCTTGCGACCCTTGTATTGAACGATCACCCGATCGGCCGTTTCGGCGACCACGCCCATATTGTGCGTGATCATGATCAGGCCCATGCGATGCTCCGTCTGCAGGCGCATCAGCAGATCGAGTATCTGCTTCTGAATGGTCACGTCGAGCGCGGTCGTGGGTTCGTCGGCGATCAGAAGCTTCGGATTGCAGGCGATCGCAATGGCGATCATCACACGCTGACACTGGCCGCCCGACATCTGGTGCGGGAAATGGCCAAGCCGTTCGGCAGGGTTGGGAATACCAACGGCCTCGAACAGTTCGACGGCACGCTTGCGCCGCGCAGCCTTGTCCATGCGAAGGTGGATTCGCAGAACCTCTTCGATCTGGAAGCCGACCGTGAAGCAGGGATTGAGGCTGGCGATGGGCTCCTGGAAGATCATCGACATATCCTTGCCGACGATGTTGCGCCGCTCCCTTGGCGACATTCCAAGCAGATTGCGGCCATCAAAGACCATCTTGTCGGCGGTCACCTTTGCCGTCCACGGCAGAAGGCCCATCGCCGCGAGCATGGAGACCGACTTTCCGGATCCCGACTCGCCAACGATTGCAAGGACTTCGCCGGCATCGACCTTGAGCGACACGCCATCGACGGCGCGAAACGGACCGGTCGAGGTCTGGAATTCGACGACGAGATTTTCGATTTCAAGAAGTGCCATTTCAGGACCTCTTCAGTTTGGGATCGAGTGCATCGCGCAGACCGTCGCCCATCAGGTTGATGGCCAGAACGGTGATCAGGATGCAGAGACCCGGGAAAGTGACGAGCCAAGGGTTGCTTTGGAGGAACTCGCGCGAATCTGCGAGCATCGTACCCCATTCGGGCGTCGGCGGCTGGGCGCCTTGGCCGAGGAACCCGAGAGCCGCTGCATCGAGGATCGCGGCGGAGAATGCGAGCGTCGCCTGGACGATCAGCGGTGCCAGGCAATTCGGCAGAATCGTCTTGAACATCAGACGCAACGTGCCGGCACCGGCCACACGCGACGCCACGACATATTCCTTCTCGCGCTCGCTCATCACGGCCGCACGCGTCAGGCGGACGAAGTGCGGCTGGTTGACGATCGAGATCGCAATCATGGCGTTCAGCAGGCCCGGGCCGAGCACCGCAACAAGCACCAGGGCGAGCAGCAGTGAGGGAAAAGCCAGAATGATGTCCATGACGCGCATAATGATTGTATCCGTACGGCCGCGGAAATAGCCGGCGATAAGACCGAACAGCACACCGGCCACAGCCGACAGCGAGGCGACGACAAGGCCAATGAAAAGTGAGAAACGGGTGCCGTAGATCAAGCGCGTCAGCATGTCGCGGCCAACGGCGTCGGTACCCAACAGATACGAACTGTTGCCGTTTGCCGACCACGCCGGAGGAAGGCGCTGCATGCCGGACGGAATGTTCGGATCGTGCGGTGCGATCCACGGCGCGAAGATCGCCATGAACAGCACGATGAGAAAGACGAAGAGGCCGATGACCGCGCCCTTGTTACGGGAGAAATAGTACCAGAACTCCGCCAGAGCGGAGGGTTGGGCAGACTTTGTGGTTGCCGTGCTCATGAGCCGCTCCTAGTGCCTGATGCGTGGGTTGATGAGACCGTACATGAGGTCGACGATCAGATTGACGAGCATGATGATGCCGGCGATCAGCAGCAGACCGCCCTGAACGACTGTATAGTCACGCTTGAAGACCGCATCGACCATCCACTTGCCGATACCGGGCCAGGAGAAGATCGTTTCGGTCAGGATCGCACCGCCGAGCAGAACGCCGACCTGCAGGCCGATCGAGGTGACGACGGGGATCATGGCATTGCGCAGCGCATGGACGCCGACGACGCGAAGCGGCGCGAGGCCCTTGGAGCGAGCCGTGCGAACATAGTCTTCGCCGAGAACTTCGAGCATGGCCGAGCGCGTCTGGCGCGCTATAACGGCAAGCGGAATGGTCCCAAGGACGATCGTCGGCAGGATCAGCGACAGGAAGGCCGACTTGAAAGCTCCGGCCTGGCCGGACAGCAGACTATCGATCAGCATGAACCCGGTGACCGGCTTGAAGAAATACATCAGGCCGATACGGCCGGATACCGGCGTCCAGTGCAGCGTATTGGAGAATAGAACGATGAGCAGCAGGCCCCACCAGAAGATCGGCATCGAATAACCGACAAGCGCCACGCCCATGGCGCCCTGGTCGAACCAGGTTCCCCGTTTGACGGCGGCGAATATGCCGGCGGGGACGCCAAGCAGGATGGCAAACAGCATGGCGCAGAGCGACAGCTCCAGCGTTGCCGGGAACAGCGTGCCGAACTCATGCAGGACCGGGCGCTTGGTCACGATCGACGACCCGAGATCGCCCTGCAACACGTTGCCGAGGTAACCGAGATATTGAACGTAGACCGGCCGGTCGAGACCGAGGTCATGCATGATTTCGGCATGACGTTCAGGCGCCATCACGCGTTCGCCCGACATCAGCATGACCGGGTCACCGGGCAGCAGGCGGATGAAGGAGAAGGCGATGATGGAAACACCGAGGAAAGTGGGGATCAGGACCGCTAGGCGCCCGAAGAAAAATCGCAACATGGCATATGTCCATATTAGTCCGGCGGTCAGGTATCAAACCTGACCGCCGGCCGGGCCCGGTCTTGCCGGGCATCTTCGCATAGTTTCGGTTATTCGGCGATATCAACGCCATCGAAGCGGTGAACGCCGACCGGATCCTGCACATAGCCGGAAACCTTGGCACTCATCGGAACGAATTCGGTGGAGTGATCGATCGTCGCCCAAGGCGCTTCCTTCTTGAAGAGGACCTGCGCTTCTTCGTAGAGCTTGGTACGTTCGCCGACATCGGCAGTCTTCTTGGCCTTCTTCACGAGGGCGTCGAACTCCTTGTTGCACCACTGCGCGCGGTTGTTGCCGCCGACAGCTTCGCAGCCGAGGAGCGTGTCGAGGAAGTTGTCCGGATCGCCGTTATCGCCCGTCCAGCCAAGGATCGCGGCGCCATCGCGGGCCTTGTCCTTGGAGAGCTTCAAGTATTCTGCCCATTCGTGCGTGACGATCTCGACCTTGACGCCAACCTTGGCGAGGTCGGCCTGCATCAGTTCGGCAGCGCGACGTGCGTTGAGCATGTACGGACGCGAAACCGGCATCGCCCAGATCTTCATGCTGAGGTCTTTGACGCCAGCGGCTTCAAGCATCTTCTTAGCTTCATCAGGGTTGTATTCGTCGTCCTTGACGGCATCGTTGTACGACCACATCGTCGGCGGGATCGGGTTCTTGGCAACCTGGCCGGCACCCTGGAAGACGGCGTCGACGATCGCCTGCTTGTTGATCGCCATGTTCAGCGCCCGGCGCACTTCAGGCTTGTCGAACGGCGCCTGCAGCGTGTTGTAGGCGAGGTAGGAAACGTTCAGGCCCGGCTGCTCGAGAACCTTGAGGTTCGAGTCAGCCTTGAGGTCCTTGACGTCTGCGGCGTTCGGATAAGGCATGATGTGGCATTCGCCGGCCTTGAGCTTCTGGGCGCGGACAGATGCGTCAGGCGTGATCGCGAAGACGAGATCGTCGATCTTTTCCTTACCCTTGAAGTAGGTTTCGTTGGCCTTGTAGCGGATGACGGCATCCGGCTGGTAGGCAACGAAGGTGAACGGACCGGTGCCGAGCGGCATTTGGTTCATCTGTTCCATCTTGCCGTCGGCCTGAAGCTTGTCGGCATACTCCTTGGACACAACAGATGCGAAGTCCATCGCGAGGTCGGCGAGGAAAGGAGCTTCGGGATGGTTGAGCGTGAATTTGACCGTCAGGTCATCGACCTTCTCGACCGACTTGATGAGTTCCGGGAAGCCCATGCCGGCGGCGTACTCATAGGAAACGCCTGCGACATACTTGGCCCACGGGCTGTCGGCCTTCAGCTGGCGCTCGAACGAGAAGACGACGTCGTCAGCCGTCAGGTCGCGGCTCGGAGTGAAGAAGTCGGTCGTCTGGAACTTGACACCCGGGCGCAGCTTGAAGGTGTACTGCGTGCCGTCATCGGAAACCGTCCAGCTTTCGGCGAGGCCCGGCTCGACTTCGGTCTTGCCATGGGTGAACTCGACGAGGCGGCTGTAGACCGTGCGCGACGACGCATCGAAGGTGGTGCCCGCCGTGTAGATGCCGGGATCGAAGCCTTCCGGCGATCCTTCAGAGCAGTAAACAAGCGTTTTCGACCAAGCCGCCGACGCCATGGCAGAAGCCAAGACGGTCGCTGCCAGGAGGACAGAGATCTTTTTCATGATTTCGTTTCCCAGGTTTGTTCTTTTTTAAGTTTTGAGATCGCGGATAGGCATCCGGACCGACGGCAGATGGAACGATATTTATTTGCTGAAATCAACGACCCCAGTGGAAAATTTTTCCAGACGGGCAACTTTAGTAATTTTCCGCCGAAAATAGGCCGCATTTGGAAATATTCGCACTGAATAAACCGAGATTTTGTCACATTTGGTATAATTTCGCGCCAACCGCACCAAGCAGGCACTCGCTTGCCGCGAGTCTTCGGTCGAAACCCCAAGAAACTAACAACCGCAGACACCCAGGGCGCTGCGGTTGCGTCAAATCAGGGGCTGTTATTGCGTCAAGCTGCCGGAGCGGTCACCGGCGGCTTGCGGTATGCCTGCTCGCCCGTGATGCCGAGCAGGAAGTTGATCTGCGGACGCGCCTTCACGAGGTCGTCGATGGAATACTGCGCCAGCACGTCGAAGAAGGCATTCAACGCCTTGCGCAGAGCCGAGTTCAGGCCGCAGCTGTCAACCAGCGGGCATTCGACCACACCGTCGTCCTCGAAGCATTCCGCCATCGCGAAACTGTCCTCCGTCACGCGGACCACGTCGAAAAGGCTGATATCCTTGGCAGGCTTGCCAAGACGAACACCGCCATTGCGTCCCCGCACGGTTTCGACCAGACCAGCCTTGTTCAGCGGCTGCAGGATCTTGAACAGAAAGAGTTCGGAGACACCGTAGGCCCGGGCAATCTCCGGAATGCGGCTCAGATATCCATCATTGGCAGCGCAGTACATCAACATGCGAACCGCATAGTTGGTCTGTTTCGTCAAACGCATGCCGATCTCCAGAATCGTTCTCGTCGTCAAGTGTATATAGTGGCTTTGATAGTTTTGAACAATTCCAAAATATGAAAATGATATTCATCTTATCTGAGGCTGATTGCCGCTGTTCTAAACGAAATCGGGCCCCCTGAGGAGCCCGGTTCCGAAAGCAAGCTGGTTGAGGGACGTTACTTCATTGTCGGCATGACGAATTCGGCGCCGTCCTTGATGCCAGAGGGCCAGCGGCTTGTGACCGTCTTGGTGCGGGTCCAGAACTTGATCGAGTCCGTGCCGTGCTGGTTCAAATCGCCGAAGGACGAGGACTTCCAGCCGCCGAAGGAGTGATAGGCGAGCGGAACCGGGATCGGCACGTTGACGCCGACCATGCCGATGTTGATGCGCGAAGCGAAGTCGCGGGCGGCATCGCCGTCGCGGGTGTAGATTGCAACGCCGTTGCCATATTCATGCTTCATCGGCAGGTCCAGGGCTTCCTCGTAGTTCTTGGCCCGCACGACGGAAAGAACCGGTCCGAAGATTTCGGTTTTGTAGATGTCCATGTCCGGCGTGACATTGTCGAACAGGCAGCCGCCGACGAAATGGCCATTCTCATACCCCTGCAGCTTGAAATCGCGGCCGTCGACGACAAGCTCGGCACCTTGCTCGACACCCTTGTTGATCAGCCCAAGAATGCGCTCCTTGGCTTCCTTGGTGACGACCGGGCCAAGGTCGGCCTTTTCGTCGGTGTAAGGGCCGATGCGCAGGCTTTCGACCATCGGCGTCAGCTTTGCAATCAGACGGTCGGCGGTTTCCTTGCCGACCGGAACTGCAACCGAGATCGCCATGCAGCGTTCCCCGGCCGATCCATAGCCCGCGCCCATCAGGGCGTTTGCCGCCTGGTCGAGATCGGCGTCCGGCATGATGATCATGTGATTCTTTGCGCCGCCGAAGCACTGCGCGCGCTTGCCGTTCATCGCAGCCGTGCCATAGACATAACGGGCGATCGGCGTCGAGCCGACGAAGGAGACAGCCGAGATATCCGGATGCGTCAGGATCGCATCGACGGCGCCCTTGTCACCGTTGACGACGTTGAGGATGCCTGCCGGCAGGCCTGCTTCGATCATCAGTTCGGCAAGGCGGAGCGGCACGGACGGGTCGCGCTCCGAGGGCTTCAGGATGAAGGCATTGCCGCAGGCGATGGCAGGCGCGAACATCCACATCGGGATCATGGCCGGGAAGTTGAACGGCGTGATGCCGGCGCCGATGCCGACCGCCTGGCGGATCGAATACATGTCGATATTCGGGCCGGCGCCTTCGGTGAACTCGCTCTTGGCGAGGTGAGGAATGCCGATCACGAACTCGCAGACTTCGAGGCCGCGGATGACGTCGCCCTTGGCATCCTCGATCGTCTTACCATGCTCCTTGGAGAGCAGTTCAGCCAGTTCATCCATGTTGTCGTTCAGCAGCTGGACGAATTTCATAAAGACGCGGGCGCGGCGCTGCGGGTTGGTGGCGGCCCACTTCGGCTGCGCGGCCTTGGCGTTCTGAACGGCTGCATCCAGTTCCGCGTCGCTTGCCAGTGCAACGGTCGCCTGCACTTCGCCCGTTGCCGGATTGAAGACGTTGCTCGAGCGACCGCTGGTGCCTACGACATGCTTGCCGCCGATGAAATGACCGATCTCACGCATGGATGTGCCTCCTCTTGATTTACTGGATGGCGAACAATCGCACTTCAATTTGCACAAATCAATGAGCTGATATAAGCAACCGTTGTGCAAAAATTAAAGCCGGAGGCCGCCTTGGACTGGGATGACGTGCGCATGTTCCTGGCCGTGGCCCGCACAGGGCAGATACTCGCCGCCTCCAAACGGCTCGGCGTCAATCATGCGACGCTCAGCCGCCGCGTCACCACCTTGGAAGAGCGGCTGAAGACGCGGCTGCTCGTGCGACGCACCAACGGCTGCGACCTGACGGCGGAAGGCGAGATCTTCCTGCACGCCGCCGAGCGGATGGAAACCGAGATGCTGCGTGCGCAGGCAAGCCTCGGCCATCTCGACAGCACGATCGCCGGCACGGTGCGGATCGGCGCGCCCGACGGTTTCGGCGTCTCGTTTCTCGCGCCGCGCCTCGGGCAACTGATACAGCGCCATCCGGAGCTTCGGATACAGCTCGTGCCGGTGCCGCGCTCCTTTTCGCTTTCGCAGCGCGAGGCAGACATTGCAATCACCCTGGAGCGACCGGAACAGGGGCGCCTCGTCTCGTCCAAGCTCACGGACTATACTCTCGGACTCTATGCCTCGCAGAACTATCTGCACACCCACGACGCGCCCGCCGACATCGACGCGCTGAAGGTACATCCGCGAATTGGCTACGTCGAGGACCTGATCTTTACGGCGTCGCTCAATTTCTCCTCGGCTGTCATGCGCAGCTGGGATGCGTCGTTTGAAATCTCCACGGCCATCGGCCAGACCGAGGCGGTGCGCTCAGGTGCCGGTATCGGCATTCTGCACGACTATATCGCCCGCCAATATCCTGAACTGATCCGCATTCTGCCGGAGGTTTCGATCCAGCGCGCCTACTGGACCACCTATCATGAAAGTGCTCGCGATCTCGTTCGCGTCCGCACAGTGGTCGATTTCCTGCAGGAGCTTGTCGGTGCGGAGCGGCATATCTTCCTCTAGCACGTGAGCACATGCTTTGCCGGGCTGTCGTTTTCATCGGGATTGGGATTAGGCAGCTCATCCGGCAATACATCGGGCTCCGGTTCCTTGATGGGTGGCTCCGGGATCCGGCCCGGTGGCAGCGGGACTGGAATGGGTTCGTGGGGCACGGACATGGTCTGCTCCTTGCCGTTCTCTTGTTTCGCAACGAAGGTGACCGCCGGGTCAGCGGGCTTTGTCGTCCCTTCGATGAGGGCCTTCATCTGGCGCCGTCTTGCCGGATGCCGCGCCTTCCGCAGCGCGCATAGGCATGGCGTCGATGATCGCGAAGAGCTCTCCGCTGCTGATCGGCTCATGCACATTGAGCTTGACCGTGCCGTCCTTACCGACGAGCACGGCAGCGAACTCTCCGGCTTGCGGGCCATCGCGGTGGGCAAGGTCCCGAGCTATGGCTTCGGCGTCCAGCGTCTCGCCGACGCCGAACAGCAGCCGGACGGTGCCGCCGACGACCTTCAGCAGCACGATGTCGCGCACCTCCAGCGCCGATCGATCGGCCAGCAGCTGGTTTTCCTGGTGCGCGGATCGCGCGTTGCCCGTATCGGCAAAGATGACGACAACACGGTTCTTCCACTGGAATTGTTCAAGACTTGCGACAGCGGCATATGCGACGTTCGTCTCGTCTACCTTGGTCGCACCGTATAGAAGCGTCTTCGACATTTCATTCTCCCGTCCGAAGGCAAACGCCCGACCGGCGGGACCGGTTCCATTTGAGACCGGAGAAAGCGAAGAAGCCGAGCAGCGCCACGCGCCTTCAGGCGACTGCCAATATTGTTCCAACGGGAATTCGGGGTCTGCAGGGTTGAGGCGGGGCCAGAGGGGAAATGCCCTGCCGGCCCCGTAAGCCTACGATCACTCTGGAATGAACGCCGTCAGCGGTATCTGCAACGCGGCAGCGATCCGCTTCAGCTTGGCGGGATCCGTATCCTCGCCGTTCTCGACCTCCTGGATCTCGCTGACGAGGAGGCCGCAGGTGACCGCAAGATCGTCAACGCTGTAGCCGATGGCTTCTCGCGCCGCCCTTATTGCAGCCGAGGCGTTGATTGCGGAAACAGCCTCTGCGTTGGATCTATCCAGATTGTTGAGCGAAATGGACATTAAAGTCTCCTTCTAAAATCACTCTGAATTTACCCCCGCGCGGAAAATGGCATTCTCGATCACATTTTGCAACGCAATATAACCAACATCGGGTGTATCAGGGCGTGCCGGCTTAACTAGGCACTGATTTTTCTGGCAACCTTCGCTTGAGGACGGCAACATACAAACTGGCCGCGCCAGGCGTTCGAGAGCGACTTCATTTCAACCAAAGCGGCTAGTCGAGTGTGCGCCACTTCAAGCGATTTCAGGGTCTTAGCGACAACACGGATGGCGTTGCGAGTTGCACGATGCAGGAGTAGAATCACTGCCGTCGCGGCCCGTCGTGATGATAGAGCAAAACCAGTCATTGACCAATACGGGCGATGCGGCATCGAGCAGGTCCGCCATGTTCAGCAGCGAAATCAGACCGCCAACGATCGGGACTGCCAGCGGGACCGGTGGCCATCCTTATCCGTCGACGAGCCAAGCCGACGTCTTGGCGCTGCTGCCGGATCCTGAAACCGCGAAGATCTGCCTGGACATTGCCGAGGACGCGGCACAGCTCGTGCACGGCAGCATGGCCGCCGTTCACGTCGGGGCGAGGCCACTGGGAATGATCGTCTCTCCGGAGGAGATCGACCTGCAGATGCTGAGGGATCTTGCCGAAGGTACCTCCCTGCAGCGTTTCGAACTGGTCAACCGGATCTTCCACAGCTGGAGACGCGACGGGCCCGACCGCAGAGAGCTGCTCATGGACGATTGCCGCGGCGATCTGGACCGCTGCGTGGCGACCCAATGTCATGAGAGCGCGCTTGTGGTTGCCCCGTGCCATGGCAATTTGGATGCGCGCGACGCCTTCCACGCCATCATCTTCAACGAGCGCAAGCTCGTGCTGGTGCCGCCTCCGGGGAGATATGCCGGGCACCTGTTGGGGCATGTCGTGATCGGCTGGAAGCCGCACCATCATGCAAGAAGTGCGGTGGTCGCAGCGAAGCGCTGGCTGACAGCCGCCGAGCGCATCACCGTTCTCTGCGTCAACGACACCGCCGACGGCACCTACCAGGCTACGGCAAGGGAACTTCTGGCTGAGCTCGGGCTTCAGGCCGATTTCGTTGCGCTGAGGTCCGAAAACCGATCGGTCGGCGAAACCATCTTGAATTTCGCGCGGTCGGAGCGCGCGACCTGCCTGCTGATCGGCGCCTTCAGGCATAGCTATTTTCTGGAGCTGCTCCTCGGCCGCGTCACCCGCTACGTGCTCTCGCGCGCAACGATACCGCTGATGATGAAGCATTGAGGACTGGTGGTATGCAACCGCGCGACGCCGTTCCAGAAGACCATCGCTTATTGCCTGCACATGACGGACTGCCGAAGTCACAGCTTCATCAAGCTAGTATTACGACATCATCGCGGCATTCAGTTCCTGTTCGGCTATCACTTCGCAGAGGATCGAATTTTATGCTTCTGGTCGCTCCAGCGGCACGTAATGTCCGCATTCAGGGATAATGTGCAGCCGACCGTGTTGAGCCATCTTGGCCTGTTTGGCGCTGATTTTGGGCCCCGGTGCGACGTCCTCTTCTCCCGTGACGACGATAACCGGGCGTGGAAAGGTCGAAAGTACATGATCTCGGCTCGGGCGCGTATGGAAAACAGTGACGCCACGCGCCACGTCTTCCAGGGGTTGAAGCATCGCCATGCGCTTTGCTTCACCGATTGCCTGAGGCGAGGCTTTTGCTGCAAACAGCGGCTCCCAATAAAGGTACCACGCGGTTTCGAGGCCCTTTTCGCGCAGTGTTTCGAGAGCCGAACCATGATACACCGGGTCCAATCGTCGCCATGCCTTGGTTCCAATCAGAACCAGAGCCGCGACGCGGTCAGGGGCAAGAGCGGCAACCTCCAACGCGCAAGATCCCCCAACAGAACAACCAACGACGATCAGGCGGTTGCCTTTCGCCAGCGCCAAAGCTTCGGCCGCCCATCCTTCGATACGGTCCCCATGCGAGTAGAGCGTGGGCGCGTAGGTCGCACCCGGCAAGAGTTCCATCTGATTGACCCACATGGCTCCATTCAAGGGAAGCGCATGTAGCAACAGCAACTCGGCTTCTGAGCTGTTTTCATGCGATCTCCTTTGCCGCGGCTGCTCAGAATAGGTTGCGGCCATCGCTCCGTGGATCGCTGGTTACATGATGCTGAACGTACAGGTCGGAGCGAGCCTTTCGCCGCCACGGCCGCGCGGGATCCTCTGGATCAGTCCGGATATCCGCAACGGCGATAGCCGGTGCTCCATCTGAAGAGCATTGCACGGCCCATTGGCCATCGGGAGCGGCTATTCCAGATGGGGCTGTCACACTTTGCGGAGAGTGGGCGGAGTAGCTGACCCAGTATCTATTGCTGGCTGCATGCCCCAACACCTCTGCTGCGAAAGGCGGCGCAGCGGAAGGGCTCTCCCCTGAGGTCGAGAACAGTACACAGTCTACATCGAGCCCCTCGTACTCAATGAATATTTCTGGGTAATGCGACTCCATGCCGAGCGCGCTGCCGAAACGGACACCATCAATCTCGAAGGTCACCGGCGCTTTTCCCGGCGAATACATGAACGAGATCTTCGTATTCGACAGCAGACGTTCATCGTAGCGCGTCACCAGCTCTCCGCGATCGGAGAGAACATATAAGCTGTTATGCGGCCGGTGGGGTGGAGTGAGCAAATGCACCGAACCCAATACCGTCCATAGCTCAAGGTCCCTCGCAAGCCTTCTTGTCACTTCCAGTTCCTCGCGCAGAACCTCCCATTCAAACCGGGTCCAGTCAGAAGGGCCGATTTCTTTGGGGCCGATTTCAGACATGATGCGTTTATTCGGCCAGCAGGTTGTACCCTCGGGGAAGTGGATAAGCCGCGCGCCAGCCTTCTGCGCATTGCGCATCAAGCGCCGCATTTCTGCTCCGCTGGCACGAAGCGCAGTCATATCGCGGGGGTCATTGAAAAGCGACGTTTGCGCTACAGCCAACCGCACTGATTTTGGCTCAGGACGGTCGGGCACCGTTTGGCGAAGATGTCTGAGGGCTGCGGTGTAGGACTCGCCTGTTTTGGCCGCGCGAGCGCGTACACGACGTTTGAGATTTCCGTTCTGCGTCATTGTCAGGCCTTTCACGTCCCGGACGCAAGTCCCCCAGCAACGACGCCCGAAACGATCGGACCAAGATAGCGACCCAAGACTGCAGTCCCTTTGCCTCCGTTTAAGACCATGCTGGGGAAGGTCTTTGGAGGTTGTGCGCGGGTCACGCCAGAAAAGGATGTCGATCAGATCTCGATTCGTCAAGGCGTCGCAAATACCCTGAGTTTTTCGGGTTTTGCGCCTGATATTCGAGGGGTGGTATCCGCAACGGCTGGAAATGCCGGGACCCTGGACCAAGGACGTCGCTTGCGGAATCCGCACAGCCGGTCGGAGCACTAAAAGCCCCAACAATTGTCTATCAGGAACACGCCAAATGTTCCATGCGTCTTCCAAAGCGGCGTTCTCGGCATAGCTGCCTCGCGGAGCGAGCGATCCTACCAAGCTTGTGATTTTATCGTGGAAGAAATGGTACGGTTGGGGGGTCTCGAACCTCCGACCTCAGGTGCCACAAACCTGCGCTCTAACCAACTGAGCTACAACCGCACAATCGCGCTTGGCGCGACGGGGCTCACATACGAGGACTTGAAAATTAATTCAAGCCCTATCTCCCCTCTATATACAAAAAGGCCGGACAAACGGTCCAGCCTTTTGTTGTCTCGGGGGTAGGATCATGCAGCCTTGAAAGTCGCAATGACCTTTTCAGCGGCTTCCTTGGAAGGCTGGGCAAGCTTCTCGGCAACCTGCTTGGAGGTTTCCTGCATCGCCTTTGCCTGCTCGATCGTCAGCTCCGCCTGCTTGCGCAGGAAGGTTGTCTGAAGTTCGAAGAATTCGGCAACGGACTTGACGGACAGCAGTGCGTCGAGGTGCGTCAGGGAATTCTCGGCATTGGTGCGTAGGGCGTCGATCGCCTTGTGGCCGATTTCGGCAGCACCAGCCTGTGCGGTCTGCACAGTGGTTTCAAGCGTCTTGCTGGCTTCTTCGCCTGCAGCCTTCATCTTGGCAAAGGCGTCGCGGGACTGCTGCGCGCCCTTTTCAGCGAAATCGCGGAACGAGTCAGCGAATTTCGAAGGGTCCAAAGAAGAGATAGAGAAAACGTCGTCGATCTTCGCCACGGTTTTGCGCTCCTTGTGTCTCGGCATAAGTGATTGCCTCGTTCGTTCGGTCGCTATTATATAGACGAGTTTATTGTGCATTGCAACATATTTGTGCGACGCACAAGGCGTTAACCTTTCCAGCCGAATCCCGGCCTGTCTGCTGGACCCTTTTCCGGCCTGTCGTTATTAATAGACCGTTAATTCGCCAATCTCCGAAGACTAAAGGTTCAATCATGCCCGCAGTCCAGTACCCGTTCATCGATATCGCCGTGCATCCCCGCGTGCGCGAGCGTTTCTCGCGTGGCGACGCGCTGGTGCTGTTCTCGGCAGACCTCTCCCGCGCGCTTTGGGCGAACGGTGCCGGGGCGGAGCTGTTTGGACAATCGGCCGTCTATGACCTGCTGGAGCAGGGCATCACGCGAACCGACATCACCTTCCGGCAGCTGGAAGCAACGGCCCGCCCGCTGGCCGCCGTCGGCGACAGCCGCAACTTCATGATCCGCATCGCACAGGGCTTTCAGCGCATTCCGGCGCAGGCGACGGTTGAATTGATTGGCCTATCATCCGGCGAACAGGCAATCCTGGTGTCCCTGCCCCTCTCGTCCAGCCCTCCCTCCACGGGGGAATCGGCCGCACAGATGCTGAAGGGGCTCGACGATCCGGACACCCACATGGCCGTGATCGGCGGCGAAGGCGAGATCATCGCGGCATCGGCGGGCTTCGCCTCGCTCGGTGTGACCAGGCAGACGGCGAAGGCGCTGACGACGCTCGCGGCAGAGCATCCGCATGGATTGGTGAAACGCCCGGTCGCGACCGGCAAGGGCTACCTTCCGGCCGCTATCGGGCGAATCAGCGACAACCCTGCCCTCAACCTTCTGTTTGCCGTCGAGACCGTTCTCGGGAGGCTCGACCCGCTCGACGAGCCTGACTTATCCACAACCGCCGTTAACCATACTGCTGCGCCGACGGCTCCTGCCTTTGCCGACGCGATCGATGCCATCGCGGGGATCGAGGACCTTGAGGACGCGCCCGAGGACAGCAGCGCCGCCGATACGGATGCCGCGGAAACGTCTGCAATTGCCGAGGAGGCATTGGAAGCCGAGCCGCTGCCCGAAGACACCGAGGCGGACCAGCCGTCTGACATCGATTGGAGTCAATCGACTTCAGTTCAGCCGGCCGGCCATGATGAGGCGGAGCTGTTCGACGAGCCGGAGACGGAGATCGCGCCAGAGCCCCTGGTGGAAAGCTCTGCTGCCGAAGCCGCCGACGCACCGATCRTCGACTCTCCGGACGTTCCTGACGACGCTGCCCCTCAGACGGAAGAAGCAATCACGGGGGCCACTCACCACAGCCCGTCCGCAACCGCCGAGGAACCGGCGCCGGCAACTGACACCGCAGACAACGGCGAATTCGTCTTCAACCCGAACAGCCGGGCGACCCGTTTCGTCTGGAAGATCGACGCGGCGGGACGCTTCAGCGAGGTTTCCGGCGAATTTGCGGAGGCGGTCGGCCCGCATTCCGCCGATATCATCGGCGTCGCCTTCAGCGATATCGCTGCGCTATTCAACCTTGATCAGGAAGGCAAGATCGCAGAAGCGCTGGCGCGCCGCGATACTTGGTCCGGCAAGACGATCAACTGGCCAATAGAGGGAACAAGCCTCGCCGTACCGGTCGATCTTGCCGCCCTGCCGACCTACACGCGAAGCCGGGAATTTGACGGTTTTCGCGGCTTCGGGGTCGTTCGCCTGTCGGACGCTGCGGAAGATCCACTGGCGCTCGGCCTGACATTCGGCCCGCATAGCATCGCCTCCGACACGGCCGCGGTCGATGAGCCGGCCGATCTGCCTGAAGAGGAGACGATCGCGCCTGAGGAACAGCAAGCCGCCACTCCAGCTGCATCCGAGAGCGCGGAGCACGAGGCGGAAGAACTTCCGGCCGACGAGGTGGCAATCACGGCGAGTGAACCTGCGGGGACGGCGGCCGTCGAGCCCGGGCCGGCGTTGCCGCTTCCCGAGCCAGCGCTACCGCGCGCCGAGCCTCCTGTATTGCGGCTTGTCGAGGGCCCGAGCCGCCGTTTGACCGACAAGATCGTTCAGCTCCATGGTGCCGGACCGAGCCTTACATCTGCCGAACAGGCGAATTTCCACGAGATCGCCAAGCGCCTTGAAGCCTTCGGCGTGCGAACCGATGACGAAGCGACGCCCAGCGGCGGCGTGATACAGGAGGAGCCCGCGGCAGCGGTCGAGCCCGATGCGTCCGCGGAGGAGGTCATCGAACAGACTGCGCAGGAGGCAGACGAAGCGAAGGCGATACCGGAAACAGAGGCCACCTTGCCCTCCCCGGCGGAGGCGCCCGCCGATGAAGACGTCACCGAAGGCCTTGAAGAAACCGTCAGCCAGATGGACATACTGGCGAGTTTCATTCCTCCCCGGGTGAAGATGACCGACGGCTTTTCCGCCAGGATGATCGACCAGCTCCCGGTCGCCGTTCTCATCCATGCCGGCGACCAGCTGATCCATGCAAATCCGGAATTCATGCGACTGACCGGCTATTCGTCGCTGGAAGACCTTTCCGACGTCGGCGGCCTCGACGCGCTGCTGCAGCGACATGAACTTGAAGAGAAAGCCGGGCGCCCGGGCGCGATGATGCTCGTCACCGTCGACGACAAGCTCGTTCCGGTCTCTGCAAGGCTACAATCCATTCGCTGGGAAGAGTCGAGCGCGCTCATGCTTGCGCTGATGCCGGTCGAAAACGACGCCTTGGTTCCTGCCCGCGATTTGTCCCCGGCAGAGTCGCGCACCGCCGACCGGATGATCGAGAAAGTTGCCAAGCTGCAGGTCGAGGTCGAGGAACTGCGGTCGATCCTGGAAACGGCAACCGACGGTGTCGTCGTGATCGGTGCCGAAGGCGACATCCGCTCGATGAACCGGTCGGCGAGCGCGCTTTTCAACTACGACGAGGAGGAGACCCGCGGCAAACCTTTCGTCATGCTGTTTGCCCATGAGAGCCAGAAGGCCGTGCTCGACTACCTGAACGGCCTTTCCGGCCATGGCGTCGCCAGCGTGCTCAACGATGGCCGCGAAGTGATCGGCCGCGAGGCAGCGGGCGGTTTCGTGCCGCTGTTCATGACGATGGGCCGCCTGACCTCCTCCAGCGGCTATTGCGCCGTCATCCGCGACATTACCCAGTGGAAGCGCACGGAGGACGAGTTGCGCGGCGCCAAGAGCGCTGCGGAGACCGCCAATGCGCACAAGACCGACTTCCTCGCCCGCGTCAGCCACGAGATCCGGACCCCGCTCAATGCCATCATCGGCTTCTCCGACATGATGGCCGGCGAGCGCTTCGGGCCGATCGGGCATCCGCGCTACGTGGAATATGCAAACGACATCGGTCGTTCGGGTCGGCACGTTCTCGACATCGTCAACGATCTGCTCGACATTTCAAAGATCGAAGCCGGTGAGATGGATCTGGATTTCGGAGCCATCAGCCTCAACGAGGCGATTTCCGAGGCCGTGGCCCTGCTGCAGCCGCAGGCCAATAGCCAGCGCGTGATCATCCGCACGGCTCTGTCGCACGCCGTCCCCGACGTCGTCGCAGACTTGCGCTCCATCAAGCAGATCGCCTTGAACATCCTCTCGAATTCGATCCGCTTCACCCCATCGGGCGGCCAGATCGTCGTGTCGACGTCTTACGAAACGAACGGAAGCGTCGTGCTTCGCATCCGCGACACCGGTGTGGGCATGACACGCAGCGAGCTCGACCAAGCGATGAAGCCCTTCCGCCAGGTCTCGACGCAATCGCGCCATCGAGGTGAAGGCACTGGCCTCGGCCTGCCGCTGACCAAGGCAATGGTCGATGCCAACCGGGCGATCTTCGCGATCAGCTCGACGCCGAACGAAGGCACGCTTGTGGAAATTGCATTTCCCTCACAGCGGGTACTGGCGGTCTGAACGAAAAAAGGCAGCCCCGGGGGCTGCCTAAGAGTTGGGTGCTGTTCAACAAGGGCTTAGTCGATCTAACATCATGTTTCGGGAGCCAGAGCTCCAAGCTGCCTCGTTCATATGCAGCCCCAAGGTACGTTCACCTTTGACAAAGGTTTATTAACGAAAGGTTGCCGGACAAGGGAATCTCTCGAAGGTAAAAGATTGTAGTTTTGCTACGATTTTAGCGGTTTCAAACGCGCAACTCCTCAATCCCTGCAAAGAGTTCAAGAGCCTCTGGGTTGGCCAGCGCCTCTCTGTTCTTCACCGGCCGTCCATGCACGATTTCGCGAACCGCAAGTTCGACGATCTTGCCAGACTTGGTGCGCGGAATGTCACCGACAGCGATGATCTTGGCCGGCACGTGGCGCGGCGAGGCGCCGGTGCGGATGCGCGTCTTGATGGCTTTTGCGAGATCGTCGGTCAACGAGACGCCCGGTGCGAGGCGGACGAAGAGTACGACGCGCACGTCGTCGTCCCACTCCTGGCCGATGCAGAGCGCCTCTGCGATCTCGTCCATCTGCTCGACCTGATTGTAGATCTCCGCCGTCCCGATCCGCACGCCGCCCGGATTGAGCGTTGCATCGGAACGACCATGGATGACGATGCCGTCATGTTCGGTCCACTCGGCGAAATCACCGTGGCACCAAACATTTTCGAACCGCTCGAAATATGCCGCGCGGTATTTTGCACCGCTGGGGTCATTCCAGAACATGACGGGCATTGCGGGGAAGGCCTTGGTGCAAACGAGCTCGCCTTTTTCGTGGCGTACCGACCTGCCTTCGTCGTTCCACACGTCGATGGCAAGGCCCAGGCCGGGTCCCTGTATCTCACCGCGCCAGACCGGCTGCAGCGGATTGCCGAGAACGAAGCAGGAGACGATGTCGGTGCCGCCCGAAATCGAGGCCAGTTGCACATCCTCCTTGATATCCTCGTAGACGAAGGAGAATCCCTCCGGCGACAGGGGGGAACCCGTGGAGGTCATCAGCCGGAGGCTGGAGAGATCGTGCGTGGTGCGCGGTGTTAGCCCGCCTTTGCGCAGGGCATCGATATACTTCGCCGACGTGCCGAACACCGCAAATTTCTCGTCCTGAGCATAGTCGAAAAGCACGTTGCCGTCCGGTGCGAAGGGCGAGCCGTCGAACAGGCAAAGCGTCGCGCCGACTGCCAGGCCGCTTACCAGCCAATTCCACATCATCCAGCCGCAGGTGGTGAAGTAGAACAGCTTCTCGCCGGGCTGCAGGCCGCAATGCAGGCGATGTTCCTTCAGGTGCTGCAACAGGGTGCCGCCGGCAGAGTGGACGATGCACTTCGGCACACCGGTCGTTCCAGAGGAAAACAGGATGTAGAGCGGATGCGAAAACGGCAGGGGTGCGAACTCAACGGGTCTCGCCGTGAAGGGGGCGATGAAATCCATAAGCGTCGCCGCGCGTGGCGTATCGCGCGCAACGGCCGTCACATCGCCGGAATAGTGGACGACGACGCAAGGACAGCCGAGGCTCGCCGTCACCGCCGTCACCTTCGCCTTCACATCCTGCAGCTTGCCGCCGTACCAATAGGCATCGCAGGCGACCAAGAGCTTGGGCTCGATCTGGCCGAAACGATCGAGGACACCCTGCTCGCCGAAATCGGGAGAGCAGGACGACCAGATCGCGCCGATCGAGGCGGCCGCGAGCATGAATGCCACCGTCTCGGGCAAGTTCGGCATCATGGCAGCGACACGATCCCCCGGGCCGATGCCTTGTGTGCGCAACGCCTGCTGAAGCCTGGAGACGAGATTGCGCAGCCGATCCCAGGACCAGCGGTCGGCGACCTTATCCTCACCGCGGAAAATAATGGCTTCGCCCGCGCCTTCGCCGGACAGCAGGTTCTCGGCGAAGTTCAATGTCGCGTCAGGGAAAAAGCGTGCATCGAGCATCGCATCGCCATCGACCAGGGCGCGGGCGCCGCGGTCACCCCTGACGTCGCAGAAATCCCAAATGGCTGTCCAGAAACTCTCCCGCTCGGCGACCGACCATGCATGCAGATCGGCATAGCTCGACAGTGAAAGCCCGAAATTGCGATTGCATGCCTGCATGAAGTGATAGATGGGGCTTGCCTCAATCGAGGCTCGCGAAGGCGTCCAAAGTGGCCTATCGTTACGCATGCAAAACATCTCCCATTCTATGCCTATATAGTATGCCACAGCGCCTGTAAGGTCGTAACCAGAGCATGGTCAGCTGCCGATTTGCAAGTACCCCACATTTGATATATCCGGCATTTCAGTACATTAACGGGCGAGCGCCGAAAGACGGACGAAACTCATGGGCACGTCTCGACAACCGCGGTGGCGGAGAAAAATCAGGCCCGTCGCCCGCTGGTTGCCGGGCATTGCGAGACTTGCAACAATCTCATTGATCGTCCTGCTCACGACCTTTGTCGCCCTTCGCGTCGCGGGCCCCTATCTCATTTCGACAAACCTCGTTCGTTCGGGCATCGAGGACGCGCTTTCCAAATGGATCGGCTACAACGCAGAGATCGCCGGTAAACCGGTTGTCGAATTCTGGCCGACCCCGCGTATCACGCTCAGCGATATTTCGGTTCGACAGAAGAGCGGCGACCAGAAGCGGCTCGGAACGATCGAGAGCCTTTCGGCCGAATTCAACCTGATCGATGCGATCAGGGGAAAGGCGAGCTTCCACGAGTTCCACCTACTGCGTCCCCACCTACTGCTGACCCGCGAAAGCAGTGGCATGATCGACTGGACCAACGAAGGGCTATTGGCCAAGGCTATTGCTGGAGCAGACGAGAAGAGCGGCGAAGAGGTGCTCCTCAAGGAACTCGACGCGGAGATCGGCACCATCACGGTCGAAGACGGCACGCTCGACGTCACCGACGTTGCCAGCGGCAGGACCTATCGGTTCGATGGCGTCACCGCCGACATCAGCTGGCCAAGACTATCGAATCCGATCAGCGCCATTCTGATCGCCCGGACAAACGGCCTGGACCTGAAGCTCGACTTTGCCTCTCGTAGCCCGCTGCTGATCTTCGGCGGCAGAAGCGCGCCGCTCAAGGCCTCGCTGACGTCCAACCTGCTGACGGCACGTTTCGACGGGTTGGCGAATATCGCCCACCTCTTCGACCTGTCGGGCGTGATGGCGCTCGGCATTCCCGATCTGCCGGCTTTGTTGACCTGGTCTGGCAGGTCGCTGCCCGGTATACCCACTTTGAAGGCATTTTCTCTCGAGAGCGACATCGTGTCGGCCGCAAACGGATTTCGCTTCGACAATGTCAGCCTCGGCATGAACGGGGCGAGCGCGCGAGGCGTGATGGACGTGACGTTTGCACCCGGCAAACGGCCGAAACTCGGTGGCACACTTGCGTTCGACCAAATGAACTTCAAGTCGCTTTTCGACGCTTTCGCCCTGCGTCTCGCAGCCGGCGAGGACAACGGGCCGCCTGACGGCGGTGCACTGCAGAAGCTGGATCTCGACCTCAGGCTTTCCGCTAGAAAGGGCGACATCGAGCCCTTCGCGCTATCGGATGTCGGCGCAAGCATCATCGTCTCCAGCAACGAGGCGAAATTCGACATCGGCGACAGCCAGTTCGAGGGCGGCGCGCTCACCGCTCATCTGGAGGCGATGCGTGGCGATTTCGATGGCGGCGGAAAGCTTCAGGTGTCGATCCGGGGTGCGAACTTTGCCAACCTGATCGAACGTCTGCAGCTTAAGGGGCCGCTGCCCCTTGCCACCGGCTCGCTCGATCTATCGGTACGCACAGTCCTGCCGCTATGGAAAACCGGCCCCGCCGATCTGAAAGGCACGATTGGCTTCCACGCACTTTCAGGGTCGCTTCCGGGCTTTGACGCGGAAGCCGTGCGTACTGAAGCTGCGAAGGGCGCATTCTTCGCGCTGAGTGCCGTCTCGCATCGGGCTTTTGCTTTCGACACGTTCGACATCAACGCCGATCTTGCCGACGGCACAGCGGAGATACGCAGCGGCAGCATCGAAGGTCCCGCGGAGACGATCACTTTGTCCGGGGTCATTCCTTACAAATCCAGCGGACTGGCCCTGTCCGGCAAGATCGAGGCTACCGATCCCGCAAAGACGGCAGACTTTCCGCCATTGCCGTTCTTCGTCGGAGGTTCCTGGCCCGATCCTGTTCTCTCGACCATGCCCGTCGGTCATCGGGATGCTCCGCGATAATCACGGGGCGTTGGCTGCAGCCCGTTCGTCGCGCTCCCGCTGCAGCTCGCGCCGCTTGGTCACCGTTGAGGCGCAAATGACCCCGACCGTGACAACCCCGATCAGAAGCGTGCAGACGGCGTTGATCTCCGGCGTCACGCCGAGGCGCACCTGGCTGTAGATTTTCATCGGCAGCGTTGTGGCCCCGGGACCCGAAGTGAAGCTCGCGATCACGAGATCATCGAGTGACAGGGTGAAGGCGAGGATCCAGCCGGATAGTACTGCCGGCGCGATGATCGGCAACGTCACCTCGAAAAAAGTACGGACAGGCGGCGCACCGAGATCCATCGCGGCCTCCTCGATCGACCGATCGAAACTCATGAGGCGCGACTGCACCACGACGGCCACGAAACACATGGTAAGCGTCGTGTGCGCCAGGGTGATGGTCCAGAAGCCGCGATCGAGGCCGATCGCGACGAAGAGCAGCAGCAGCGACAGCCCGGTGATCACTTCTGGCATGACGAGCGGCGCATAGACCATGCCCGAAAAGAGCATTCGGCCACGGAAGCGGGTGTAACGCACCAGCGTCAGAGCCGCCAGGGTGCCGAGGATCGTCGCGGCAGTGGCCGAGAGGATGCCCACCCGTACCGTCACCCAGGCAGCATCGAGCAGGGCCTGGTTGTGGAAAAGCGACGCGTACCACTTTGTCGAAAAACCACCCCATACCGTGACGAGTTTCGACTCGTTGAACGAAAACACGACGAGCAGGACGATCGGCAGGTACAGGAAGGCAAAGCCGAGTGCGACGGAGGCGATGTTGAAACGGGTCCATTTCAGCATGGTCTACTTCCCCTGCTCATCGGCTTTGGCTTGCACATTCTGGAAGAAGACGATCGGGATCACCAGGATCAAGAGCAGGATCGTCGCCACCGCCGAGGAGACGGGCCAGTCGCGGTTGGAATTGAATTCGTTCCACAGCGTCTTGCCGATCATCAGCGTTTGAGATCCGCCGAGCAGGTCGGGAATGACGAATTCGCCGACGGCGGGAATGAACACCAGCATGCAGCCGGCCACGACACCCGGAAGCGAGAGTGGGAAGGTCACGCGCCAGAAGGCGGTGATCGGCGGGCAGCCGAGATCCTGCGCGGCCTCGATCAGCGTGCCGTCCATCTTTTCCAGCGAGGAATAGAGCGGCAGCACCATGAATGGCAGGTAGGAATAGACGATGCCGATGTAGACCGCGACATTGGTATTCAGGATGATCAGTGGACTGTCGATGACATGCAGCGATAGCAACAGCTGGTTCAGCAGGCCTTCCGGCTTGAGGATTGCGATCCAGGCGTAGACGCGGATCAGAAAGCTTGTCCAGAAGGGCAAGATAACCAGCATCAGCAGCGTCGGGCGGATGCTGCGCGGCGCCTGCGCCATCCCGTAGGCGATCGGATAGGCGATCAGCAGCGTCAGGAACGTGGAGATACCGGCAATCACCACACTCGAAATATAGGCGTTGAGGTAGAGCGGATCGTCGATGAGGTAGCTGTAGTTATCGAACGACAGGGTCGCCATCTTCTGCCAGATGCCGGCCCAGCCGTCGGCAAGCGAGAAGGCCGGCTCGTAGGGCGGCATTGAGATCGCCGTCGTCGACAGCGAAATGCGGAAAACGATGAAGAACGGCGCCAGGAAGAAAAGTAGCAGCCAGACGTAGGGAACGATGATGACGAGGCGATTGTAAATGGTGGAACCGAGTTTGCCCATGTTTCAATCCTTGAGCAGGACGCCGGCATCCTCGGCGAAGGTGATCCAGACTTCCTGATCATAGGTGAACGGGTCGTCGACGGCACGCTGGGCATTCAGCTGCGATGCCTTCACCACTTTGCCGCTCTTCAGCTTCACATGGAAAACCGTCATGTCGCCGAGATAACCGATGTCCCAAAGCTCGCCGGATGCGGCGTTGACGGCGGGATTTGCCGGCGGCGTGCGGGTCACCCTCATCTTTTCCGGACGGATGGCGAAGCCTGCCGTGCTGCCCACAGGCGGCGCATCGCCGGCGGCAACCTTGATCGAAAAGCCGCTGTCCACTGCGATCTCGGTATTGCCGTTGCTTGCGGAGGTCACCTTGCCGTCGAAGATATTCACATCGCCGATGAAGTCGGCAACGAAGCGCGAGTTCGGCGCCTCGTAGATTTCGGCAGGCGTCGCAACCTGAATGACCTTGCCGTGGCTCATGACGGCGATGCGGTCGGCCATGGTCATGGCCTCTTCCTGGTCATGGGTGACGACGACGAAGGTGAGACCAAGGTTTTGCTGCAGATCCATCAGTTCGAACTGCGTTTCCTCGCGCAGTTTCTTGTCGAGCGCGCCGAGCGGCTCGTCCAGAAGCAGCACCTTCGGCTGCTTGGCAAGCGAGCGGGCAAGCGCCACGCGCTGGCGCTGGCCGCCGGAAAGCTGGTTCGGTTTGCGGGAGGCGAACTTCTCCAGCTTGACCATCTTCAGCATCTGCAGCACTCGCTCGCCGATCTCGTCTTTCTGCATGCCGTCCTGGCGCAGGCCGAAGGCAATATTCTTCTCGACGGTCATGTGCGGGAAGAGCGCATAGGACTGGAACATCATGTTGACCGGCCGCTTGTAGGGCGGGGTGCCGGCCAGATCGGTTCCGTCGAGAACGATCTCGCCGGATGTCGGCTGCTCGAAACCGGCAAGCATGCGCAGCAGCGTGGACTTGCCGCAGCCGGACGCGCCAAGCAGTGCGAAGAACTCGCGGTGATAGATATTCAGGGACAGATCATCGACGGCAGTGAAATCGCCGAAGCGCTTGGTGACGTTCTTGACTGAAATAAATGGCTTGGCTGCCGGATCGGCCCAAGGCGCAAACGAACGGCGAATATTGCCGAGTGATTTCATGATTGTTCCCCGAATGACTTGGCTGACCCGGTACGACCGCTTAAAGAAAATGCCCGAACCGGGTGGTTCGGGCAGATCCAGCGTCTTATTGACCGGTCACGACCGTGGTCCACAGCCGCGTTACCACCCTTTGCGCCTTTGCATCGAGTGGCGGAACGGTGAAGAGTTTCGCCATGACCTCAGGTGTCGGATAGATCGCGGTATCGTCGATCACTTCCTTGTCCAGAAGCGGCTGGGACGCCTTGTTGCCGTTCGCATAGAACACGTAGTTCGAGGCCTTGGCGGCGACCTCCGGTTTCATCATGTAGTTGATGAACTCGTGGGCTTCCGCCACGTGCGGTGCATCGGCAGGGATGCCGAACACGTCGAAGAAAATTTGGGCGCCTTGCGAGGGAACCGAGTAGCCGATCGTCACGCCGGCGTTTGCTTCGGACGCCCGGTCGCGAGCCTGGAATACGTCTCCGGAAAAACCAAGAGCGATACAGATGTCGCCGTTTGCGAGCGCGCTGATGTATTCGGACGAGTGGAATTTGCGGACGAAGGGACGGACTGCCATGAGGACATCCTGCGCCTTCTTGAGGTCTGCCGCGTCAGTGCTGTTCGGATTGAGACCGAGATAGGCCAGTACCGATGGGATGACGTCGGTCGGGGAATCCAGCATATAGATGCCGCAGTCCTTGAGCTTGGCCGCCTTGGCAGGATCGAACAACGCATCCCAGTTCGGCTTCTCGTCCGTGCCGAGCGCGGCCTTGACCTTGTCGACATTGTAGCCGATGCCCGTTGTGCCCCACATGTAGTCGACGCTGTACTCATTGCCGGGATCGAAGGATGCGACGCCCTTGGTGACGACGTCCCACATGTTCACCAGGTTCGGCAGCTTGGACTTGTCGAGCTTCTGGTAGACGCCGGCTGCGATCTGACGCTGCATGAAGGATACTGTCGGGACGACCACGTCGTAGCCCGTGCCGCCGGCCAGCAATTTGGCTTCCAGCGTCTCGTTGGAATCGAAGGTGTCGTACACGACCTTGATGCCGGTCTCCTTGGTGAAGTCCTCAAGGATCGAGCTGTCGATATAATCGGACCAGTTGTAGACGTTGACGACACGCTCCTGCGCAACGGACGGCGTGGCCGAAAGCCAGGCCATGATGGCCGCGGCCGCAAGCCTTGCGATTGTTGACCTCATGCTATCTCCTGCTTTTTGTTCGGACATCAGCTTGCTGCGGACGCCATCCCTCTGGTTTTATAAGCAGACTAGAAAGGATTTCCGGAGCCGACAAGCGCAAAATCCTGCAGTCTCAATGATTTCACATTCACTGAAAATCAAAGCTGCTCAGACCGGCAACCATCTCGTCCAGCCCAAGCGGCCGGGTGACCGGCGGCTCGGCACGCGACAGGCAGCCGCGGCGCTCGCAAAGGCGACACGCCGATCCGACAGCAACGACCGGTTGGGCAGAAACCGCCTGGCCGTAGACGGCTCCCTCACCAAGCGACGCATCGCAACCCACCAGCAGGGCTGTCCGCCGAACCCGTTCGCCGAACGGCGCGCCGGGCCCTTCGAGCGTCCGGGCGATGGTAAGATATCGCGCGTCGTCCGGCATCTCGACCACCTCCGCCAGAATCTGTCCCGGCTGAAGAAAAGCGGTATGCACATTCAGCTTCGGACAGTTGCCGCCGAAGCGCACATGCGGGAAGCCCTGCCCGCCTTCCCGCCGTAGCCGATTGCCCGCCGCATCGATCTCCATCAGAAAGAACGGAATCGCGGATCCGCCCGGGCGCTGCAGCATCGTGAGCCGGACGGCGGCCTGCGCGAAGGAAACATTGAACCGGGCGCGAAGGATGTCGATATCGTAGCGTGTTCCCTGGGCAGCCGAGAGAAAGGCAGCGTAGGGCATCGACAGTGCGAGCGCGCCATATCGGCAAAGCTCGAAACGGGCGATCCTCCTGGCCTCGGGCGTGGAGAGCGCCAACCCCTCCAGTTCGCCCAAGATCGCTTCCCGCAACGCCAGTGTCGCAACCTCGAAGGCGACCTCATGCGCCTGGTCAGCAGACGAGAGACGCTCGGAAATGAAGAGCCGCATCGAGTGGCGATCGAAGCGACGTCGCAGATCCGGCATGACATGGACAGGAAGAACGCGAACTCCGATCCCTCGCTCTGCCCGCAACCACTCCTTCAATGCAGAGGCGAGGTCACGCACGTCAGCCAAGGGCGACAGGAAAGCCTCGGCTGCGGCCTCAATGTGCGGGAAATAGCTTGAGCGCCGCTCGAGCACATCGCGAACCTCATCGGAGGGCAGACGCGCACCGGCCAAGGGCAAATGCCCCTCGCCCCCGGTCAGCGAGGTCAGATCGGAAAGGCGCGCCGCCTGCTCCCGATACGCGCGGTACAGCTTGACCATGCCGCTCGCGGCATTGGGTGCTGCTTCCGCGACCTCGACCAGTTCCTGATCGCCGGGCAACTCGCCGATCAGCAGCGGATCGGCAAAAATCTCCTTCAACTGGACCAGACTGCCGCCGCTTTCACTGCGCAACTCTTCGAGATCGACCTTGTAGACCGCCGACAGCTTGAGAAGCAGCTGTACCGTCAAGGGGCGCTGGTTGCGCTCGATCAGGTTGAGGTAGGAGGGAGAGATCTCCAACGCCTCGGCCATGGCCGTCTGAGTGACCCCGAGGCCATTTCGAATTCGTCGAACCTTCGGTCCGGCAAAAATCTTGCGCTCAGCCATGTTACAATCCTTTACAGACTCGCGGAGGTCGGATTTTTACAATTATTGACAACTTTACCGCGGTCATTTGTCAAAGCCTTTGCATCTCAACCCGTTTTGCGGCCCGATTCTGCATCTACCTGTGGTCTTTTCCTGCCGTTTTGTAAATCCTGTCAATCAGCCGATGATAGTCATTTCTGAATGGAGGAACAAATGACAGATTTTGACAAGCTTCACCGCAACGTTCCCGCAGGTCGTTTCGACGGGATCGAGCGCCCCTATTCGGCCGACGACGTCAAACGACTCCGCGGTTCCGTGGAGCTTCGCCATTCGCTCGCCGAGATGGGTGCCAATCGCCTCTGGCAGCTGCTGCATCAGGACGACTTCGTCAATGCGCTTGGCGCGCTTTCGGGTAACCAGGCCATGCAGATGGTTCGCGCCGGGCTGAAGGCGATCTACCTCTCCGGCTGGCAGGTCGCCGCCGATTCCAACACTGCGTCGGCCATGTATCCGGATCAGTCGCTTTATCCGGCAAATGCCGGCCCCGAGCTTGCCAAGCGCATCAACCGGACACTCCAGCGCGCCGATCAGATCGAGACATCTGAGGAGAACGGGCTTTCGGTCGAGACCTGGTTCGCGCCGATCGTAGCCGACGCCGAAGCCGGCTTCGGGGGGCCACTGAATGCCTTCGAGATCATGAAGGCGTATATCGAGGCAGGTGCCGCCGGCGTCCACTTCGAAGACCAGCTGGCATCGGAGAAAAAWTGCGGCCACCTCGGCGGCAAAGTTCTGATTTCGACCGCGGCTCATATCCGCAACCTCGATGCGGCTCGTCTTGCAGCCGATGTCATGGGCGTCCCGACGCTCGTCATCGCCCGGACCGACGCGGAAGCTGCAAAGCTACTGACGTCCGATATCGACGAGCGCGACCAGCCTTTCGTCGACTACGACGCCGGGCGCACGGTGGAGGGCTTCTACCAGGTGCGCAGCGGGCTTGAGCCCTGCATCGCGCGTGCGGTTGCCTATGCGCCGCATTGCGATCTGATCTGGTGCGAGACCTCGAAGCCCGACCTTGAACAGGCTCGCCGGTTTGCCGAGGGCGTGCACAAGGTCCACCCCGGCAAACTGCTCGCCTACAACTGCTCGCCGTCGTTCAACTGGAAGAAGAACCTCGACGACGCGACGATCGCGAAGTTCCAGCAGGAACTCGGCGCGATGGGCTTCAAGTTCCAGTTCATCACGCTGGCCGGTTTCCACCAGCTGAACTTCGGCATGTACGAGCTCGCCCGAGGCTACAAGGACCGTCAGATGGCAGCCTATTCCGAGCTGCAGCAGGCGGAGTTCGCAGCCGAGATCAACGGCTACACGGCGACCAAGCACCAGCGCGAGGTCGGCACCGGCTACTTCGATGCCGTCTCGATGGCGATCACGGGTGGCCGTTCATCGACCACGGCAATGCATGAATCGACAGAGCATGCACAGTTCAAACCAGCAGCAGAATGATCGAACCAGGGAGAAGAATGCCATGCCTACGCTCGCACGTGTCAAGGAACGCGCTGAAGAACAGTCGATCTGCATGACCCCGGATCAGCAGAGCACGATCCGCACGCTCGCCAACGATCTGCATCGCCTGAACCAGTCTGTCATGAAGGCTGTCGATGCCGGTGTTTCGGTCGAGATCGTGCGCTCGGCCCGCCACCATGGCGGCAACGGCAACTGGGGCGACCTGCTAATCCCGGTCATCATAGCAGGTAAAAACTGAGCTGCGCTGGGCGTCGCCGTTGCGGCGGCGCCTTCTTCATCGTCTGGCTGAGCGCTTGCCGGCAATCAGGTCTGCGTAGCTCTTCAAAAGCTTCGTCATTCGATCGGCAACGGCGCGGATTTCTGGCCTGTGCCGGTCTTCATTGTTCATGACGATCCATTGCCGGTGGCGCAGTTCCGGCAACTCGTCACCAAGCCGCTGCAGCTCCGGATCAAGATCGCCGACGAAACAGGGCAGCACGGCCTTGCCTGCTCCGGCGCGCACCAATTCTGGCAACGAGCGCGGCCGGTTGACCGTTGCGACGATCGATCCCGATGCATGGTGGTGAGGCCAGCGCAGATAATTGGAGATCGCATCGTCCTCGCTCACGGCGATCCACCGCTCTTCCGTCTCGTCGCTATTGCGCCTCACATAGATCGCGTAGGCGACCTCACCCAGCAGGCGTGCGGCGAGATTGCTCTCATCGGGTTCGAAAGCGCGAATGCCGATATCGGTTTCCCGATAATTCAGATTGGCGCGCGCCTCGCCGACCGCAAGGGAAACGGCGAAACTATCGCCCGGCTTGCGAATTGCCGCGAAATTCTCGGTCAGCAGCCATGCAACCCAGGTGCCGGCAGCAATCCGGACGGTCGCCCCAATCGTGCTTGCCTGACGCCACGCATCGACTCTGCGTGCCGCGGCTTCCATGTCCTGCAGGTGATCCAGCAGCGTCTGTCCGTCCGGCGTCAGGCGGTAGCCGGTCTGGCTGCGCGAGAACAGCGCACGACCGATCTCCTGCTCCAGGTCGAGCATGCGACGACCGATCGTCGCCGGGCTGAGCCCGCTGGACGCACTCGCGCCCGTCAGCCCGCCCAGACGGGAGACCTGCAGGAAAAGCTGGAAGGAATCCCATTGCGTATTTTTCATCAATGAAAAACATAGCCCGGTTTTCTCTGTTTATGAAGCACATTTTGATGAATATCTAAAGCGATGTCTCGACCACTTATGAAAGGACATCGACATGCTCGATACCATGGCAATCGCGCTTGCACTGGATCTGATTCATGGCAGCCGAGATCGACGATCCCCCGCGGCGGAAGACGAATTCTACCGAAGCGTCGGGCGCTCATGTCTGGTGCACATCGCCGCGCGATTGCTGTCGATGCCAATCGCAAATCGGCGGCGCCCTCTTCACTATCGGAAACCAAACGCCCGCTCAGGCAGCGCTCCGAATGCGACCCTGCGCTGCGGCGCGAACGGCATCAATGCGGAATTGCCGGATCAGCGCAATGAGTGCAACGCTCCTGCCACGGACCAACCAGCGGCATCTCCGAAAATGAAAACGGCCCCGCGATACGGAGCCGTCGTCTGATCTCGATTGCGGATCGCGTCAGGCAGCGCGATAGAGTGTGCCCTGAACCTCGCCATCGATCTTGAACTGACGGATCAGCGTCAACAGCGCATCCGCTTCGTTTGCAAGCTCGCGGCTGGCCGCCGTGGTCTCTTCGACCATTGCGGCATTCTGCTGGGTCATCTGGTCCATCTGATTGACGGTCGCATTGACTTCCTGCAGGGCGCCGGACTGGTCCTGGCTCGCGCGGGCGATCATCTCGACGTGCTGGCTGATCGTGACGATCTGGGCGCTAATCTTCGCCAGAACCGTCCCTGTCTCCTGCACGAACTGCGAACCGGAACTGACTTCCGTGGTCGACTTGTTGATAAGACCCTTTATCTCCTGCGCGGCAGCGGCGGACCGCTGCGCCAGTTCACGGACTTCCATGGCGACGACGGCGAAGCCCTTGCCGGCGTCACCAGCCCGTGCCGCCTCGATGCCGGCATTAAGCGCCAGCAGGTTGGTCTGGAAGGCGATTTCATCGATCACGCCGATGATCTGTTCGATCTGGCGCGATGCATCCTCAATGCGGCCCATGGCGTCGATCGCGTTCTTGACAACGGTTCCGGAGTCGTCTGCGCTGCGCTTGGCCTGGCGAACGATCTGGTCGGCATCCTTGGCCCGTTCGGCCGACGAGCGGACCGTAACGGTGATCTGCTCGACAGCAGCGGCGGTTTCCTCCAGCGAAGCAGCCTGCTGTTCGGTCCGCTTCGACAGGTCCTCAGCAGAGTGGGCCATCTGGTTGCCGTTGCCCTGTATCATCTCCACGTTGTCGCGGATCTGACTCATGGTCACCTGCAGACGCATCATTGAGCCATTGAAATCCTGACGAAGTTGTTCGAGGCGGCCGATGAAGGGCGTGTCGATCGTCGTCGAGATATCGCCCTGCGACATGCGCTCGAGGCCGGAGGCAAGAGCGTTGACGGCAAACTCGATCTGACGGTCCATCTCACGCTTTTCGGCATCGTTGCGCTGGCGCTCATGCTCGGTGGCGACGCGCTCTTCCTCGCTCTGCTCTTCGATGCGGATCTTCGAAATGGCATTTTCCTTGAAGATACCAAGCGCACGCGCCATGTCGCCGATTTCGTCGTGACGCTGCTCGCCGGAGATGCCGGTATCCAGCGCGCCATCGGCGATGCGGCGCATGGCCGCCGTAATCTGACCGATCGGACGCTGGAGCGTCAGGACAAGCGCGATGCCGCCCACGATCGACAGCAGGATGCCGAGACCGGTGGTCAGTACCGAAATTCCGTTCGCCTGGGTACGTTCGGCGCCTGCGGTCTGCTTCTGCAGCTCTGCAAAGGAGGTCAGCTGGCCCCAAACGGCATCGAGCTTGTCCCGCGCAGAGGCATAGTCGGCGACACGCTGGTCGATCGTCTGAACGAGGCTCAGCGCATCCTTGTCCATGGAGGCAAGTGCCGGCGACATCGCCGCAACGATATCCTCGGCAAAATTCATGCCCTTGGCGCTGGCAAGCAGCGTGTTCATACTGGTTCCGAGCGTGGCAATTGTCTGATGCAGGCGACCGCGGTTGTCCTTGCTCGGCTTGGCGACGAATTCGCCAAGGACGAGCTGCAGAGAGTAGATCGCGCTTTCGAGCCGGCGTGTGTCTTCCAGTACCGAGTTTGCCTGTGCGATGCGGCTGTCGAGCGTGACGAAGGTTGTCGTTGCCTCGCGCATCATCTGCGTTGCCGTCAGCTGGGTGTAGGTCGACATCTGGCGGAAGCGCGAGACGAGCCGACCGAGATTGGCGATTGCTTCGTCGGTACCGGCGTCGGCAGCCGTCGCCTGCGCCTTTACATCGCTGATCGTCTGCGACAGCGACTGGGTCATGCTCTTCTGGTTCTGCGGAACAGAGATTTCGATCAGACGCTGCGCCTTGGCAATCGCGGGGAGCGCGTCGGTGACGACCTTGAGCTTGTCGGCAGGCACCTGCGCCTTGCTGAAGTCACCCATGATGGTGGCAAGCGTGTCGCCGCCCTTGAGGAGCCGGTCGGCTGCACGCAGGGTCGCCGTCGCATTGCTCTCATCGTTGCGGATGTTCTCCTGAAGCTTCTGTGCATCGTAATTGACGTTGAAGCGGCTGGTAATTATCACCTTCTGAGCATCGCCGATTGACGCCTGAAGAGCGAGCTCCTGCTCATGCAAGGTCCAGAGCTTGCCCACCATATCGGAGATGCCTGTGGTGCCATCTGCTGCGGCCTGGAGATGCTCGCCGCCGGCATTGTCGCCAATCTGCTTCAGCGTAGCGTTTAGCGTATCTTGCTGTGCCGAGATGTCGCTGTAGAGCTTGTCGCGTGCGTCCTGGCTGGTGATCCGCAGGAAGTCGTCCATGGAACCGTAAAGATCCTTGAAACCGCTCAGCGATTGAAGGACGCTGTTGGAGATCTCCATTCGCCCCTGCAGTAGGCCCGAGGCATAAAGGCCCGTCAGGCCGACCGCGGAAATGCTCACAACGAAGGGCAGCACAAAGATCAGGACCTTGGTCTTGATTTTGAAGCGGGAAAGAATCTTATCAATCAACATGGCGGTTCCGGCCTTCCATACACCACTCCTCCTACCGGCTGCCTGAAGCGCCGGCTGAGTGCATCGAGCTGTTTTTTGGAACAATGGGAATCTCGAGCGTGCACCCGGACGGCAATCATTGCCACTTCGCTCCACGCGCATGACGGAAGCGCCCATAAATCATCTGCCAACTGTTGCAGAGGAGGTGTTAATTTTCGGATAAGCGTATGTGGCCGAAACCGACATTCAAATCGATTTATTCGACAGGTCAGGCGCGAGGCGGCGGCATTTGGCAGCCGACTCTCTCGGTCTTTGGGAACGCTTTCAGAACACTCGCGCTACAAGGAGCGCGATCATTGCGGCCGAAGCGCTGGCAGCAAGGACGAGATAGCGGATTGCGACAAGTTTGCTGTCAGGCTTGACCTGAGCAATTGCGATGGCGCGTCGTGTGTTTCTGTTCATCGGCAGAACCTCACTTCTCTCTGACACAACAATCCAACAAAATACTTTGCTGGTAAAGCATTATTTAGGAAGCCCTTTTCAGCTTGTCATTGAGACAGGATGGCGCACCCCAATTAAGAACTATTGAATCCTCCTGGCTGTTTTGTCCCTACAAAGATTCACCTGCGGCAAAACCCGAAGCCCAGGCCCACTGGAAGTTATAGCCGCCGAGCCAGCCCGTCACGTCCACGCATTCGCCGATGAAGTAGAGGCCGGCGACCTCCTTGGCCTGCATGGTGCGGGAATCGAGCGCCGTCGTGTCGATACCGCCGAGCGTGACCTCGGCGGTGCGGTAACCTTCCGAACCGGACGGCTTGACCTTCCAGTTCTGTGCCGCATCGGCCAGCCGTGCCAGAACCTTGTCCGAAAGGTCGGCCATGTTGCCGGTAACGGCTGTGCGTTCGGTCAGATATTGCGCCAGCCGCTTGGGAACGATCTCGCCCAGCGCGGTTTGGGCCGATTGCCTCCCGTTTGCCTGCTTTGCTGCCTTCAGGTGAGCCAGAAGATCGATGTCCGGCTCGATACCGACGGTGATCTCATCGCCTTCCCGCCAATAGGAAGAAATCTGCAGGATCGCCGGCCCGCTGAGGCCGCGATGGGTAACAAGCAATGCCTCGCGAAAAGCCGTCTTGCCATGGCGGATCTCGGCGGGCGCGGAAATGCCGGAAAGCGTCGCCAGGCTTTCAAGCATGGCATGATCAAGCGTGAGCGGCACGAGGCCGGGACGGGTCTCGATCAGGGACATTCCGAACTGTTCGGCCACGCGATAGGCAAAGCCCGTGGCACCCATCTTCGGTATCGACTTGCCGCCTGTTGCAATCACCAGGGATTCGCATTCGTAGGCGCCTTCCGGCGTCGATATGCGGAACCCGGTGGTGGTCTTTTCTATCTCGCCAATGTCGGTGCGCAAATGCAGCGCTGCGCCCGCACCCTTCATTTCATCGAGGAGCATCCGGATGATGTCCTTGGCGCTGTCGTCGCAGAACAGTTGGCCAAGTGTCTTTTCGTGCCAGGCGATCTTGTGCTGGTGGACCATGGCGATGAAATCGGAAGGGGTGAATCGCGCCAGCGCCGATTTGCAGAAATGCGGATTGGCCGAGAGAAAGCTCTTCGGCCCGGTGTGGATATTGGTGAAGTTGCACCTACCGCCGCCGGAGATCCGAATTTTCTCCCCGGGCGATCGCGCATGGTCGAGAACGACAACCGAGCGACCGCGCTTGGCAGCGCGAATGGCGCACATCATACCGGCTGCGCCCGCGCCGATGACGATTACATCGCTTTTCCGCTGCAAAATCGTTTCCCTTGCCGAAAGGCGTCTTCTTTTTTCCATCGGTGGGCGAAAGTCAACGTGCCCTCCCCTCGCCAATTGCCAAACTCCGGTTATTATGCCTTCAAGATCAACGCGAACCGGTGTGTCATGTCCCCAAAAAAGACGACGCTGAAGCCTGCCAGAAACGTGCCTGCCTCGAAGAAGAGCCCTCCGGACCCCGGATCCCTGCGCGGCGTGGCAAACTGGAAGGAAGCAGCTCAGTTCTTGAGGGCGCGCGGTATCGAGGACATCGAATGCATCACCCCCGACCTTGCGGGCGTGCCGCGCGGGAAGATGATGCCGAGCTCCAAGTTCACCTCGAACACGTCGCTCGCGCTGCCATCGGCCATCTACCGGCATACGATCTCCGGCGAGTATCCCGAAGAAACGGAGAGCTTCCGCTACGAGCCGCGCGACAGCGATCTCAAGCTCGTCCCCGATCTTTCGACACTCTCCGTCGTCCCCTGGGAAACCGATCCGACGGCGCAGGTGATCTGCGACATCGTCAGTGCCGATGGCGAGGAGGTCTCCTACACGCCCCGCAACGTCCTGAAGCGGATCATGAAGCTTTACAATGATCGCGGCTGGAAGCCGATCGTGGCGCCCGAGATCGAGTTCTATCTCGTGGCCAAGAACGATGACCCAGACTATCCCCTGCACCCGCCCAAGGGACGCTCGGGACGCTCGATCCTCGGCGGCCAGGGCTATTCGATTGCCGGCATCAACGAGTTCGACGAATTGATCGACGACATCTATCACTTCTCGGAAAAGCAGGGCCTGGAGATTGACACCCTGATCCACGAGGAAGGCCCGGCACAGCTCGAAATCAACCTTCGCCATGGCAACCCGATCGAGCTTGCCGACCAGGTGTTCCTGTTCAAGCGGACCATCCGCGAAGCGGCGATGAAGCACGGCATCTATGCGACGTTCATGGCAAAGCCGATGCAGGGCCAGCCCGGATCGGCCATGCATATCCACCAGTCGATCGTCAACGTGGAGACGGGGAAGAACATCTTCTCCAACCCGGACGGATCGCCGTCGCGCGAGTTCTTCCATTTCATCGGCGGCATGCAGAAATACGTGCCGAGCGCCCTGTCGATGCTGGCGCCCTACGTGAATTCCTATCGCCGCCTGACGCCTGACATGTCCTGCCCCGTCAACAATGCCTGGGGTTACGACAACCGCACGACGGCCTTCCGCGTGCCGGTCTCCGATCCGCAGGCGCGGCGCGTGGAAAACCGACTGCCGAGTTCCGATGCCAATCCCTACCTAGCGCTTGCGGCATCCCTCGCCTCCGGCCTGCTGGGCATCATGAAGGAGATCGAGCCGACGGCGCCGACCGAAGATGCCGCCAATGAAGGATCAATCGAACTGCCCCGCGGCCTGCTCGAAGCCGTTGCGCTCATGGAAGGCGAGCCAGCCTTCGAAGAGATGTTCGGCAGGGAGTTCATCGGCCTCTATGCCGGCGTCAAGCGTGGAGAGTTCGAGACCTTCATGCAGGTGATCAGCCCATGGGAGCGCGAGTTCCTGCTGCTGAACGTGTAAGGGGGCGCCATGACATCGCAGGAGACGTGGCAGAGCCCTATTGCGCCTGGTATTTCCCTTTATCAGGCAACAGTCGGCGAGCGCCCGACCTACCCGGCGCTCGACGGATCGAAGACATGCGACGTTGCCATCGTCGGCGGCGGCTACACCGGACTGCAGGCCGCCTATAATCTCGCCAAATCGGGTGTTTCCGTGGTGCTCATCGAAGGGTGCCGCTTCGGTGACGGCGCTTCCGGGCGCAATGGCGGCCAGCTCGGCACCGGTCAGCGCTGGTGGCCGGAAGAGATGGAGGAGAAGATCGGCTACGCCAGGTCGAAGGCGCTTTTCGACCTCGCAGAGTCCGCCAAGCGGCATCTGCTCGATTTCGCCACGGATCACCAGATCGACATCGACTTCGTGCCAGGGCAGATGAACGTCGCTCACAAGGAGAGTTACAAGCGCGCCTATGCCGAGAACGCGGAGATCGCCGCGCTCCGCTACGACTATCCGMATCTCAGGTTCATGGAGAGGCAGGAGACGCAGGAGCGCCTGGGGTCCAACCGCTATTTCTGCGGCGTTCGCGACACGGGCACGGGTCATATCCATCCGCTGAAGCTGCTCATCGGTCTGGCGCGCGTCGCGGCCAATGCCGGTGCCGAGATCTTCGAGATGACAAAGGCCACGGCGATCCGTCAGGACAGCGGCAAAGTGACGATCGAAACGCCGCGGGGACAGATCGTCGCCAGCAAAGCGCTGATCGCCTGCAACGCCTATATCGAAAACCTTGAGCCGGTGACGGCACGCCACGTCATGCCGATCCGGTCGTTCATTGGCGCCACCGCACCGCTCACCGACCGCCCGGATGTGCTATCGGGCGGGGAAGCGGTTGCCGATTCGCGTTTCGTGGTGCGCTATTTCCGTAAATCCAAGGATGGACGGCTGCTGTTCGGCGGTCGCGAGGCCTATACGGCCGACAACCCGCGCGACATATCGCGGCATATCCGCCGGCAGATTGCCGAGATCTACCCGGCACTTGGGAATGTCGAGATCACCCACGCCTGGGGTGGCTCCGTCGGCATTACCATGCCGCGTCAGCCGTTCGTGCGCGAGGTGATGAAGGGAGTGACCTCCATCGGCGGTTACTCCGGGCATGGCGTAATGCTGGCGAACTACTGCGGCAAGCTCTACGCCGACGCCGTGCTCGGAAAATCGGCGGATCTGGACCTCTTCAAATCGCTCGACGTGCCAGCATTTCCCGGCGGCGCGGCGATGCGCGCACCGCTGCTTTTCCTGGCGCTTTCGTGGTTTGCGCTGCGCGACAAGTTTTAGTCAGATTGCGGATTTCCTCGCGCGGCAATTCGATCTAAAACCAGTTCCCGACAGATTCATTGCAGCGCACACTGGCTTTTTTAAATCGATTAGATTAAACAGCCAATAACCAGTCTGATTGAGAGACATCCTCATGAGCAGCCAAATCATCCCTGTTGAACCCTTTGATTATGTCGTCTTYGGCGGCAGCGGCGACCTTGCCGAGCGCAAGTTGCTGCCGGCGCTATATCACCGTCAGATCGAGGGCCAGTTCACCGAGCCGACCCGCGTCATCGGCGCCTCCAGAAGCCCGCTGACCCATGACGAGTATCGCAAGTTCGCACAGGATGCCCTGAAAGAACATCTGAAGCCCGGCGAGTACGACGAAAAGGAAGTCGCGAAATTCCTCGAGCGACTGTTCTACGTCCCCGTCGACGCTCGCTCGGACGCCGGTTGGGACCAGCTGAAAAAGCTCCTCGACGAAGGCAAGGATCGCGTCCGCGCATTTTACCTCGCCGTCGCTCCCGGCATTTTCGGAGATATCTCACAGAAGATCCACGACCACAAGCTGATCACCAAGACGACACGCATCGTCGTCGAAAAGCCGATCGGCCGCGACCTCGCCTCCGCCCTGCAGCTCAACGACACGATCGGCAGGGTCTTCAAGGAAGAGCAAATCTTCCGCATCGATCACTATCTCGGCAAGGAAACGGTGCAAAACCTGATGGCGCTGCGCTTTGCCAACGCTCTCTACGAACCGCTGTGGAACGCCAACCATATCGACCACGTGCAGATCACCGTGGCAGAGTCCGTCGGCCTTGAAGGCCGTGCCGGCTACTACGACACCGCTGGCGCGCTGCGCGACATGGTGCAGAACCACATCCTGCAGCTCCTTTGCCTGGTAGCGATGGAAGTGCCGTCCTCCATGGATTCCGAAGCTGTTCGCGACGAGAAGCTGAAGGTGCTGCGCGCGCTGAAGCCGATCGACGCTTCGAACGTCGAGCAGAATTCCGTGCGCGGCCAGTATCGCGCTGGCGCCTCCGGCAATGGCCCGGTCAAGGGCTACCTCGAAGAGCTGGAAGGCGGCGTGTCCAACACCGAAACCTTCGTCGCCATCAAGGCCGAGATCGGCAACTGGCGCTGGGCCGGCGTTCCCTTCTACATCCGTACCGGCAAGCGTCTCGCCGGCCGCATGTCGGAAATCGTCATCACCTTCAAACCGATCCCGCACTCGGTCTTCGACCAGTCGGCCGGCCGCATCAACCAGAACCAGCTCATCATCCGGCTCCAGCCCGATGAAGGCGTCAAGCAGTCGCTGATGATCAAGGATCCGGGTCCGGGCGGCATGCGCCTGCGCAACGTTTCCCTCGACATGAGCTTTGCCGAAGCCTTCTCGGTTCGCAATCCGGATGCCTATGAGCGCCTGCTGATGGACGTCATCCGCTCGAACCAGACACTGTTCATGCGCCGCGACGAAGTGGAAGCGGCATGGCAGTGGGTGGATCCGATCCTCAAGGGCTGGGAATCGACCGGCCAGAAGGTTCAAGGCTACACCGCCGGCACCTGGGGACCGAGCCAGTCGATCGCGCTCATCGAGCGTGACGGTCGTACCTGGCACGACGATATCTGAGAGGGTTGAGAGCGATGGCAGCGACCATGCATGCTTTTGCCGACGCCGCGGAACTGGCGCACAACCTTGCAGACAAGGTCGCCGCATCGCTTTCGACGGCCATCACGACACGCGGGGCGGCTGCGATCGCCGTTTCCGGCGGCTCGACGCCGAAAGCCTTCTTTCAAGAGCTTTCGACGCGAGACTTAGACTGGAGCAAGGTGACGATCACGCTCGTTGACGAACGTTTCGTACCGGCAGACAATGAACGCTCCAATCACTTGCTGGTGGCGAGCAACCTGTTGCAAAATGCAGCGAAGGCGGCAACGTTCCAGCCGCTCTATCAGGCAGCCGGTTCGGTCGAGGAGGCCGCCGTGCTTGCAACTGCCGCGACGCAGGCAATCGGCAATCCGTTCGACGTCGTCATCCTGGGCATGGGCGGCGATGGCCATACGGCATCGTTCTTCCCCGGCGGCAGCAAACTGGGGGTTGCTCTCGACCCCAAGACACCGCGCGGCATCATCACGATGGAAGCCGACGGTGCCGGCGAACCGCGCCTGACCTACACGTTTTCCAGCCTTCAGGATGCCAGGCTTCTGGTGCTCCACATCGAGGGCGAGGGAAAGAAAGACGTGTTGGCGAAGGCGGAAGGCGCCGGCGATGAGGCTGACATGCCGATCCGTGCAATTCTGCGCCGGGCGGCCTCGCCGGTCGACATCTATTGGGCTCCGTAAGCAGCCCGGCACGCCGCCGGCGAACAGACAATTGAAGACTAGACAAAGGCAGGATCTCCCATGTCCGCTCACTCACGCATTGCTGCGATTACCTCTCGCATCGTCGAACGTTCGAAACCGACCCGCGGCCTCTATCTGGAGCGCCTGCGCAATGCGGCTTCCAAGGGCGTGAGCCGCTCGACGCTTGGCTGCGCAAACCTGGCCCATGGCTTCGCGGTCTGTTCCCCCACCGAGAAGGATGCACTTGCGGGCGACCGCGTGACCAACCTCGGCATCATCACTTCCTATAATGATATGCTTTCGGCGCACCAACCGTTCGAGACCTATCCGGCGATCATCCGCCAAGCCGCGGCAGAGGCCGGCGGCATCGCGCAGGTGGCGGGCGCAGTGCCGGCGATGTGTGACGGCGTGACCCAGGGCCAGCCGGGCATGGAGCTTTCGCTCTTCTCCCGCGACCTCATCGCCATGGCTGCCGGCGTCGGCCTGTCCCACAACATGTTCGATGCGGCACTCTTCCTCGGCGTCTGCGACAAAATCGTACCTGGCCTTTTCATTGCCGCCCTCTCCTTCGGGCACCTGCCCGCGATTTTCATTCCCGCCGGGCCGATGACGACGGGACTGCCGAACGACGAGAAATCGCGCGTTCGCCAGCTCTATGCGGAAGGCAAGGTCGGGCGCCCCGAGCTGCTGGTAGCGGAATCCAAGTCCTACCATGGTCCGGGTACCTGCACCTTCTACGGCACAGCCAATTCGAACCAGATGCTGATGGAGATCATGGGCTTCCATATGCCCGGCGCCTCCTTCGTCAATCCGGGGACACCGCTGCGCGAAGCCTTGACGCGCGAAGCCACAAAGCGCGCGCTTGCCATCACCGCGCAAGGCAATGAATTCACGCCGGCTGGCGAAATGATCGACGAGCGCTCGATCGTCAACGGCGTCGTCGGTCTGCATGCGACCGGCGGCTCGACGAACCACACGCTTCATCTCGTCGCCATGGCACGCGCCGGCGGCATCCAGCTGACCTGGCAGGACATTGCCGAGCTCTCGGAAATCGTGCCGCTCCTTGCTCGCGTCTATCCGAATGGGCTTGCTGACGTGAACCACTTCCACGCAGCCGGCGGCATGGGTTTCCTGATCAAGGAACTATTGAAGCACGGCCTGCTGCATGACGACGTTCGCACGGTCTTCGGCCAGGGCCTGCAGGCCTACACGATCGATCCGCGCCTCGGCGAAGATGGAAATGTCGCGCGCGAGCCCTCCCCCGAAAAGAGCGCCGACCCGAAGGTTCTCGCCAGCATCGAAACGCCTTTCCAGGCCAATGGCGGGCTGAAGATGCTGCGCGGCAATCTCGGCAAGGCGGTCATTAAGATCTCGGCAGTCAAGCCGGACCGCCACGTGATCGAGGCACCGGCGATCGTCTTCCACAGCCAGCAGGAGCTGCAGGACGCCTTCAAGGAAGGCAAGCTGAACAAGGATTTCATTGCCGTTGTTCGGTTCCAGGGTCCGAAGGCCAACGGCATGCCGGAGCTGCACAAGCTGACGCCGCCGCTCGGCGTGCTGCAGGACCGCGGCTTCCGCGTGGCGCTCCTGACCGATGGGCGGATGTCCGGAGCCTCGGGCAAGGTTCCCGCCGCGATCCACGTCACGCCGGAGGCCGTCGATGGCGGACCGATCGCGCGCATCAAGGACGGAGACATCATCCGCCTCGACGCGATTGCCGGCACGCTGGAGGTTCTGGTCGACGCCGCCGATTTGGCGGAACGCGAGGCCGTCGTGGCTGATCTGTCCGACAACGAGTTCGGGACGGGCCGCGAGCTGTTTGCGCCGTTCCGCCGTGCGGTCGGTGCATCCGATCGAGGAGCAAGCGTCCTCTTCCACTAAGGGATGCGATCGGCGGCAGATCGCCCTTCGACACCAAAAATCAAAGCCCGCGCGTCTCGGGCTTTCGCATTCAATGGTGGGCGAAGATCAGCCGCGGATGTCCAGCACGCGGTCGCGGTGCGCCGGATGGGTGCTGTAGACAAAGATCTTGTTAAGTTCCTTGTCCGTAAGCAGACGAAGGAAGCGGACTTCGATCGTATTGTTCGCATTCACGCGCATCAGCATGCAGCCAACCTTGGTGATGCGAGCGTCAGGGATATCCAGATAGAATTGCTTCGGCAGGCTGAACTGCGTGAGGATCGCAAGGACCGCGCTGCTCTGTGAAATACGTATGATGTCGCAGCGCCGGGATGCCATGTTCAGCACGCCCTTCTCGGTATACTCGATGCGCGCCGCGTTCATCGTGTCCTCCATCTTGAACCGCGCCTCGCGGTCATACATGAAGGATTCTTCTTTGTTTAGAAAGTGTCCAGAAGGCATTGGATTGAATGCAGCCACCGACGTCGTCCCCTAAGTAAGCACAGGGGAATCTTACCAATCGAACCTTTAACAGAAGGTGAGAAATGTTGCGATTTGGGCCGCTTTTGCAACCGACCCAAAAAAAGCTCATAGCTTATTTGCGGTAGGTGCGACCATCGGCATCGAACAGATGCAGTTTCGAACGGTCGGCCGAGAAATGCATCTTCTGACCCTTCCTGACATCGGTGATGCCGGGTAGCTTGACGATGATCGGTTCGCCCTGAACGAGACCCTCGATATAGAGCAATGTCACTTCACCCAACGCTTCCACAATCGACACTTCACCTTCGAAGAGGTAGTCGTCGGTCGCACCAGCGATGCGCAGGTCTTCCGGGCGAACGCCGAAGCTCGCCGTCTTGCCTTTTTCCGAAGCGGCGGTCGGGATGTCGAGCGTCACCGACTTGCCACCCGTGAGCGTGACCGTGGTGGTACTGCCGGCGTCGGTGATCATCGCCGGGATGACGTTCATGGCCGGCGAGCCGATGAATTTCGCGACGAACAGATTGGCTGGACGTTCATAGAGTTCGAGCGGCGCGCCGACCTGCTCGATATTGCCGGCCGACAACACCACGATACGGTCGGCAAGCGTCATTGCCTCGACCTGATCGTGGGTAACGTAGATCATCGTGGTATCGGCCATCTGCTCATTCAGGCGAGCGATCTCGATGCGGGTCGCAACGCGAAGCGCTGCATCGAGGTTGGATAGAGGCTCGTCGAACAGGAAGACTTTCGGATTGCGGCAGATGGCTCGGCCGATGGCAACACGCTGGCGCTGGCCGCCCGAGAGCGCCTTCGGCAGCCGGTCGAGATACATGCCAAGCTGAAGGCTGTCGGCCGCGGCGCGGACACGGCGATCGATTTCCTGCTTGTTTTCGCCGGCGATCTTCATGCCGAACGCCATGTTGTCGTAAACGGTCATGTGCGGGTAGAGCGCATAGGACTGGAAGACCATGGCAATGCCACGCTTGGAAGGCGGCACGTCGTTGACCAGCTGGCCGTCGATATACATATCGCCGCCCGTAATGTTCTCGAGGCCGGCGATCATGCGCAGCAGCGTGGACTTGCCGCAGCCCGACGGACCGACGAAAACAACGAATTCGCCCTCCTTGATCTCCAGATCGATGCCGTGGAGCACGTCCACGGAACCGTAGGATTTGCGAATATCCCTGAGCGTCAGTCCAGTCATTGGTTCCTCCTCCAGAAGTGCTTATGCGAGACGAGCGAAATACGCTCCCCAGGCCGGAACATCGATCTTCTCGCCATAGTTATTGCTGACGAAGCCATGGCCCGTCAACGCCTGCCAGTCGCCCGCCGGCAAAACCACGTTGCCTTCGACGGCGCCTATGTTGAACACGCAAAGGAGTTTCTCGTTGCCATGTTCCCGCGCGAAAACGAGCATGTCGCCCTGCGGCTCCATGAATTCGATTTCGCCCTTGGCAAAGGCCGGATGCTGCTTGCGGAAAGCGAGGAAGCGCCGGTAATGCTCAAGCACAGAGCTCTCGTCGCCCTGCTGGACACTGACGGCCCTCAGGATGTGTTCGACGGGGACCGGCAGCCAGGGTTTCACGGTCGAAAAGCCGCCCTGGGCGACCTGAGAGTCCCAAACCATCGGTGTCCGGCAGCCGTCGCGCCCCTTGAATTCCGGCCAGAACTGAATGCCGTAGGGATCCTGCAGATCCTCATAGGCGAGGTCCGCTTCGGTCAAGCCGAGTTCTTCGCCCTGATAGAGGCAGACCGAACCGCGGAGCGTCATCAGCAGCGAGGCAAATTGCTTGGTGAAGGCGTCGCGATCGGCAACCAGCGAACCCCAACGGCTGACGTGGCGCATGACGTCATGGTTCGAGAAGGCCCAGCAGGCCCAGCCGTCGGGCGCAGCAGCCGCGAAGTCTTCCATGACCTCTTCGACGCGTTCCGGCGATAGCGGATCGGGCGCCAGGAACTCGAAGGCATAGCACATATGCATCTTGTCGTTGCCTGAGGTGTATTCCCCGACGATCTCAAGACCGCGCTGGCTGTCGCCGACTTCGCCGACTGCGGCGATCGCCGGAAACTCTTCGAGAACAGCGCGGAAGCGCTTCAGGAAGGCAATGTTTTCCGGGCGGTTCTTGTCGTAGAGGTGTTCCTGGAAGTTATAGGGGTTCACGGCCGGTGCGGTCGATGCGTTTCGGCGCTCAGGTGCCAGCGCCGGGTTGTCGCGTAGCTGTTGGTCGTGGAAATAGAAATTGATGGTGTCGAGGCGGAAGCCGTCGACGCCGCGCTTCAGCCAGAACCGTACCACATCGAGCAGGCGATCCTGCACTTCCGGATTGTGCAGGTTCATATCCGGCTGAGACGTCAGGAAGTTGTGCATGTAGTACTGCATGCGCGTCGGATCCCACGCCCATGCGGAACCGCCGAAGATCGACAGCCAGTTGTTTGGCGGCGTGCCATCCGGCTTGGAATCGGCCCAGACGTACCAATCCGCTTTCGCATTCGTCTTGCTGGAGCGGCTTTCGACAAACCAGGGATGCTGGTCGGAGCTGTGCGAGATGACAAGATCGATCATCACGCGAATGCCGAGGCGATGTGCCTCTGCAATCAGCGAGTCGAAATCCACCAGCGTGCCGAAGATCGAATCGACATTCTCGTAGTCGGAGACGTCGTAGCCGAAATCGCGCATCGGCGAGGTGAAGAATGGCGAGATCCAGATCGCGTCTACGCCAAGGGCTGCGACGTGCGGCAGGCGGGCGGTGATGCCCTTCAGGTCGCCGATGCCGTCACCGTTGGAATCCTGGAAGGAGCGCGGATAGATCTGATAGATCACCGCGCCACGCCACCAGTCCTTGTCAGCCGTCAAAATGGATTGGGATGCCATGCTCATATCTGGTCCTGTTGAGTTTAGTCTTGGGGTTCTTCAGCCGCCCTTGACCGAGCCCGAGAGCAGACCACGCACCAGATAACGCTGCAAGGCGAAGAACACGAGCAACGGTACGATGATGGTGATGAACGCCGAGGCCGTCAGGATTTCCCAGTTGCCACCACGCGAGCCGAGCAGCGCATTCAAGGCGCCGGTCAGCACGAGATGATCCCTGTCTGTGCCGAGGAAGACCATGGCGACAAGCAGGTCGTTCCACACCCACAGGAACTGGAAGATCGCGAAGGACGCGAGTGCGGGGAAGGATAAGGGCAAAACGATGCGGGTAAAGATTTCGAACTCGCTGGCGCCATCGACACGCGCGGATTCGATAATCTCCCTCGGCAGCCCCGCAATGTACGAGCGGAGCAGGTAGATGGCGAGCGGCATGCCGAAGGCGGTGTGCGCGAGCCAGATGCCGGGATAGGTCTTCGACGGCGCGTCGAGCAGCGAGCCGACCTGATTGTAGAGGCGCAGAAGTGGGATCAGCGACATCTGCAACGGCACGACGATGAGGCCGACGACGAGCGCAATCAACAGCGCGCGGCCTGGAAATTCCATCCAGCTCAAAGCATAGGCTGCGAAGGCCGCGATGAGGATCGGAATGATCGTTGCCGGGATCGTGACCGTCAACGAGTTGATGAAGGACTGGCCGATGCCCTCGCCTGTCAGAACCGTCTTGTAGTTCTGCAGAGTGAATTCCGGTGGGGTCGCGACGGACACGTAGACGCGCCGACCGCCGTCGTCCGGCCCGAAGGCGGCATTCTTCACGTAGCGATAGCTGCCATCGTCGTTGACAAGCAGCGAGACGCCATCGCCGAGATCAGCGGTTTCGCCGGCCTTGTAGGCGGCCGGCTGCGCGACGCGGGTGCCGAACGCCTTGATGGAACGACCTTCCTGGCCCTGCAGAACATTTCCGGCGATGACATAGACAGCGCCATCCTGCGTCTGCTGATCGGGCTGGCCGAGGCGAGATGCGACGGTTCGCGACGAACCGGCAAAGGCGGTCCACCAGCCGGAAACGACGATCTGATCCTTGTCACGCAACGCACTGACGAAGATGCCGAGCGTCGGAATGAGCCAGATGACGACGATGACGAGAACGGTAAAGTGAACGAGGAGACGGGCCGGGCCGATCTTGAAGAAGTTTCCTGACAAGGTCATCTCAGTGTCCTCCCAGCTCGCGATTGGCGCGACGAACGTTCCAGACCATGATCGGCGTCACGGCCAGCATGATGATGAGCGCGATGACCGCGCTTCGCCCGGAATCGCCGCCCCCGCGGAACATCCAATTGAACATCAGGTTGGCGAGAACCATCGTATCCCACTGACCATTGGTCATAGTCAGCACGATATCGAACACTTTGAGGACCAGAATGGTGATGGTCGTCCAGACGACGGCGATGGTACCCCAGACCTGCGGCACCATGATCCGCCAGAAGATCTGCCAACCGTTTGCTCCGTCGATCACGGCCGCCTCGATCGTCTCTTCGGGAATGCCGCGAAGTGCGGCAGAGAGGATGACCATGGCAAAACCCGTCTGGATCCAGATGAGGATGATCATCAGGAAGAAATTGTTCCAGAAGGGTACCGAGATCCACACCTGCGGCGAGCCGCCGAAGAGCTGGACGATCGCGTTCAGCAGGCCAATCTGGGTGTCGTTGCCGCCGCGATACTCGTAGATGAACTTCCAGATGACGGAGGCGCCGACGAAGGAAATCGCCATCGGCATGAACACGATGCTTTTTGCGATGTTGCCCCACCAGATACGATCGGTCATGACCGCGATGACGAGGCCGAAGAAGGTGCAGGCGGCCGGGACGACGGCAAGCCAGAGGATGTTGTTGAAGATCGACTGACGGAATTCGCGATCGGTCAAAGCCCACTTGTAATTGGAGAGACCGACGAACTCGACACCCGAGCGATCATAGAATGACAGGATCAGCGTCGCGATCACGGGATAGACGAGATAGACGACGAGAAGAAACAGCGCGGGAAAGAGAAACAGCCACGGTCGGATGACCGAACGGCGGTTCAGATTCTGCGAAGCGGTGCGGATGTCGCCATCACGCACCGGCAACGCCAGATCCAGGAGCTTGTTCGAGAAATAAAAATAGGCCGAGCATGCGAACACCGCTACGACCACGACCCCCAAAGCGGAAACTATCTGCGATAGCATTCATCCCTCCCCTGCTACCCTTGTCTATTCAGGGCTAAACGCCGGCCTGTGCCCATTTTTCATGTCACTTTGGCGCATAAGGCGGCGATGGCCGGACGCCCCCATGAGCATCCGGCCAGCATTGCGACCATGCCGCCGAGACCGGCGGCATGGATTCAGGCGATGTTACTTGATGCCGTCCCAGGCGCTCTGGATTTCCTTGGCGGTGTCTTGCGCAGACTTGCCACCGACGAAATCAACCATCCCCGTCCAGAATGCGCCCGCGCCGATCTTGCCCGGCATCAGGTCGGAACCGTCGAAGCGGAAGGTCGTTGCGGTCGTCAGGATTTCGCCTTCACGCTTCATCTGATCATTGGCGTATGCAGCCGTGTTGACACCCTTGTAAGGGGTCAGGAAGCTAGACTGAGCCATCCAGACTTCATGTGCGATCGGCGTCTTCAGGAAATCGACGAAAGCGCGAGCCGTCTTCGAGTCCTTTGCGATGGTGACGAGCGTGCCGGCGCCCAGAACCGGCTTGCCGAGTTCAGGATGCGAGGCGAAGGTCGGCATGTAGAAGAAGTCGGCGTCCTGGCCGAGCTTCGTGCCTTCCGGGAAGAAGGACGGGATGAACGACGCCTGATGATGCATGTAGCACTTCGGCGGGACGGCGAAGAGGCCCTTCGGGCTGTCGCGGAAGTCGGTTGAAGCAACGGCCTTCACGCCGCCGTCGACATACTTCTCATTCTTCGCGATCTTGCCGAACTCGTCAATGACGGCAACGACGGCCGGATCATCGAACTTCAATTCGTTCGTCGTCCACTTGTCGTAGGCTTCCGGCGGCTGCATGCGCAGCATGAGATCTTCGATCCAGTCGGTTGCCGGCCAGCCGGTTGCGCCGCCCGAACCCAGCCCGATGCACCACGGAACGCCGCCGTCCTTGACGATCTGATCCGTCAGGGCCTGCAGTTCTTCCATTGTGGTGGGGACCTTGTAGCCCGCTTCCTTGAAATTCTCGGGCACAAACCAGACCAGCGACTTTACGTCGGCCTTGTATGGGAAAGCGTAGAATGCTTCCTTGCCGTCCTTGCCCTTATAGGTGCCGTAACCCACCCAGCTGTCGCCGGCGCCGTAGTTGTCCTTGACCCACTTGGAGTTATCGTCGCCCAGCGGCGCAAGGAAGCCCTTGCTGGCGAGATCGGCCAAGAGGCCGGGCTGCGGCAGGATCGCGATATTCGGCGGCGAGCCGGCCTGCGTATCGATGACGATCTGCTGCTCATAGTTCTCCGACGACGAATACTTGGCATCAACGCCCGTCGCTTCGGTGAAGTAGGCGAGAATGCTGCGGAAAAATGCCTCGTCTTCGCCGCGCCACGGCCCAAAGATCGTCAGCGGCTCGCCCTTGAGATCGGCGTGAGCAGCCTTGAACTCGTCGTAGCTCTTCCAGTTGAACTTGGAATCTTCGCCCGGGGCAAACTTAAGATCGGCGGCAGATGCAGCACCGCCCAGAAGCGCCGCCATGGCAACGCCCATCAAAAACGTCTTTCTCATGTGATCAACCTCCCATCACAATCCCATCCACGCTTTGCAATCGTTCAAATGCAAAATCCCAAAGCGCTTTGACTACTCACTCATCTCACTCTCGGCAGAAAAGAGTCAAGCCATTTCGCAGAAACCGCTAAATCACGACCGAATATCGCATGGCAGCAACGCCTGGACCGAATATGGAGCGATTTTTCTTGAGTCAAGCGGCGCAGCTGTTACATAATTAAAAGCGCTTTGGATGCCATTGGGAGATGGGCCTCCAAGGCGGTGGAGGAAACATAGCACGTGAATCTCAAACAGCTATCGGAATTGCTGGGGCTGTCGCAGACGACGGTGAGCCGCGCGTTGAACGGTTACCCCGAGGTCAACGAGGCGACGCGCGAGCGTGTGCTGCAGGCCGTCAAGGAAACCGGCTACCGGCCGAACAAGGCGGCGCAACGGCTTGCCACCGGCAAGGCAGGGTCGATCGGGCTCGTCATGCCGACAGCGCCCGGCCACTATTCCGACGTCCATTTCGGTGAGTTCCTGACGGGGCTCGGAGAGGAAGCCGTGCGTCACGATTTCCACTTCGTCATCATGCCCGCCGATCCCGACGATGAGATCGGAGCATTGCGGCGGCTGGCGATCAGCGGCAATGTCGACGCGCTCTTCGTTGCCTACATGCGCGGCCACGACCCGCGGCTACCGCTTCTGCAATCGCTCTCCATGCCCTACCTGGTTCACGGACGGTCGTTCGGATCGGAGCCGGACTACCCATATCTCGACATCGACAACGAAGGCGCATTCTACGATGCGTCGAAGCTGCTGCTGCAGCTAGGGCACAGCCGGTTTGCCCTGATGAATGGGCCGGAGCACCTCGATTTCGCGATCAGACGCAAGAGGGGCGTGATTGCGGCCTTGGCGGAGCGCGGGCTGGAGCTTCCCGACATTTGCGTCAGTCACTCTTCGATGACGGACGAGCAAGGCCAGTTTGCCATGGAGCACTTCCTGCAGATGTCGGAGCCGCCGACGGCAATTCTCTGTTCAAGCACGGTGCTGGCGCTCGGCGCCATCCGCGCCGTCAATCAGGCCGGGCTAAAGCTTGGCGAAGACATTTCGCTGATTGCGCATGACGACGTGCTGCCGCACCTGAAGCCTGAAAACTTCTCGGTGCCGTTGACGACCACGCGTTCTTCGCTGCGCGCCGCGGGCGTTCGGATCGCGCAGCGCCTGATAGGGACGGTCAAGCAGGAAGGCCCCTATCCGGAGCAGGAACTGTGGAAGGCGGAACTGATCGTCAGAGCTTCGACGGGTGCCGCGCCACGCCTCGATCAGAACTTCGGCGGTGTCTGACCCGCTGATCGATGCGCGGCAATCACGGTATTGGCCATCAGCATGGCGATGGTCATCGGTCCGACACCGCCCGGAACCGGCGTAATCACGTCGGCGACACCGGCCGCTTCCAAAAAGGCGACATCGCCGACCAGACGTGTCTTTCCTTCACCCTTTTCCGGCGCCGGAATGCGGTTGATCCCGACATCGATGACCGTCGCCCCAGGCTTCAGCCAGTCTGCCTTCACCATTTCCGGGCGACCGACGGCAGCCACCAGAA